>JBBSKF010000053.1:0-20056 GCA_038256525.1 Mycobacteriales bacterium | reverse complement strand
GTCCTGATAGTCGGTCGCGAACTGGCCGGTGGCCGTGGCAAGCACGCCGGCGAAGTTCTCCTCCAGCTGCCGGTAGTCGTAGGAGGTGAGGGCCAGCGTGCGCTCGCGGGCAGCCTCCAGTGCGAGGACGCGGGCCGCCTCGGTGTCGGTGCCCGACCCGGCTGGTCGGACCAGCAGGACCGCGACGGCGACGCCGAGGCTGACGACGGCCAGCCCGAGCGCCGCGATCACGAGGGACCATGGTGGTCCCGATCGGGTCTGTCGCGGAGGGCCGATGTCGCTGACCGGCGGTGGCGGAAAGACGAAGGCGGCTGCCTCGGTGCTCGCCAGATCGGTGCTCGCCGGATCGGTGCTCGCCGGATCGGTGCTCGCCGATTCGGTGCTCAGAGTGCCTGCACCTCGGCCACCAGCCAACGGCCGTCCTGCTCGACGAGACGCATGCGCACCCGGCTCTGGTCCACCTGCCGCCCGGTGATCTGGGTGCTGGTCGTCGCCTGGTTCAGAAAGACCAGCGTCGTGACCTCGTCGGGGGCAGCCTCGATGACAGCGCTCTCGACCACGTCCGCGACGACGACCGCCTTGTACTGCCGGGCGACGTCGGCCACGACCTGCGAGGTGGTGCGGGAGTAGTCCTCACGAAACTGTCCCGTCGTGACAGACATGCCTTTGGCGAAGTCCTCGTCGAGCGTCGCGTGGTCGTAGGAGAACAGCAACCGAGCCGCGTCCCGGCTTGCTGAGATGGCCTCGTCGCGAGCCACCTCGGTCTGCCGCTCGGCGTAGAGGCGGGAGCCCAGGTAGCCGACGCCGAGCACCATGAGTGCGGTCAGCGCGCCCACCAGGGCGAGCGGCAGGACGCCCCGACCGCCTGCGGTCGATGTCGGAGGCGCGCCAGCGTGGGGTTTCTTGAACAACGACACCTTCGGCGGCGAGGTGCCAGCGGGGACCGGACCCGGCTCAGAACCAGCCTGCGGGACCGGTGTGGGCGCGGCCGTCGGAGGCGGCCCGGGAGGCGCAGCCGGTACGGGTGGGGCGGGAGGCACAGGTGCTGGTGGTGCCGCGTCAGCGGGAGGTTTCACGAGCGGGACCGGTACGGCCGGAGCCGGAGCGAGTGCGGCGTCGGGCTCGGCCGGCACGGGCTCAGCCTGCACCGGCTCGGCCGGCTCCGGCGTACGCGCCTGGGTGGGGTCCTGGTCACTCCACCGGTCGGCGCCGGCAGCCGGAGGGGGCGCGAAGGGTCCGGTCATCGCTCAGCCCACGAACCGCAGCGCGGAGGTGAGCCACCGCCCATCGACCCGCTCCACGTCGATCTGCATGCGATAGGTGTTCAGGCGCCCTTCCGGGACAGCGGTGTTGCGCACGGTGCTGTCGACGACGACCAGTGCCGTCGCGTTGCTCCTGTCCGCCCGGACCAGGCCGGCTGAGATGACGCTGCCGTCGGCATTCACCTGATTGTCCGTGAGCAGCTTCTCGAGATTGCCTGAGTTGTCCTCGAACTCCTGCCGGAAGTCGCCGGTGGACCCTTCGAGCACCCGCTGCACGGCCTCGTCGAACTGCTCGACGTCGATGGTGGTCAGGTTCAGCGCCGACTGACGAGCTGCCCGCAGCGCGTCACCTCGGGCATCCTCAGTCTGCGCGTAGCCCCGTAGCCGCAGGCCGAGCACCACCGCTGCCACCGCCAGCAGCACGCACAGCACGGCGAGCACGAGTAGCAGCCGCGATCGCGTCGTCGCGGCCGGTCCTGGACCGGCCGGGTCTGCTGCTTGCTCGGGAGAGGTCATCGGGACAAGGGTGCCAGAAGCAGCCACTGCCACGAGTCCTCCCCGAAGCTCCGCTGGGCACCGCTGGTGGAACCGATCGACAGGCGCTCGCCGTCCGCCGTGATGACGCGGCCACTCGCCGGGTCATAGTCGCCGAACACCGTCGTGTCGGACTCGTCGAACGAGGGCGCCCGCGAGCCCGCCCCCCGCGATCCTGTCGACCTCGAGCCACCGGCCCGCGCGTCGCCCGGTCGCGGTGCCCGCGCCGCCCCTCGCACGCTCGACGGGTCGCCTTGGGGCAGCGTGCAGCCGACCGCGAGATTGGGCGTACGCGTCTCGGTCTCGAACGGGGTGCGCCGGTCGGTTCCTTCGTAACCCTGCTCGCAGACCGGCGGCGCCTGGTCGGTCACGAGGCCGAAGTGCGTCGTGCCGTCACCCGGCACGACGGTGAAGCCGCCGGCGACGACATTGGGGTAGGTGACCAGGATCTGGCGTACGGCGGGAAGGCGCACCTTCTGGATCTGCGCGACGGTGACCAGGTTCTGCAGCAGGACCGGCAGGTCGCTGTTGTTCCTGCGGATCAGATCGGTCAGCTCGTTCGCGCTCTGCGTCCCGTTCGCGAACAGCCGGCGGAAGTCGGGGTCGCTGCTGCGCAGCGTCGCGGTCAGGTCCGCAAGATCGGCGTTGAAGCTCTTGAACTGCCCGGACACCTCGCGCTGGGTGTTCAAGGCGGTCTCGCCGTCGCGGATCAACGTCGTCGTCTCGGGCAGCGCCTCGAGGGCGGCCCGGGTCAGGACATCGCCGTCGTCGAGGATCTGCTGCAGGCTGTCACCGGCACCGTTGCCGAAGGCGGTGCCGAGCTCGGACAGCACGACCGCGAGGTCCTCGGTGGACAGGCTCGTGACGAAGTCGTCGAGGTTGACGACCAGCTCGGTCGGCGAGACCGGGATCGCAGTCTGCGCCTGGGGGATCGTGTCTCCAGCGGCCATGAACGGCGCGCCGTCCCGGGTCGGGAGCAGGTCGACGTACTGCTCACCGACGGCAGACCGGTTGGCGACGACGGCCTTCGTCCCGGCCGGCACCTGCGTGCCCGGCCGCAGCCGCAGGTCGACCTGCACGCCGTCCTCGATCAGCTGCAGGTCGGCAACCTTGCCGACGGGCACCCCGCGATAGGTCACCTCGGCGCCCTCGAAGATGCCGCCGGAGTCGACGAAGTCGGCGGAGACGACGTAGCCCTGGTCGACGAAGTACCTGCCCAGACCGGCGTAGCGCAGGCCGGTGTAGCTCAGTCCGATCGCCGACAGGAGCAGGAAGACCAGCAGCTGCACCTGGGTCTGGCGGGTGATCACAGCAGGCCTCCGATCAGCAGCCGGAGCAGTCCACCGGAGTCGCGGCTGGACAGCCCTGGCAGACCGGGCAGACCGGGCAGATCGCCCGGCGGTGGCGGTGCCGGTGGCTCCAGCGGCGGCAGCGCAGGCGGCGGTAGGGGCGGCAGGCCCGGGATGCCGCCGCCAGGCAGCGGCAGCGGTAGCGGCGGCGGAGCGGGCGGCGCGCCCGGCGACAACCCGGGGCCTGGGTCGGCCGGCAGCCCCGGCACCGCGGGCAGCGGCAGTCCGGTGAGCCGCCCGACACCGGTCAGGTTGACGTCGAGGGTGATGAACAGGTTCGCGTAGTCGCCCTTGATGCCCTCGGTCACCGATCCGGGGAACGGATAGGTGGTGAGGATCTCGAGCGCCTCCGGCAGCGCCTTGCCGGCCACGTTGAGCTGGGTCAGGATCGGCTCGAGCGCCCGCAGGTCGGCGACGGTGTCGGCCTGCGTCGCGCGGATCACCCGCACCGCGACGTCGCCGAGCTCGTCGAGCGAGGTGAGCACCTTCGTGAGGTTCTCCCGCTGCCCGCTGAGCACCTCGACCCCGGGCGGGATGTCGGCGAGCGCGCTGGCGATGATGTCGCGCTCTCCGACGAGTTGGCCGGTGAGCCGGTCCAGGCTGTCGAGGGCCCGGACGATCTGCCCCTTCTGCGCGTCGAGCCCGCCGACGAAGATGTTGAGCTGGTCGAGCAGGTCCTTGACCCGGTCCTCACGGCCCTCGAGCGCGGCGATCAGCTCGGTGTTGATCACCTGCAGCTGTTCGAGGCTGCCGCCGTTGAGCACCAGCGACAGCGCCGACAGCACCTCCTCGATCTCGGCGCCGCGGGTGGTGCGGGCCAAGCCGATGATGTCGCCGTCCCGGAGCCGGCCGGTGGCGTCGGCCGGCGGCGGCGGGTCGAAGCTGACGAACTTCTCGCCGAGCAGGCTGGTCTGCCGCAGGCTGGCCCGTGTGTTGGCCGGCAGGACGACCTCGCGGTTGAGGCTCACGACGACCCGCGCGGTGAAGCCGTCGACGTCCAGCGCCTGGACGCTGCCCACGGTGACGTCGTCCACCTTGACGGCGGACTGCTGGACGAGGTCGAGCACGTCGGTGAACTCCAGCGTCACCTCGTACGCACCCGGGCCGTTGCCTTCCCCGCCCGGCAGCGGGATGCTCGACGCGCCCTCGAAGCCGCAGCCGGTGAGCAGCGCGGCGCTGACCAGCACGGCGCCGGGACGAAGCCGGGACCGCCGCGTCATCGCCCACCGTCCAGGATGCCGCCGAGAGTCATGTCGCGGCCCGTCGGAAGGGCCGGCAGGGCCGGCAGCGCGCCCGGTGCCGGTGCGGCCGCCGCCCCGGCGCCGCCACCCCCGGGTGGTGGCGGCAGGGGCAGTCCGGACAGGGCCCCGGCGAGCTGCTCGCACAGTGCCGGGTCCTGACCCGAGCCCACCAGCGCGTCGCAGACGGCCCCGAGCGGGTTGGCCTCGAAGTCGGCGACCCCGTTGTCGCGGGTGTCGAGCGTCCCGGACTCGGGGTTGTAGGCGAGCTGCAGGTTCGACAACGCCGTCGGCGCCACATCGAGGAACTCCTCGAGCGCGGCGCGCTGCTTGACCAGCACCCCGGTGACCGAGGCGAGATCGCTGACGCTCGCGGTCAGGTCGTCCTTGTTCTCCCGTACGAAGCTGGCGATCTCACCGAGCGCGACCGACAGCTGCTGTACGGCGGTCGCGAGGTCCTGCCGCTCGGCCGCGAGCTGGTCGGCCACCGCGGCGAGGTCGCGGTTGAAGGCCCGCACCGTGCCGTCGCTCTGCGCGATCGTGGTGGTGAAGTTCTGCAGGTTCGCCACGGTGCCGAACAGGTCCTCCCGCTGGTCGCTGAGGGTGGACACCAGCGTCGAGAAGTCCTTCAGCGTGCTGTTGAGCAGCAGGCCGTTGCCGTCGAGGTTTCGTGCCCCGACGTCGAGCAGGTCCGACAGCGCCCCGTCCTTGTTGGCGCCCTGCGGACCGAGCGCCAGGTTGAGCTCGTTGAGCGAGGAGAAGATCTCATCGAGCTCCACCGGCACGTCGGTCCGGTCGGTGCCGAGCACCGCGCCGTCGGCCAGCACCTCACCGCCCTGGAACACCGGCGTCAGCTGGACGTAGCGGTCGCTGACGATCGACGGTGCGACGAGGAAGGCCTGGGCGTCGGCAGGCACGTCGTACTTCGCGTCGTAGGTCATCGTGACCCGGACCGACGTGCCGCGCGGCTCGATGCCGGTGACCTCCCCGATGCGGACGCCGAGCACGCGTACGTCGCTGGCTACATACAGGCCCACGGTCCGCTCGAAGTCCGCGGACAGTGACCGCTGCTCCGGCCCACCGCCGAAGGTCCCGCAGCCGGCGGCACCGCCGAGCAGGGCCAACGCCACGACACCCAGCCCGAAGCGGGCGACACGGCGGTTCATCGGGGCCCACCGGTCGGCCGGGAGGAGCCGTCCTTGCCGAACTCGCCAGGCACGAAGCTTCCGCCGGGCGGCAGCAGGTTCGCCACGAAGGTGTCGAACCAGCGACCGTTGCCGAGGTTGTCGGCGAAGATGCGCACGAACGGGGCCAGCCGCTCGATGCTGCGGTCGAGGTTGTCCTGGTTCTTGCGCAGCACCTGCGCCACCCCGCGCAGCCGCTCCAGCGCCGGCTGGAGCTCGGCGCGGTTCTCCCGGACCAGCGCAATGAGCTGCTCGGACAGCTGGGTCGTCGTGTCCAGCAGCCGGCTGATCGCCTCGCGCCGTCGCTGGACCTCCTGCAGGACCAGCGAGCTGTCGGCGAGGAAGGCCGTCAGGTCCTGGTCGCGGTCGGCCAGCACCTGGCTGACCCCGCGGGTCCGCTCCAGCAGGGCCCCGAGCTGCTCGTCGCGTGCGGCGATGGCCCGGGACAGCCGCGACAGGCCCTCGAGCGAGGCCCGGACCTCGTCGGGAGTGTCCCGGAAGGTGTCGGCCAGCACCCGGAAGGACTCGGCGAGCTGTTCGTCGTCGATCTCCTGCACGGTCGTGGACAGGTCACCAAAGGCCTGCGTGATGTCGTACGGCGAGGAGGTCCGCCCCAGCGGGATGACCGAGCCCTGCTCGAGGGTGCCGTCCCCGTCCGGGGACAGCGACAGGAACTTGCGGCCGAGCACCGTCTTGATCCGGATGTCGGCCCGGGTGCGGTTGCCCATCTCGGCGTCGTTGACGCGGAACTGCACCTGCACCCGGTCGCCGGCCAGCTCGACGGCGAGCACCTTGCCGACCTTGACGCCGGCGATGCGCACCTCGTCATTCGGCGCGAGACCGGCCGCTTCGCTGAACTCGGCGCGGTACTCCTCACCCCCCACGATCCGGTCGATGTTGAAGGAGGCGGCCAGCACGGTGAGGATGGCGGCGATCCCGATGGCGCCGATGACCGTCTGGTTGCGTTCGCGGAAGGGCGTCATCGCGGCGCTCCCGCAGCGACCGGAGGGCCGCCTTCGCGCTTGCACCGCGCGACGTCGTTGACGAACTGCTCGTCGGCCAGCAGGTTGCGGCCCTGCGCCGAGCCGTCGTCCACGATCAGCTTGCCGTCAAAGCCGCACAGGTAGAAGTTGAAGAACGAGCCGTAGGTCGCCGTGCTGACGAGCGCGTCGAGCTTGCCCGGCAGGCGCTGCAGGACGCCGTCGACGATCTCCTTGCTGTCATCGAGGGTCGTGGCCAGCTCGCCGAGCTCACGGATGTCGCTGCGCAGCGGTGCACGTACGTCGCCCAGCAGTGCGGCGGTGGCCGAGGTCAGGTCGCTGATGCCGTCCAGCGACTGTCCGATCTCCTCCCGGTCCTGCGCGAAGCCGGCCGCGAGTCGGCGCAGCTGCACGATCAGGTCGGCGAGCTCCGTACCCCGGTCATCGACGGTGGCCAGCACCTTCTCGAGATTGTCCAGCACCCGGCCGATCACCTCGTCCCGGTCGGCCAGCGTGTTGGTCAGGGACGCCGTACGCGCCATCAGGCTCTCGATCGTCCCGCCCTCGCCCTGCAGCGTCTGGATCAGCTCGAACGCAGCCTGGTTGACCGACTGCGGGTCCAGCGCCTGGAACAGCGGCCGGAAGCCGTTGAACAGCACCGTCAGGTCCAAGGCGTTGCGGGTCTGCGCCAGCGGCAGGGTGGCGCCCTGTTCCAGCGGGTCGGCCGTCCCGGTCCCCTCGGTGAGCGCGATGTAGCGCTCACCGACGATGTTGCGGTAGCGCAGCCGGGCGATCACGCTCTGCGCGATCTCGCGGTCCCCTTCCAGCCGGAACTCGACCAGCGCCAGGTTCCGCTGGTGCACCTCGATGGACTCGACCTGCCCGACCCGTACGCCGGCGATCCGCACCTCGTTGCCCGGCAGCAGGCCGGTGACGTCGCCGAACACCGCCTTGTAGGACGTGCTGCCGCCGAAGCGGACGTTGCCGATCGTGGTCGCGAGCGCCAGCGTGAGGATCGACGTCACCACCATGAAGATGATCAGCTTGATCAGCGCGGCCGAGGTCTTCACGACAGCCCCACCGAGGTGCCGCGGGCCATCGGCCCGAACAGCAGGTAGGCGAGGTCGGGGACCTCGTCCGACGGGACTCCCAGCACCGGCCCGAGGACCGCGCCCATGACCTCGCGCTGCGAGCCCGGCAGGCTGTTCGCGCGAAGGCCCGGCGCCGGAAGGCTCGGCGTGGCCTGTTCCGGCGTCGAGCTGTCGTCGGGGCCGTTGGCGTCGTTGAACCCGTCCTGCAGGTTGACGTCGGGCTCCTGCCCCTCCGGGTTCGGCAGGTCCACGCAGTCGGGACCGCGATCGTCCTTGTACGCCGGCTCGTCCCGGCCGGGCCGGAAGCCCGGGCGCGCGTCGACGACCTCCAGGGTGATGTGCAGACCGGGCTGCAGGCCCCCAAAGGCATCCCCGATGAAGCCGTTCGAGGCGGCGAGCCCCTGCGCCAGGCAGGGGAACTGCGGCGCGTACCGCGCGAAGGTCTCGAGCACCGGCCGACTGTCTGCGGCCAGCGTGACCAGGCGGCTCTCGTTCTCCCGCAGGAAGCGGTCGGTCTCGCCGGCCGCCCCGGTCGTGGAGGTGAGGAAGGTGGACAGCGCCTGCTCCTGGTCGACCAGGGAGCGGTTGACGAAGCTGAGGTTGTCCAGCACCTCGAGCAGATCCGGTGCGGCCTGGTCCAGGGTGTCAGCGAGATCAGCCAGACCCCGGAAGTCCTCACCCAGCGTGGGGACCGACGGGTTGAGGCCTTTCAGGTAGTCGTCGACGAGCACGAGGTTCTCGCCGAGCCGGTCACCCCGACCACGCAGGGCGCTGGACAGCGCATTCAGGGTGACGCTGACGTCCTGCGGCCGCAGTGTCTGCAGCAGCGGCAGCAGGTTGTTGAGCGCCTGCTCGGTCTCCCGGGCGGTCTCGGAGCGGTCCATGCCGATGACGTCGCCCTCGCCGAGCCGCTGGTCGGCGGGCTGCGGCGGGACGACGAGGCTGACGTACTTCTCCCCGAACAGGGTCTTGGGGATCAGCTGGGCCTGGACGTTGGCCGGGATCAGGTCCATCCGGTCCGGGTCGAGCGCCAACTCCAGGGTGGCGCCGCGGCCGGTCGAGGTGATCCGGCGTACCTCGCCGACGATCAGCCCGCGAACCTTGACGTCGGCCGGCGCCGACAGCTGGTTGCCGGCCCGGTCGGCCTCGAGCACAACGGTCACCACCGGGGTGAAGGCCTTCTGGTAGATGGCGATTGTCAGCCCGATGAGGGCGGCGATCACGAGCAGGAAGGCGATCCCGGACAGTCGCCTTCGCGCCGTCGCCGCCCGGCCCAGGGCAAGGGGGGGCGCCATCAGCCGGCTATTCGTACGGTCGTGGTCGCGCCCCAGATGGCGAGCGACAGGAAGAAGTCCACGACGTTGACCGCGACGATGGCGGTACGGACCGCGCGCCCCACCGCGACCCCCACGCCGGCCGGGCCGCCGCTGGCGTAGTAGCCGTAGTAGCAGTGGATCAGGATGATGATGACCGCGAAGACGAGCACCTTGAGGAAGCTGTAGAGCACGTCGACCGGCGGGAGGTACTGGTTGAAGTACTGGTCGTAGGTGCCGGTCGACTGGCCGTAGAAACCGGTCGTGATCAGCCGCGCCGCGAAGTAGGACGACAGCAGGCCGATGACGTAGAGCGGGGTCACGGCGATGAAGCCGGCGATCATCCGGGTGGTCACGAGAAAGGGCAGCGACGGCACGCCCATGACCTCGAGGGCGTCGACCTCCTCGGAGATCCGCATGGCGCCGAGCTGGGCGGTGAACCCGCAGCCGACGGTCGCGGACAGAGCGAGGGCGGCGACGAGCGGGGCGATCTCGCGGGTGTTGAAGTAGGCGGAGATGAACGCGGTGAAGTTGGCCACCCCGAGCTGGTTGAGCGCGGCGTAGCCCTGCAGCCCGACCTCGGTGCCGGTGAAGAAGGTGAGGAAGGCGATGACGCCGACCGTGCCGCCGACCAACGCCAAAGCGCCGCTGCCGAGGCTGACCTCGGCCAGCAGGCGGACGACCTCCTTCTTGTAACGGAGCAGGACGCGGTAGGTCCAGCCCAGCGAGCGGGCGTAGAACGACAGCTGGGCGCCGAGGTCGTCCAGTGCCGCGAGCGGCCGGCGCCCGACGGCCTTGAGCACCCGGGCGGGACGCTGCAGGACCGGTGGCAGCGGGGCACCGACGGTGCTCACGCGCTCACCCGCCCTTCTGCGGGACGACTTCGAAGTAGACGGCCGTGATGATGAAGTTGGTGAGGAACAGCAGCATGAAGCTGATGACGACGCTCTGGTTGACCGCGTCGCCGACCCCCTTGGGGCCGCCGCCCGCGTTCAGTCCCTTGTAGGACGCCACCAGGGCGGCGATCAAGCCGAAGATCACCGCCTTGAGCTGGCCGACGTAGAGGTCGGGCAGCTGCGCCAGAGCCGTGAACGACGCGAGGTAGGCCCCCGGCGTCCCGCCCTGCAGGACGACGTTGAAGAAGTAGCCACCGCAGACCCCGACGACCGCGACGAGCCCGTTGAGGAAGAAGGCCACCAGCATCGTGGCGAGCACCCGAGGGACGACCAGGCGCTGGAGCGGGCTGACCCCGAGCACCTCCATCGCGTCGATCTCGTCACGGATCTTGCGCGAGCCGAGATCGGCGCAGATGGCCGAGCCCCCGGCACCCGCGATGAGCAGGGCGGTCACGATCGGGCTGGCCTCGCGCACGATGCCGAGCACGGCGACCGCGCCGGTGAAGGACTGCGCGCCGATCTGCTTGGTGAGGTTGCCGATCTGCAGCGCGAGCACGGCGCCGAACGGGATCGAGACCAGCGCGGTCGGCAGGATCGTGACGCTGGCGATGAACCACGCCTGCTGCACGAACTCCGCGCCCTGGAACGGCCGCTTGAAAAGGCTGCGCAGCACGTCCAGCGAGAAGGCGAAGAAGCCGCCGGCTCCGCGGACCGGCGCCGTGAGGTTCGCGGCCATCAGCGGCGGGGCGTCCGGGCGCTCTTGGCTGCCGGCACGCGGGAGCGGATCGGTCGGCGCGGCCCTGCCGGCGACTGCGCGGCGGAGACCTCCACGGGGGCTGCGGTGAGAGCGCCCCGCCCGTCGGCCCTGGCGGGCACCGGCTGCGGCGGCCGGGCGCCGGTCCACCCGGTCACCCCGTCCTCACGCTGCTCCGGGACGTCGACGTCCAGCCCCGGGAACGATCCGGGCGGCGGGACGACGCCGTGCTCGCGCAACCAGGAGCCGGGATCGCGCTGGCTCGTGCGCGTCACGCCGTCGGAGGTCGGCAGCTGCTCGGGGATGGGCGGCAGCGTGCCCAGGCTCTCGCCCCCGGCGGCCTCGGCGGCCAGCTCCCCCGCGTCCTTCTCCTCCGCCATGCCGATCGGTCCCTGGCGCTGGCCGTTGAGGAACTGCCGGACGACCGGCTCGTTGCTGGACAGCAGCATCTCGCGCGGACCGAACATCGCGAGGTGGCGGCGGTAGAGCAGTCCGATGTTGTCCGGCACGCTGCGCGCGGTCGCGATGTCGTGGGTGACGATGAGGAAGGTCGCCTTGATCTCGGCGTTGAGATCGACGATCAGCTGGTTGAGGTAGGCCGTGCGGACCGGGTCCAAGCCCGAGTCGGGCTCGTCGAACAGCAGGATCTCCGGGTCGAGCACGAGTGCCCGGGCAAGTCCCGCTCGCTTGCGCATGCCGCCGGAGATCTCACCCGGCAGCTTCTTCTCGGCCCCGGTCAGGCCGGTCATCTCCATCTTCTCGAGCACGATGTCCTTGATCTGACGCTCGGACTTCTTGGTGTGCTCCCGAAGGGGGAAGGCGATGTTGTCGTAGAGGTTCTGCGACCCGAACAGCGCGCCGTCCTGGAACAGCACCCCGAACAGCTTGCGGATCTCGTAGAGCTCGCGCTCCTTGACCTTGGTGATGTCGCGGCCGTCGATCGTGATCGAGCCGGTCTCGGGCTTCAGCAGGCCGATGAGGGTCTTGAGGAACACCGACTTGCCGGTCCCCGACGGACCGAGCATGACGCTGATCTCACCGGCCGGCAGGGTCAGGCTGACGTCCTCCCAGATCGTCTGCCGCCCGAACCGCTTGGTGAGGTGTTCGACGCGGATCTCGACACCCACTGCTGCTCCGTCCACGTCGTCGTGGGCCGCAAGGTCGGGGTCCTCCGTCCTGCGGCGCTGTGAAGCACAACGAGCGAGTCAGCGTGGTGACTCGCTGTGATCGCGCTCACACGTTCCGAGTGTACGTCGCAGGGGTGCGTCCTGCGAACTGGTCAGTAACATACGTTCAGTCGAGCTGGCAGATCCGGACAACCCGGCTCGTGCCGACGGGGGACAGCGCGCCGAGTGGCGTGCCATCCCCCGTCAGGATGTTCAGTGGTGGTGCTGGCTACTTCATGGTCACCGTGGCGCCGGCGGCCTCGAGCGCGGCCTTCGCCTTCTCAGCGACGTCCTTGGCAACCTTCTCGAGCACGGCCTTGGGGGCGCCGTCCACCAGGTCCTTGGCCTCCTTCAGGCCCAGGCTGGTGAGGCTGCGGACCTCCTTGATGACCTGGATCTTCTTCTCCCCCGCGGCTTCGAGGACGACGTCGAACTCGTCCTGCTCAGCGGCGGCCTCCTCGCCGCCACCGCCTCCAGCGCCCGGGGCGGCCGCGACGGCGACCGGTGCGGCAGCGGTGACCCCGAAGGTCTCCTCGAACTGCTTGACGAACGTGCTGAGCTCGATCAGCGTCATCTCCTTGAATGCGTCAAGGAGCTCGTCGGTGCTGAGCTTGGCCATGATGGCGGTCCTCCTGTGATCGTTGCCGGTTCCGGCGGGATAGGTGGTGGTGCGTCGGCCGGAGCCGGTCAGTCAGTGGTGGTGTCGTCGCTCTCGGTGCTAGGGGTGTCGGTGCTGGTGCTCTCGGTGCCGGCGTCGCTCTGTACCGGTGCGGACTCGTCCGCACTTGCCTCGGACGGGGCCGGCTCCTGCGCAGGCGCCGGAACGACCTCGGTGCTGTCGGCCGGGGCGTCCGGGGCGTCCGGCGTGCCGGCCCCCCCGGCGAGGACCGACGGGTCGGCCTCCGCCTTGGCCTGCAAGGCGCCGGCGAGGCGGGCGACCTGCGCGAGTGGGGCGTTGAACAGGTAGACGGCGTTGCTGAGCGAGGCGAGCAGCGCGCCGGCCATCTTGGCGAGCAGGACCTCGCGCGACTCCAGGTCGGCGAGCTGGCGGATCTCCTCGACCGTGAGCGCCTTGCCGTCCATGACGCCGCCCTTGACCACCAGGACGGGGTGCGCCTTGGCGAACTCGCGCAGCGCCTTGGCCGCCGCCACCGGTTCGCCCGAGATGAAGGCGACAGCGGTCGGACCCTGGAGCAGCGCCTCCACGCCGGGCACACCGGCGTCCGCTGCGGCGATCTTGGTCAGCGTGTTCTTCACGACGGTGTACGTCGTGTCGGCGCCCAGGGCGACCCGCAGCTCGCTGAGCTCGGCCACGGTCAGACCGCGGTACTCAGTCAGCACCGACGCCGCGGAGCGGCGAAACGCCTCGGCGATCTCGGCCACCGCAGCGGCCTTGTCGGGCCGGACGCTCGAACGGGCGTGCTGGACGGTGTCGCTGTTCGCAGTGTCGACGGCCATGCGCCTCCTCTCGATTCGGAGCCGGTGCCCCGCGAAACGAGAGGGCTCCCCGGCGCGGGCGCGCACGGGGAGCTCGAGTCGCCCGTGAGAAGTCCCGGGCGCTGTCCGTGTTCACCTACGCGGGTCGCCCGCTCGCGAGAACGGGGCCTTCGACCACTGCAAGCAGTGGCGACCGGCGGTCTTGGGCAGTGACGACACTAGCAGCCAGCCCGGCCGTTACTGACCGCAGGCAGACGGCTACTCCGCGCCAGACCCGGGACCGACCCAAGATCTTCGGGGAGTTCACAGGGTGGGCATCCTGTGCACTCCCCGAAGATCTTGCCTGGGCGGACTGGGGCCGGCTGGGGGCCAGCCGGGCTACTGCTCCCGGGCCTCCGCGCCGTCCTCGAGCAGGTTGCGCGCCCGCTTCGGGTCCACCGGGATGCCGGGGCCCATCGTGGTGGAGACGGCGATCTTGCGCAGGTAGGTGCCCTTGGAGCTGGCCGGCTTGGCCCGGGTGACCTCGTCCAGCGCGACCCGGTAGTTCTCGACCAGCTGCTTCTCGTCGAAGGAGACCTTGCCGATGACCAGATGGAGGTTGGCCTGCTTGTCGACCCGGAAGTTGACCTTGCCGCCCTTGATCTCCGAGACCGCCTTGGTGACGTCAGCCGTCACGGTGCCGGTCTTGGGGTTGGGCATGAGCCCACGCGGGCCGAGGATGCGGGCGATCTTGCCCACCTTGCCCATCTGGTCGGGGGTCGCGACCGCCGCGTCGAAGTCGAGGAACCCCTTCTGGATCTTCTCGATCAGCTCGTCGCCGCCGACCTCGTCGGCCCCGGCTGCACGGGCCTGCTCGGCCTTCTCACCGGTCGCGAAGACGATGACGCGGGCCGTCTTGCCGGTGCCGTGCGGCAGGTTGACCGTGCCGCGCACCATCTGGTCGGCCTTGCGCGGGTCGACGCCGAGCCGCATGGCGACCTCGACGGTCCCGTCGTACTTCGTGACAGACGTCTGCTGGGCGAGGCGGACCGCCTCGAGCGGGGTGTAGAGGTTGTCCAGGTCGACCTTGTCGGCCGCGGCCCGGTAGGCCTTGCTGCGCTTCATGGTGCTCCTTCTTCGCCCCGAACGGGGCAGCCGTGGTGCTGGCGGGCCCGGACGGTCCGGGTCCTCCCACAGGTGGCGCGGGCTCCTACTTCGAGACGGTGATGCCCATCGATCGGGCCGTGCCCGCGATGATCTTCGCGGCTGCGTCGACGTCGTTGGCGTTGAGGTCGGCGAGCTTGGTGCTGGCGATCTCACGGACCTGCGCCTGCGAGATGGTGGCGACCTTCTTGGTGTGCGGCGTCGGCGAGCCCTTGTCGACACCCGCCGCCTTGAGGATCAGCCGGGCAGCTGGCGGCGTCTTGGTGATGAAGGTGAACGACCGGTCCTCGAACACCGAGATCTCGACCGGGACGATGTCGCCCCGCTGCGCCTCGGTCGCCGCGTTGTACTGCTTGCAGAACTCCATGATGTTCACGCCGTGCTGCCCGAGGGCAGGCCCCACCGGCGGCGCTGGCGTCGCGACACCGGCCTTGATCTGGAGCTTGATCACGGCGGTGAGCTTCTTCTTCTTGGGAGGCATGTCAGTTCTCTCTGGGAGGGGCGCCGAGCGCTAGAGCTTGGCGACCTGGTTGAAGGACAGCTCGACCGGAGTCTCCCGGCCGAAGATCGACACCAGGACCTTGAGCTTCTGGTTGTCGAGATTGATCTCGTTGATGGTGGCCGGCAGGGTGGCGAACGGCCCGTCGGTGACGGTGATGGACTCGCCGACCTCGAAGTCGACCGCCTTCTGGGCAACGACCGTCTTCTGCTTGGGCGGGGCGATCATCTTGACGACCTCGTCGATGGACAGCGGCGAGGGTCGCGAGGTCTGGCCGACGAAGCCGGTGACGCCCGGGGTGTTGCGTACGACCGACCACGACTCGTCGGTGAGGTCCATGCGGACGAACAGGTAGCCGGGCAGCTTCTTGCGGATGACCTGCTGACGCTTGCCACCCTTGATCTCGGTCACCTCCTCGACCGGGACCTCGATCGCGTAGATGTAGTCCTCCATGTTCAGCGAACTGATGCGGCTCTCGAGATTGGTCTTCACCTTGTTCTCGTAGCCGGCGTAGGAGTGCACGACGTACCAGTCGCCCTGCTGGCCGGACAGCTCGGCGCGCAGCTGGTCGGCTGGGTCGAGGTCCACGGCGGGGGGCGGCTCAGCCGGGGCGCCGTCCGGAGCGGCATCGACGAGCTGTCCGCTCGAAGCGTCCGGTGCGGAAGCGTCGCCCTCGGACTGCTCGGACCGGGCGCCGTCGACCGGCAGGGAGGCGGCGGGCAGCGTGTGCTCGGACACGGACACGTCCTGTTCTGGTCGTGGTGCGGGGGGTGCGGGGGGTGCGGGGGTCGGGACGGGACGGGACGGTCGCGGGGGACGGCGGCTAGTCGCCGCCGAACACCTTGAGGACGCCCTGGCTGAACACGAAGTCGTAGGCGCTGACGACGGCCACCATGAAGAAGACGAACACCAGCACCACGCTGGTGTAGGTGAGCAGCTCGCGGCGGGTCGGCCAGATCACCTTGCGGAGCTCGGCCACGACCTGCTTGTAGAACGTGACCATCCGCTTGAGCCGGCCGGGGGCCCGGTCCTTGGACGTGCGCCCGGAACGACCGCGGTCAGGCGTGGCGACATCGGTGCCGGTCCCCGCGTTGTCGCTCATCGCCGTCTCCTTGCTCGTGAGTGGCTGCTCGTCGTTCGGGTCTGCCTGCAGGGGTGACAGGGGTCGAACCTGCGACATCCGGTTTTGGAGACCGGCGCTCTGGCCAACTGAGCTACACCCCTCCGGAGGCCGGCGAGAGGAACTTCCGCACCGATGCGCAGGCGCGCCGGAGCGGGAGGCTCAGGCCCCCAGATGCCAAGAGTGTACGGCGTCGCCGGACTGCGAGGTCCCCACCCGCGCGAAAGGCGCTCGACACAGCGCGCGACGATGAGGACATGACCATCCCAGCACGGCTGTCCGCCCGGGTGGGCTCGATCGCCGAGTCGGCGACCCTCGCCGTCGATGCGAAGGCGAAGGCGAAGAAGGCCGCCGGCGAGGACGTCATCGGCTTCGGCGCCGGCGAGCCGGACTTTCCCACCCCCGAGCCGATCGTCCGGGCCGCCGCGGCGGCGTGCGCAGACCCGAGCAACCACCGCTACACCCCGGCGGCCGGGCTGCCCGGACTGCGGGCGGCGATCGCGGCCAAGACGGCCCGGGACAGCGGCTACCGGGTCTCGGCCGGTCAGGTGCTCGTCACCAACGGCGGCAAGCAGGCGGTCTACGAGGCGTTCGCCACGCTGCTCGACCCCGGCGACGAGGTGCTGCTGCCGGCTCCCTGGTGGACGACCTACCCGGAGGCGATCCGGCTCGCCGGGGGGGTGCCCGTCGACATCGTGACGACCGAGCAGCAGGGCTACCGGGTCACTGTCGAGCAACTCGAGGCGGCGCGCACGCCGCGTACCAAGGTCTTGCTGTGGTGCTCACCGGCCAACCCGACCGGCGCCGTCGCCAGCCCGGCCGAGGTCGAGGCGGTCGGCCGGTGGGCGCTCGAACACGACATCTGGGTCGTGGCCGACGAGATCTACGAGCACCTGGTCTACGGCGACGCCCAGCACGTCTCGATGCCGGTCGCGGTGCCGGAGCTGGCCGACACGTGCATCGTGGTGAACGGCGTGGCGAAGACCTACGCCATGACCGGCTGGCGGGTCGGTTGGCTGATCGGCCCGCCCGACGTCGTGCGGGCGGCGACCAACCTGCAGTCGCACGCCACCTCCAACGTCAACAACGTGGCGCAGGTCGCAGCGCTGACCGCCGTCTCCGGTGACCTGTCGGCCGTCGCGCAGATGCGGACGGCCTTCGACCGGCGACGCCGGACCATGGTGCGGATGCTCGCCGCGATGCCGGGGGTCACCTGCCCGGAGCCCGACGGCGCCTTCTACTGCTACCCGTCGGTCAAGGGGTTGCTCGGGCGATCACTGCGCGGGCGGACGCCTGGCACCAGCGCCGAGCTGGCTGAGCTGGTGCTCGACGAGGTCGGGGTCGCGGTCGTGCCGGGTGAGGCCTTCGGGACGCCCGGCTACTTCCGGCTGTCGTACGCGCTCGGGGACGCCGACCTGGACAGGGGTCTGACCCGGCTCGCCGACCTACTGGCCGAGGCGCGGTAGCGGTCTGATCAGCGCGAGGGGAGGCCGGCCGACGCGGAGGTCAGCGCGCGGTCGAGCAGGGCGAGCAGCTGCGCGCTGACCTGCTCGCGGCGCTCGAGCTGGACCATGTGGCCGACGCCCGGGAAGACGTGGAGCTCGGCCTGCGGCAGCGCCGCGGCGATGGCCCGGCTGTGCTCGATCGGGCAGATCCGGTCTCTCTCACCGCCCAGGATGACGACCGGCACGTCGCTCAGCACCTCGAGCGCGTGCGCCCGGTCATGGTCGGAGAAGGTCGCGAGGAAGTACGAGAAGGTCTCGATCGAGCAGCCGGCCTGCACCTCGAGCGCCTGCCGTACGTCGGCCCGGTCGGCCCCCCTGCCGAAGATCAGCCGGGTCTCGATCAGCGCGGTCGGCGGGCGCCGGCGACCGGCCTGCTCGGCGCGCGCGGCCCGCTCGGACAGGGCCGGCAGGACCCGCAACGCCAGCCGGGCGACCGGCCTGGGAAGGCCGTACGTCACGTCCGCCTGACCACCGCAGGAGGTCCCGACCAGGGCCACCCCGACGATGCGACGGTCGAACAGCTCGGGGAACTGCTCGGCCAGCGCCATGACGGTCATGCCGCCCATCGAGTGACCGGCCACCAGCACCGGCCCCGTCGGCGCCACCGCGTCGATCACCCGGGCCATGTCCCGGCCGAGCTGCTCGAGCCGCGCCCCCTCGCGCCCGGTCCGGTCGGACTGGCCGTGGCCGCGGTGGTCATAGGTGACGACCCGCAGGTCCGGGCGAGCGGCCAGCAGGTCGCGGACCTGGCCGGCCCACAGCTGGGAGGACTGGACGTAGCCGTGCGCCAGGACGATCGTGGCTGCCGGCGCGTCCTGCGCCCCGTGCTCGGTCACCGCGAGCTCGATGCCGTCCTCGGTGGCGACGCGACGTTCGCGGCCGGCCAGGGGAGCAGGCGTCGGCGCGACGACGGCGGCGCGGCGGTCGGCCGCACGCTTGGCGGCCGCGAAAGTCCCGACACCGGCCAGGGCCAGAGCCGTTGCGGTTCCTCTGCGCACATCGCCTCCCTGCGGTGAGTCGCAGGTCAGGTTAGCGTCGGGTCACGTCCGAGGGCCCAGCCGCAGGTCCTCCCGGCCGCGGAAGCGCTGCAGGAAGCGGTCGTAGGTCTTCTTGGACTCCCTGTCCCGATGGTCAGCCGGGGTCTCGTGATAGCCGCGGTGCCGGTCCTGGCGCACCGGAAGGTCGCCGGCAGGGACCACGAGCCGGCCCGCCCCGGCCTCGCGCAGCAAGAACGACCACTCGATGTCGGCGTTGCGGTAGAACCGGGCCTTCGGCGGGAGCGGGACCTGCCGCGCCGCGCTGCGCCGGACCGCGAACAGGTATCCGAGCAGGGCCTCCACCTCGCCCGGCCCGGCACTGACGAACTCGCGCCAGCCGTCCGCCACCCGCACGCCCCGCCAGCCGGCCCCGGCGACCGAGGGATCCTCGAAGGCCTCCAGCACCGGCGTGAGAGCGTCCCCCTCCAGCACCGTGGACGGGTCGAGCAGCACGTGCACGGCCGCGGTGTCGGCGTCGAGCAGCGCCTGCCGGGCCGCGCTCCAGCCCGCGATCCGCTCGACGTGCAGCTCCCTGACCCGGCCCGGGTGGGCTGCGGCCAGCTCGTGCACCGCCGCGCCCGCATCGGTCGGGCCGTTCTCCAGCAGGACGACGACCACGTCCGGCGGGGCGTGCCGGACGAGCGCCTCGACGCAGGTCCGGACGTCGTCCGGCCAGCCCTCGACGAGCAGCCCGACGGTGCACCGGCCGTCGTCGGGGTCGCCGGTGCGGTCGGGAAGGTCGGAGACCGAGAGCAGGACGTCGTACGGGGGGCGCGCGGCCAGCTCGTAGCCGTCCGGCCCGTCGCGGACCGTCCACCCGGCGGCGGCGATCTCATCGCGGAGGCGGTCGCTCTCGGCGAAGTCCTTCTCGGTGCGGGCGGTGGCGCGCTGCTCGGCGAGGGCGACGACGTCGTCCGGCGGCTGGCTCACGACAGGACTACAGCTGCCGCCAGCCATCTGCCTCGCGGACATACAACCCCCGCTCATCGCCGGCACGGAAGCGAGCAAGCAGCGCGTGCTCCTCGTCGGTCAGCGGTTGAGCGCGGACGTTCGCGATCCGCCACCAGCGTTCCAGGAGCGCGTCGAGCGGGGCGAGGTCGAAGCGTTCCCCGGCCACCTGCGCAGCCTCCCGAAACTCGGCCTCGAACTGCGCGCACTCACCGGGTGACCACTGCATCAGAGCGGCGCGGATCGCCGGGCCGGAACGGGCGATCGCTGTTGTCGTGGTCATTGAGACCTCCCTGCTCGTCATCGTAGGCCGCGGAGCAGGCCGATCCTGACTGTCCACAGGGTGACCCGCCGACCGGGCGGACCCGCCCGTCAGGGCAGGCGCACGGTGGCCCGCGCGGCCATGAGCACCTTGCGGCCCTCGACCGTGGCCGTGAGACCGACGACCACGCGGTTGCTCTCGAGCTTGTCCTCGACGACGCCGGCAACGGTCACCGTCGCACCCGCGTCGTCGTCCGGCACGACGACAGGCCTGCTGAACCGCACGCCGTACTCGAGCACCGCTCCCGGATCGCCGACCCAGTCGGTGACGACCCGGCC
>JBBSKF010000052.1:0-20109 GCA_038256525.1 Mycobacteriales bacterium | reverse complement strand
TGTCATCCTGGACCGCACCTACCAGCTCAACGTCGGCGGCAACATGGACTTCAAGAACATGCTGGAGCGCGACCGCCTGGAGTCCAAGAAGATCAGCAAGACCCAGGCCGTGACCTCCAACATGGAGCACGACATGGGCGCTCGCAACGTGCACATCGGCCCGTCGGACTACGTGCAGTGGCTCGACGACCGCAAGTGGGCCTACGTCCGGCTCGAGGGCCGGGCATTCGGCGACGTCCCGCTCAACCTCGAGTACAAGCTCGAGGTCTGGGACAGCCCCAACTCCGCGGGTGTGATCATCGACGCGGTGCGCTGCGCCAAGATCGCGTTGGACCGGGGCGAGGGTGGGCCGGTCCACCCGGCGTCGACCTACTTCATGAAGTCCCCGCCCAAGCAGGTCCGCGACGACATCGCCGGGCCTGCCCTGGAGGCCTGGATCCGCGGCGAGGACGTCGGCCAGCACGCCGCCGACGAGGCCAACAAGGCGACCGACTGAGCCAGGTGCCAGCAACTCGCTGATCCACGCGGGCGTCGAGGTGGATCCCCGGCGGCGAAGCGCCTCCAACTCCCCGTGGATCAGCGGGGGAGGGCCCGACCTACGCTGACGGGGTGAGCACCGCCCTGTGAGTACCGCCCTGTGAGCACCGACAGCCAGGCGCTGCGCGAGGTCGTGGCGGCACCCGACTTCCGCCGCCTGCTGTCGGTCCGGCTGCTCGGCCAGTTCGCCGACGGGATGTTCCAGGCGGCGCTGTTCTCGGCGGTGTTCTTCAATCCCGAGCGGGCCACCTCCGCCGGCGAGGCGGCGGCCGCCTTCGCGACCCTGCTGCTGCCCTACAGCGTGGTCGGGCCGTTCGCCGGCGTCTTCCTCGACCGCTGGCGGCGCCAGCGGGTGCTGCTGGCCGGCAACCTCGTACGCGCCGGTGTGATCGTGGTGTTCGCCGCCATGCTCGCGGCGCTGGGTCCGACCAGCCCGGCGGTGGTAGCGCTGGCCCTGGTCGTCGTCTCTGCGAACCGGTTCATCCTGTCCGGGCTGTCGGCGGCCCTCCCGCACGTGGTCGAGACCCGACTGCTGGTCACGGCCAACTCCTTCAGCACCACGCTCGGCGCCGGGGCGGCGGCGGCGGGCGGCGCCACTGCCGTCGCGCTGCGCCTGGTGTTCGGGACCGACGACCTCGGTGCAAGCCGCAACGCCCTGGTAGCGGCCCTGCTCTACGTCGTCGCCGCTTTCCTTGCCTCGCGCATCGCGGGCTCCCTGCTGGGACCCACCGATCCGCCGCAGCACGTCCGGCTCCGGTCGGCGCTCGCCGCCGTCGCGCGTGGCGTCGCGCAGGGCGCGCAGCACGTACGTGAGCGCGGGCCGGCCGCCCGCGGCCTTGCCGCCATCAGCGCCCACCGCTTCTTCTACGGGTTGTCGTTCGTCGCCACCCTGCTGCTCTACACCGAGGACGGGGCGATCGGACGCGGCTTCTCCGGGCTCGGTCAGGTCATCGTGGCGAGCGTGCTCGGGGGCCTGCTCGCGGCGCTCGTCACCCCGGCGACCACCCGCCGGATCGGCACCCAGCGGTGGATCGCTGTCATGTTCTCCGCGGCCGCCGTCGTGGAGCTCGCCTTCGGCCTGCCCTACACCCACGAGGCCTTCCTCGTGGCGGCGTTCTTCCTGGGGTTTGCCGCGCAGGGCTCGAAGATCTGCCTCGACACCCTGCTGCAGGAGTCGGTCGCGGACGACTACCGCGGCCGGGTCTTCTCGTTCTACGACACGCTGTTCAACATCAGCTTCGTCTCCGCCGCTGCTGCCTCCGCAGTGCTGCTGCCGCCCGATGGCAAGAGCTACCTCGTCATCGTGCTCGTCGCCGGCGGGTACGCCCTGACCGCCCTGACATACGCCGTCATGACGGCGCGCCGGGCCGACCAGGAGCCGCCGGAGCCGATCGTTGCCAGCCCGGCACGTTCCAGCGGTTAGAGGAGCGGCAGATCCCGCAGGTTGAGGTCGAGCAGCGGGCGAGGGCTGGGTGAGGGCGAGGGCGAGGTCGCCGGTGCACTGTCCGCGCCGTCGAGGTCGATCAGCTTCAGCACCGTGTCCACGACACCCTGCACGACGCCGACCACCGGCCCCACCACCGGCACCTCCGGGACCGGCGGCGCCGCCGGAACCGGAGCGAGCGCCGGACGCGGGACGCGGGGCGGGGCGGGCTCGCCGCGCCTGTCGGGCGCAGGAGCCGTGGTCACGGGCGGCGCACTGGCCGGCCCGCTGCCCCGGGGGACCGGCGCCGGGGCGGCGGCGGGCGAGTCGAAGGAGAACAGGTTCCCGGCCGACAGCGGCTCCTGCTGCACCGCGAGGACCAGCGCCGAGGGGGCGAGCAGCTGCTCGAGACGAGCGCCGACGCCGTCGACAGTGGAGTCGACGAGGGCTGCCACCACTCCCCAGGATCCGCCGGCCGAGCGGAGCTCGCGCACGCGGGCGACGCGCTCCGCCTCCGATCGGCCCGCTGCCTCGGCGGCGGTCGCAACCAGATAGCCGAGGGCGCGCTCGGTGTCGGGCACCCCGGTCAGGGTCGTCGAGGAGCTCGGGACGGCGCTGCGGAGCGCCGCGAGCACCACGCCCCCTTCGATCCTCGTGCCGACGAGCCTGCGCCCGATGTCATTCAGCGTGCGGTCGGCCATCACCAGATCGCGCGCCAGGGCAAGCTCGTAGTCGTCACCGGTCAACAGCAGCGGTGTGGTGCTGCCCGGCAGCCCACCGCTTGCGACCTGCACCTGGTAGAACTCCTCGACCTGGCGCGGTGCCCGCCGACCGGTGGCCCGCACTTCTGCGCCCGATGAGCCCCCACTGCCCGTGCGAAGGACGCCGACGCGCGTCAGCGGCCCGCCGTCGACCCGTACGAGAGCGCCGTCGCGGGCGGTCACCGCCGCCGCCGGGCTGTCCAGCTCCATCCCCGGTGCTGCCGTGGCGTCGATGATCACAGACCCGGCATCGAGCACCTGGCGCAGCCCGTCGAGCACGGTCACACCAGCGGCCGGGTAGAGGTAGACCTCACGCTCGGCGGTGGCGAGCACCGCTCCGCCCCGCCCCGCCAGGACCGTCGCGCCGGGTGGGACCGGTTCACCCTCGACCGCGGCGCGGCGCGCACCGCTCGCCAGCGTCAACGTCGCGTCGGCCCCGCGCAGCAGCACCGTCTGCGCGCCCGCCGTGTCGCCGCGGAACGCGGCCACGCCGACCGCGCTCAGCAGCACGGTCGAGGCCAGGACGGCGACGGCCACGACGCCGAAAGCGCCTCGACCCTCTTGTCCCAGCATGGGCCCATCATCGTCGTTGTGCCGCCGCCGGACCATGGCCTGTTGTGACTAGACGGTCGGTCCGGGGGTCAGGCCCTGTCCGTGTGCCCAGTCCAGCAGCGCCTCGACCACCTGCTGGCGCGGCTGCGGCCCGTGCTCCATCCGCAGGGCGAGCAGGTGCCGGTAGGCCCGGCCGACGACGGGGCCGGGGGGCACCCCGAGCAGGGCCATGATGGCCGTGCCGTCGAGCTCTGGTCGGATCCGGCCGAGCTCCTCCCGCTCGGACAGCGCGGCGATGCGCGCCTCGAGATCGTCGTAGGCCGCATCGAGCGCCGCGGCCCGGCGGCGGTTGCGCGTCGTGCAGTCCGAGCGCACCAGCTGGTGCAGCCGCGCCAGCTGGTCGCCCGCGTCGGTGACGTATCGGCGTACCGCGCTGTCGGTCCAGGCGGAGGTGCCGTTCTGCTGGCCGGAGCTGCCCTGCGTCCGGTAGCCGTGGAACCGCAGGTGCAGCTCGGTCAGCAGCGTCACGGCGGCGATGACGTCCTTGGGGAAACGCAGCGCCTGCAGCCGTCGGCGGGCGAGGGCGGCGCCGACGACCTCGTGGTGGTGGAAGGACACGCCGCCACCGGGTTCCTTGCGCCGGGTGCGCGGCTTGCCGATGTCGTGCAGCAGCGCGGCCAGCCGCAGGATCAGGTCCGGGCCATCGGTCTCCAGCGCGATCGCGCGCTCGAGCACCTGCAGCGTGTGGTCGTAGACGTCCTTGTGCTGGTGGTGCTCGTCGATCTCGAGCCGGAGCGCGGGCAGCTCCGGCACGACGTACGACGCCAGGCCCGTGTCCACGAGCAGCTCGAGTCCAGCACGCGGATCCGGCCCGCAGAGCAGCTTGGAGAACTCCTCGGTGACCCGCTCCACGCTGACGATCTCCAGGCGACCGGCCATCTCGGCCATCGCCGACACGACCGCCGGATCGACCGAGAAACGCAGCTGCGCGGCGAAGCGGGCCGCCCGCAGCATCCGCAGGGGGTCGTCGCCGAAGGAGCGCTGCGGTGCGCCCGGTGTCCGCAGCACACGGGCGGCGAGGTCGTCGCGTCCGCCGTACGGGTCGACGAAGGCATCCGGCGCCTTCCAGTCCGGCAGCGCGACGGCCATCGCGTTGACACTGAAGTCGCGCCGGGCCAGGTCGTCGGACAGCGAGTCGCCGTAGGTGACATCGGGATTGCGGGACAGGCGGTCGTACGCCTCGGCGCGGTAGGTCGTGATCTCGAGGCGGAAGCCGCGGCGCATCACGCCGACGGTCCCGAAGGCGATACCAGTCTCCCAAGTGGCCTCCGCCCAACCGGCGGTGATCGCGAGCACCTCGTCCGGGCGGGCATCGGTCGTGAAGTCGAGGTCGTTGCCGAGCCGGCCGAGCAGCGCGTCGCGCACCGAGCCCCCGACCAGGTGCAGGCAGTGGCCGGCCGCCGCGAACCGCTCGCCCAGCTCGCCGGCCACGGGGGACACCCGCAGGAGCTCACGCACAGCGTTGTGCTGGGCAACGGACAGGTCGGACATGGGTATCGAGCCTAGGCGAGCCACGTCCGTGCCAGCGGGGCCCGGGAGGCGGCCGTACTGTGACGAGGTGCCTGTCCCCACACCCGCGCCACCAGGAGGCAGACCGCCTGTTCGACCCACGCTGCGCCGGGTGGACGAGACGAGCGCCGGCGGCCTGGTGCTGGACCGACTCGGTCCGGGGGCGCGCGGTGCGCTGATCGGCCGGGTGGACCGACGCGGACGGTTGCTGTGGTCACTGCCCAAGGGTCATGTCGAGCGGGGTGAGGCCGAGCCCGAGACGGCGGTACGGGAGGTCGCCGAGGAGACCGGCATCCGAGGCAGCGTCGTCGGCAAGCTCGGCGCCATCGACTTCTGGTTCGTCGCCGAGGGCCGGCGCGTGCACAAGACCGTGCACCACTACCTGCTGGTCGCCGACGACCCCGTGCACGGCCTCGAGCTGTCCGACGCCGACGTCGAGGTCAGTGAGGTCGCCTGGGTCCCCCTGGCCGAGCTGGCCGGCCGGCTGGCCTACGCTGACGAACGCCGTCTGCTGGAGCGGGTGCCGGCCCTGCTCGCCGAGACGGCCTGACCCCCCGACCCCGCCGCCGGTCCGACCGTGCACCCGAAGCGCGTGGGAGCCTCGACCGCATGCCGCGCACCGCCCTTCGCCACCGGGTCACCGGACTGGTCCTCGCCGGCATCTGCACCCTCGGCTGGACCGCGTCGCCAGTCCTCGCGATCGAGGAGGGTGCAACGCCCACCCCGTCGGCCGCGGGCAGCCGGGCCACGGTCCCCAACCCGGCGGCGGCCTGCCGACGCTCCTCCGAAGAGGCGCCCGTCCGCGTCGAGGTCACGACCCTGCTGCCTCGCGCACCGAGCAGTCCCGACGAGCCGTTCCACGTCGCCGGGCGGTTGACCAACTGCGGTCGCGAGTCGTTGAAGCGCCTGCAGGTGCGGCTCTCGGTCGGCGGCAAGATCGACAGCCGCAGCGGGCTCGCGCGGGCCGCCGACGAACCGGTTCTCGGCGGTCGGCGGCTGCCACCCGTCCCCGCCGCGCTCCCCGACCTGGCCCCGGGCCAGGTCACCACCTTCGACCTACGACTGCTCGTCCGCGACCTGGCGCTCGGGCGGCAGAACGGGGTCTTCCCGCTGGCCGTGCAGGCGCAGGCCCGCTACGGCGACGCGTTCGGGACGGGGTCGGTCGGTCTGGCCTCCACCTTCGTGCCGTGGTTCCCGGACGTACCGATCGCCCCCACTCGCCTCGCCTGGCTGATGCCAGTGACGGACCAGCCGGGTCGGGGACCTGACGGGCGACTTCTCGACGACAGACTGGAGGCTCTGGTCGCGAGCGACGCCAACCGGCCGGGACGGCTGCACCGGCTCCTCGCCGCCGCCCGGGCCGGTGCGCAGGGTGGGTGCGACGAGCTCCCCGAACCGCCCGACGGCGTCGTCCCGCCGGAGCGCGCGAGCTGCCGCGGCGAGCCGGTGCCGATGACCTACGGCGTGGACGCGGACCTGCTGGGCAGCATCGAGGCGATGGCGCAGCCGTACTCCGTGCTGTCAGACGGCGTGGTGGTCACCCGTCCGCCCTCTGCCAACGCCGCGCGGTGGCTGGCCGCGATGCGCGCGGCGGCGGCCAGCGATGACGTGCTCCCCCTGCCCTACGCCGATCCCGACGTCGTCGCCCTGAGCCGGCCGGACTCCGGGGTCCGCGACGACGTCGACCTGTTGCGCAAGCTCGGGCAGACCGAGACGCGTCAGCTGCTCGGCGTCGACCAGCCACTGACCTCCATCGCGTGGCCGCCGCCCGGGCCGATCGGTGGGTCGATCGATGCCCTCGTCGGCGCCGGCGGCGGATCGGAGCTCCCGGCGATCGTGCTCGACCGCAGCGCACTTCCCGACTCCCCGGCAGCGCTCGGTCGCACCCCGAGCGCCCGTACGACGCTGTCGTCCACGAGCGGTCCGGTCACCGCCCTCGTGGTCGACGACGGGCTGTCGCGGCTGGTCGAGACCGATCCTTCGGATCCCGGTTGGCAGGGCCCCCGACTGGCCGAGCAGCGGTGGATCGCCGAGGTGGCCGCGATCGCCGCCGAACGTCCGAGTGAGTCCCGCACGTTCCTGGTGGCACCCCGGCGCGGCGCCGACCTGCAGCCCGACGTGGTCGCCGCCGTCATCGCCGACACCGGACGGCTGCCGTGGCTGTGCCCGGTCAGCCTGGCCGACGCCGCCGGCCGGGCCGAGCGCTGCGCCCTGCTGCCTGACACGCAGGGGCCGGCGCGGCCCGAAGACCGGGGCACCCCGCTCGGGCTCGACCGGCCCGAGCAGGAGCTGCCGGCCTCGTTCATCGAGCGGCTGGCCGAGGTGCGCCGACTGTCCGACCAGTTCACCGATGAGGTGCTGCTCGCCGCCGGTGAGCAGGCCAAGGCGACCAAGTCGCGCCTGCTACGCGCCCGCGGGCGGGCGGCGAGCAGCGCATGGCGCAGCCAGCCGGCGGAGGGCAGGCGGATGCTCGGCCTGCTGCGGGACGAGCTGGTCGGACTACGCGCCCAGGTCCGGCTCGTGAGCGAGTCGGTCACCCTCACCGGCAACACCGGCACGATGCGCCTGACCGTCGAGAACACGTTGGACCAGCCGGTCAACGTCGGCGTGCGCCTCGACAACACCAGCGAGGCGCGGCTGTCCTCGGGGGAGACCGACGTCCGCCAGGTCCCCGCGAGCCAGGCCGTCCAGATCGCGATCCGCGTCGAGGCCCGCACCTCGGGCCGCTTCGTGGCCCGGGCCGGACTGGTCGACGTGAGCGGCGACCCGTTCGGTGAGCCGGTCGATCTGGCCGTGCGCTCGACGCAGTACGGCCGGGTCGCTCTCGGCGTCACCGGTGTGGCGGCCGCGGTTCTCGTGACAGCGGCTGGCCTGCGCATCATGCGACGGGCGACGGGCCGCTCCGGCCGCCCCTCGGACCGGGTGCCCTCCGAACTGGTCGCGAGTGAGCTCGTGGCACCGAACCGCCAGACGGGCGACGACGCTTGAGCTCGCTGATGAGGTCGGCCAGGGGGATGGCCGTCGGCACGGTCGCCTCGCGCTCGACCGGCTTCCTGCGCACGGCGGTCCTGGCCTCGGTGCTCGGCGTGGAGAGCGTCGCGGCCGCCTACAACGTTGCCAACAC
Source organism: Mycobacteriales bacterium (assembly GCA_038256525.1). Taxonomy (GTDB): domain Bacteria; phylum Actinomycetota; class Actinomycetes; order Mycobacteriales; family SCTD01; genus SCTD01. Next base: position 12,143 of record JBBSKF010000052.1, on the reverse strand, counting down.
CACCCCCAACATCGTCTACGAGCTGCTGCTCGGCGGGCTGCTCACGAGCGTCGTCGTCCCGCTGCTCGTGCGGGCCGCGAAGCAGGACCCCGATGGCGGTGAGGCCTACGCCCAGCGGCTGCTGACGCTGACGCTGCTGCTGCTCGGGGCAGCGGTGCTGGCGCTCGTGCTGGCCGCTCCGCTGCTGATCGACCTCTACGCCGGCGACCTCGACCCCGAGTCGCGCGAGCTGGCCATCACCTTCGCGCGCTACTTCCTGCCGCAGGTGCTGTTCTACGGCGCCGGCGCCGTGCTCGGCGCCGTCCTCAACACCCGTGGCCGCTTCGCCCCGCCGATGTGGGTGCCGGTGCTCAACAACCTCGTCGTGATCGCCACCGGACTGGCCTTCCTGGTGCTGCGCGGCTCGGCCGAGCTGACCGCCTCGAGCCTGACCCCGGGGCAGGTCCAACTGCTCGGGATCGGCACCACCTTGGGGATCGTCGCCCAGACGGTGGCCCTGCTGCCCTCGCTGCGGGCCGCCGGCTTCACCCCCCGCCTCCGCTTCGACCTTCGTGGCACGGGGCTTGCCAAGATGGGCCGGCTCGCGAGCTGGGTGCTGCTCTACGTCGTCGCCAACCAGCTGGCCTACCTGGTCGTCGTCCGGCTCTCGACCGCCCAGGAGCTCGTCGACGCCGGGCGGGGCTATCCGTCGTACGTCTATGCCTTCGTGCTCTGGCAGCTCCCGCACGCGATCGTGGCGGTCAGCGTCATCACGGCCCTGCTGCCGCGCATGAGCCGGGCGGCCGCCGACGGCCGGACCGCGGACCTGCGGCGTTCGCTCAACCGCGGTCTGCGCCTGACCGTTGCGCTGCTGGTGCCGGCCGCCGTCGCCTTCGGTGTGCTCGGTCCCGACCTGGCGGTCGTGGCGTTCGCGCGTGGTGAGGTGACGGTCGAGCAGGCCCGGTTCATCGGGGTGCTGCTGGCGGTCTTCGCCCTCGGGCTGGTGCCGTTCAGCACCTACCAGCTGCAGCTGCGCGCGTTCTACGCCATGCAGGACACGCGTACGCCGGCGCTGGTGAACCTCGGGGTCAATGCCACGCTGGTCGGCCTCGACATCGCGCTCTACGTCACGCTGCCGGACGATTACAAGGTGGTCGGGCTCGCGGCCGGGCACGCGACGTCCTTCGTGGTCGGCCTGTTCGTGTGCTCGGCCGTGCTGTCGCGCCGCATCGGAGGGCTCGATGCGGCCGTGGTCGTCCGGACGACGGTCCGCTGCGTCGTCGCCGTCTGCCTGCCGGCATTGGTCGCCGCGCTGGTCGTCGTCGCGGCTCACCGGGCCCTCGGCGACGGTCCGCTCGGCGCAGCGGTGGCCCTGGCGACCGCCGGTCCGGTGCTGGCTCTGGGTTACCTGCTGATCGCCCGGCGCCTGCGGGTGGTCGAGCTGTCCGAGCTGTCCGAACCCGTGCTGCGCCGCCTCCACCTCGGCTGAGGGCGCCCTCAAGGGGGAAGCCCGTACGGCCGATTGCTTGTGCATGTCATCCCGCAGGCCGGCCGGCGAGCACGGTGACGTGGTGCTGGGCTGGCTCACCAAGGTGGTCGCCACGCTGGCCGTCCTGGGCATGATCGGCTTCGACGCGGTCTCGCTGGGCGCTGGGCGCTTCCGGGCGGAGGACAGCGCGCAGGCAGCCGCGCGCGCAGCCGCCGAGGCCTTCAGCAACACCAGGAACCTGCAGAAGGCCTATGAAGCGGCCCTGGACGAGGTCCTCGGCAGCGGCGACACCATCGACCCGGCCGGCTTCACGATCAACCCGCAGGGCGAGGTCACCCTGACCCTGCGGCACGAGGCGGCGACCCTGCTCGTGGCGAAGATCCCGCCACTGCGTCGTTACGCCGTCATCGATCAGACCGTCACCGGCCGGCCGCTCGGCTGAGCCGACAGCTATGTGCGTGCGGTCACCGGTCCCTCTACAGTGGCAGCGACCGGAGCGTCGCCGGCACCGTCTGGGGAGGGCCTGTGAGCACGTCGGCCGGCGTCCGCCCGCTGCGTCCCCTGCTGCTCGCCGGTGACCTGCTCGCCGACCGCTATCGCCTGGTCCGGCCGGTGGAGCCCTCGACTCCCGACGAGGGGCGCCCGACGTTGCTGTGGCTGGCGCAGGACGAAGTGCTGGCCCGGCCTGTCGCCGCCAAGGTCCTCGCCCTGGTCGGCCGACGCGGGGCGGCGAGCTCCCGCGACTTCCTCGAGGCCGCCGCCGCGGCCGGCGCCGTCTCACACCCGGTGCTGGCCCGGGTCTACGACGCCGCGATCGAGCAGCTTCCGGTGGAGCGGGGCGGGCGGCCCGCCGGTGAGGTCGACGTCGCCTACGTGATCAGCGAGTGGGTCGAGGGTCCGACGCTGGCCGCCGAGCTCGGCAAGGACGGCCCGTGGGAACCCGACGAGGCCGTCGCCCTCGTGACCGAGGTGGCTGACGCCCTCGCCGTCGCCCACGCCGCGGGGCTGGTGCACGGTCGGGTGCATCCGGGCAACGTGCTGATCCCCCGGGGTGGCGGCGTCAAGCTGACCGATCTCGCCGTCTCGGTGGTGCTGCCCGACCGCGCGGTGCCCGCGCTCCGAGCCAACGACCCCCGGGGACCGGCGGCTGACATCCGCGACCTCGCCGCCGTGCTGTACGCCCTGCTCACCGCCCGCTGGCCGGCCAGCGGCACCCCTCAGCCCTCCGGGGGGCTACCTGCCGCCCCCACCGGCCGGGACGAGCGGGCCCGAGGCAAGCTCATCAGTCCGGGGCAGGTGCTGGCCGGTGTCCCACGCGCTCTGGACACCACCGTCGTCCGCGCGCTCGACCCGACCAAGAGCCGGGTGGCCCCGGACCTGACCTCGGCGGCCGGCTTCTGCGACGAGCTGGACAAGACCATCCGGCCGCCGGCTCCGGCGCCCCCCGCTGCCCCCGCCACTTTCGCGGCCCGCCGGCCCGCCGGCCCGTCCGCGGGGTCGGCCGCGACCTCACGGCCGGGCGGGAGCCCCCCTGACCGGCGCGTGTTCCCGTCGGACAACAACCCGGTGTTCCCGCCCGAGGTGGTCCGCTTCCTGCCGCTGGCCGGAGTGCTCATCCTGCTGCTCGTGATCGGGCTCGTCTCCTACAACGTGGGCCGTTCGATCGGCGAGATCCCGGTCACCGAGGAGCAGATCGCGGAGCGTGAACGGCAACGGGACCGGTCGCCCTCGGGTGGGGGCACGGGTGGTGGGCCCCCACCCGGCACCCTGATCGAGCTGACCGAGGTCCCGATCAGCGACTTCGACCCACCCCCGGGGGACGGCCGGGAGCGCCCCGGGTCGGTGCCGAACGCGCACGACGGGGACCTCAGCACCGTCTGGGAGACCGAGCGCTACGACTCCGACACCTTCGGTGGGCTCAAGTCCGGCGTCGGCCTCCTGGTCGACTTCGGCGCCCCGACCCCGGTGTCCCGCGTCGAGCTGGACATGGCCGTGGCCGGCACCACGGTCGAGGTGCGCGCCGCCGACGCCGCCGCCGGTGACGTCAACGGCTACCGGGTCCTGGCTCGTGGGCGCAGCGTGGCCGACCAGCTCGCGCTGACGCCGGCCGGCGGCACGTCGGCGCGCTACTACCTGGTCTGGATCACCGGCCTGCCGAAGGTCGGCAGCGACTTCACCTCCGGCATCAAGGAGATGCGCTTCCTGCGCGGCTGACCCCATAGGGTCAGCGCCGTGAGCGAGGTGCCCCAGGGCGAGGGAACCCCGTCGCCGGACGCCCGGGACCGGGGGCTGCTGGCCGCCCACCTCGCCGGGGACGACCAGGCGTTCGGTGCGCTGGTGGGGCTGCACCGCGACCGGCTGTGGGCGGTCGCGGTGCGCACCCTCGGCGACCGCGAGGAGGCCGCTGACGCCGTGCAGGACGCGCTGCTGTCGGCCTACCGCGCAGCCGGCAGCTTCCGCGGCGAGGCCAAGGTCACCACCTGGCTGCACCGCATCGTCGTCAACGCCTGCCTCGATCGGGTCCGCCGCCAACAGGCCCGTCCGACGGTGCCGTTGCCGCAGGCAGGCACGGGAGCTGAGCCCGCCGAACCGCGCGACATGGTCGGCGAACGGGAGACAGCCCTCGAGGTGGAGGCCGCACTCGCCGGGCTGGCCCACGACCAGCGGATCGCGATCCTGCTCGTCGACATCCACGGCATGAGCGTCGAGGACGCCGCCGCCGTCCTCGAGGTGCCGACCGGCACCGTCAAGAGCCGCTGCTCGCGGGGCCGGGCCCGCCTCGCGGTCTCCCTCGGGCATCTGCGGAACCGACCGGACGCCGTGCCCGTCCCACCTGCAGGCACCGACGTGATGCGCGCCGCCGACGACCAGGCAGGAGGACAGCCATGAGCGAGCACCTCGACCTCGATGCGCTCGCCGACCACCTGGTGGGTGAGGGGAACGGCACCGAGCACCTGTCGACCTGTGCTGCCTGCCACGACCGGCTCGCTGCGCTCTCGGCCGCCCAGCTCACCGTGTCCGCCTCCCTCGCTGCCCTGCCGCCGCCGCCGCTGCCGCCGGAGCTGGCTTCGCGGATCACTGCGGCGCTCGCCGCCGAGCGCTCGCCGGCGCCGAGCCAGCCCGCCCCGGCCGAGCCCGCTCCAGCCTCGTCAGCACGGTCCGCCACCGTCACGCCGCTCGCCGCTCGGCGACCCGCGCCCCGTCGCACCTGGCCGCTGTCGGTCGCGGCGGCCGTGGTCCTGGTGAGCGGGGCGGGGCTCGGCTACACGCTGCTCGCGGACGCCGGGAACGACAGAGCCGAGCAGGCCACCGCCGCCGATTCGGCAGCGGGCGCCGCCGCCCCGCAGGTGGCGCTGCCGCGCTCGGCCAGCGGCATCGACTACGCCGACCCGGGGTCCGTCACCACCGGTCTGCCCAGCGTGCTCGACGGCTCTGCCCAGCGTGATGCGCAGAGCGGCACCGCCGACGCCCAGCGCGGTGCACCGCCAGGGCCCCTACCATCGGGCTCCACGCTGTCCATCCCCGGGGCGTCCGGCCCCGAGGCGGCGCTCGCCGCCGATCCCCTGGCCCGCCTGCGCGACCCCGCGGCCCTCGCCTCCTGCCTGCTCGCGCTGCTCCCGCCCGAGGACCCTGACGTCCGCCCGCTCGCCCTTGACTACGCGCGCTTCGGCCCGACCCCGGCCCTTGCCGTCGTGCTGCCCGATCCCGATCCGGCGAAGGTGTCGGTCTTCGTCGTAGGACCCGGGTGCACGAAGGACAATGACGCCACGCTGCAGTTCATTCGCCTTGCCAGGCCGTGACGTCCGACTTCTTGCGGCGCGACGAGGGGGGCAGCGTCCACAGCACGACGCCGAGCACCGCCGCGATGTAGGGCGGCACCGAGGCCGCCCCGAGGACCTCGGCGCTGCGTTCGAGGACGAATCCGTACGCCACCCCGAGCACGGCGTAGCCGCCGGCCACCAGGCGGATCAACGCGGCTGATGACCCGGTCTTCGGCAGCCCGGCGGCCCCCTGCGCCGCCGCCGCGGTGAGCACCCCCACGACGAAGGGCGTCAGGTAGGCGAAGACCGCTGCCCCGACGTACTGCGCGGCCACCACGCCACCCAGCAGTGCCACCGCGTACGCCGCCAGCGCCGCCCGCACATAGCGCTCGACAAGGGCGACCCCGCTCGGCTGCTCGGGGCCCGCAGCCCGGCGCTGGCAGACCGCACACCCACCACCTATCGCCTCCTGCGCGTCCGCGGCGCACCGCGGACGGCTGCAGACCGGACAGCTGTCGACGGCCCGCCGGACCGGGTGGACCGCACAGCGGGTGCCATCTGAGGCGGGCGGGGCACTGGCGGCTGGCGAGGTCACGGATGGCACCCTATTCACCCTGGGGACTCCCCGAGGGACTACGCCGTCGTCGCGCGGCGTTCTCCGCCCAGAACAATCCCCGACGAAAGGTGTCACGTGGCCGAGGACCCGCAGGTGCACGAGGCGATCGTGGTCGGCTCCGGACCGTCCGGCTGGACCGCCGCCATCTACCTGGCCCGCGCCGCCCTTGCGCCGCTCGTGTTCGAGGGCTCGGTGACCGCGGGCGGCGCGCTGATGAACACCACGGACGTCGAGAACTACCCGGGCTTCCCCGACGGGGTCATGGGCCCCGACCTCATGGACAACCTGCGCAAGCAGGCCGAACGCTTCGGGGCCGAGATCGTCACCGACGACGTCACGGGGCTGGACCTGCTCGCCGACCCGAAAATCGTCCAGGTGGGTGACACCACCCACTACGCGCGGACGGTCGTGCTGGCCATGGGCTCGGCCTACCGCAACCTCGACGTGCCCGGCGAGTCGCGGCTGTCCGGCCGCGGTGTGTCGTGGTGCGCGACCTGCGACGGGTTCTTCTTCCGCGACCAGGACATCGTCGTGGTCGGCGGCGGTGACTCGGCGGTCGAGGAGGCCACCTTCCTCACCCGCTTCGCCCGGACCGTCACGATGGTGCACCGCCGCGACAGCCTGCGGGCCAGCAAGATCATGCAGGAGCGGGCCTTCTCCAACGACAAGATCCGCTTCGAGTGGGACAGCGAGGTGCTCGAAGCCGTCGGCGAGAACCACCTCGAGGCCGTCCGACTGCGCAACCGGGTGACCGGTGTGGAGAAGACCTTGCCGGCGACCGGCATGTTCGTCGCGATCGGCCACGACCCCCGCTCCGAGCTCGTCAAGGGACAGGTCGAGCTCGACGACGAGGGCTACGTCGTCGTCCAGGCCCTGCACTCGACGGCGACCAACGTGCCCGGCGTCTTCGCGGCCGGCGACCTCGTGGACCACACCTACCGTCAGGCCGTCACCGCCGCCGGCACCGGCTGCGCCGCGGCGCTCGACGCTGAGCGCTACCTCGCCGCGCGTGAGGACCCGGCGCCGGCGGGCGGCTGACCCCGGAATCCCGCGCACGAACAGCACGTTCTGTCCATGACCCCGACCCGAGGAGCACTTCGATGGGCGCCACCAAGACCACGACCGACGCCGACTTCACGACCGACGTCCTGCAGAGCGACAAGCCCGTGCTGGTGGACTTCTGGGCGGAGTGGTGCGGCCCGTGCAAGATGATCGCGCCGGTGCTCGAGGAGATCGCGTCCGAGAACAGCGAGAAGATCTCGGTCATCAAGATCAACATCGATGAGAACCCCGGCGCTGCCCGCGACTACCAGATCATGAGCATCCCGACGATGGCGGTCTTCTCCGGCGGCAAGATCGTCAAGCAGATCATCGGCGCGAAGCCCAAGGCGGCGATCCTCAAGGACCTGGAGACCTTTCTCTAGCCGAGGTGAACTCTCCGGGAGCCTCTAGACTCGGCTCCCCCGTTCCGCCGTCGAGAGGCCGCCCGTTGCAGCTGTACCGCCTCGGCGACCGCGGCGCCGCCGTCGCCGACGTGCAGGGGACGCTGCTCGGGCTCGGCCTGCTGCCGCACGCGCCGGCCGAGCCGGTCTTCGACGAGGCGACCGACCAGGCCCTACGCGCCTTCCAGCAGCAGCGCGGGCTGTCGGTCGACGGGATCGTGGGCGCGGAGACCTACCGGGCGCTGGCGGCCGCCCGCTGGAAGCTCGGCGACCGGCTGCTCTCGCTCGCCACCCGCCCGTTCGTCGGGGACGACGTCGCAGCGCTGCAGGAGCGCCTGCTCGAGCTGGGCTTCGACGCCGGCCGCACCGACGGGGTGTTCGGCTCGCGGACCGAGACGGCCCTGCGCGGACTGCAGCGGGAGTACGGCCTGGTGCCCGACGGGACCTGCGGGCCGGCGACACTACGGGCCCTGCGCCAGCTGGGCCGCAAGGTCACCGGCGGCCGGCCGCAGGTGCTGCGCGAGGCCGAAGCGCTGCACCGGTCGGGGGCGGCCCTGCCCGGCAAGGTCGTGGTCGTCGACCCCGGCCATGGCGGGCCGGACCGCGGAGCCACCGGGCACGGCCTCGAGGAGGCCGCCGTCGTCGAGGATCTCGCCGCGAGGCTCGAGGGCCGGCTGACGGCAGTCGGCGTACGCACCCTGCTCACGCGCGGCGGCGACAGCTGCCCGACCGACGCCGCGCGGGCCCGCTTCGCCAACGACACCGGCGCCGACCTGGTCCTGTCGCTGCATGTCGACCGGGCGTCATCGGCCCGCTGCCACGGCGTCGCCTGCTACCACTTCGGCACCGGGCACGGCGTCACCTCGACCGTCAGTGAGCAGCTCGCCTCGCTGGTGCAGCGCGAGCTCGTCGCCCGGACCGACCTGCTCGACTGCCGGGTGCACGAGAAGACCTGGGAGATCCTGCGGCTGACGAGGATGCCGGCCGTACGTCTTGAACTCGGCCACCTGACGCACCCCGGCGACGCGGCGCGCCTGGCCGATCCGGCCTTTCGCGACACGGTCGCCGAGGGTGTGCTCGTCGCCGTCCAGCGGCTGTTCCTGCCGCCTCACCTCGACCCGCCGACCGGGGTCATGCGACTGCCGGGTTTCGTCTTGCCCTGATCCGCCCGTCACGCCGGGACTCAGCCGCGCGGCCTCCCGCAGGTCACCGCCACCAGCCTGTCGAGCGCCCTGACGACGTCGGGGTTGCTGGTCGCCGCCAGCGCGGCGGCTGGGCTGTCGCGACGCTGCACCGCGAGGTCCAGCCGCCGGGGCGCCGACGGTTCGACACCGCAGTCGTTGACGAGCACCTCGACGTCGAACGCCAGGCCGGTGGCCTCCGGCGGGGCGAGCAGAGGCAGTTCGACATCGACGGGCTCAACGGTGAAGCCGCGGCCGGTGAGGCCCAGCAGGCGCACCGGCCCAGCGCCGGCGTCAATGTCGACCAGGACGGCCAGCCGTACGAAGGGGTCGCTCGCCAGCGGCCTGCCGACCAGCTGAACCGTCGCCGTGACTTCCTGCGTCGACGGAACCGGCTGCTGGGCAGGCCGTTCGGATGAGCGCTGCGCGGCGACGACGGCAGCGGCCAGGAGGCCGACGACCGCGAGGGCGGCGAGAATCGGGCGGGCGGGCATGCGGCGCGGCGCGGACGGGGACGGGCCGCTGACGAGCACGTCGTCCGGCACCGCCGATCGGCCCGGGTCGACGATGGTGACGGGCGGCGGCTCGGGTGAGCTCACTAGACCGGACGCAGCAACGGGTCCGGGGTCATCGAGCCGAGCAGTCGCTCGAGGGCCACCTCGACGTCCTCCCGCCAGGAAACCGCCGACTTGAGCTCCAGCCGCAGGCGCGGGTAGCGGTGGTGCGGCCGGACGGTCTTGAAGCCGACCGACCGCAGATAGCCGGCCGGCAGGACGCAGCCCGGCTTCTCCCACTTCTCGTCGCCGAACGCCTCGATCGCACGCACCCCCCGCCGGACCAGGTCCTTGGCGACCCCCTGCAGGAGCATCCGGCCGATACCGCCGCCGGCGAAGTCCGGATGGACGTGCCCGGTCATGAGCAGGACCGCGTCGGCGCTGATCGGACTGGTGGGAAAGGCGATCGAGCGCGGGACGTAGCCGGGCGGTGCGTACAGCAGGTAGCCCGCCGGGACGCTGTCGACGTACACGATCTTCCCGCAGCTGCCCCAGTCGAGCAGGGTCGCCGAGACCCACGACTCCTTCTCGAAGGCCGTGTCGCCCGCCTCTTTCGCTCGGTCGAGCGCCACCGGGTCCAGCTCCCAGAACACGCACTGCCGGCAGCGACCGGGTAGGTCGTCGAGATTGTCCAGGGTGACGTTGACGACCCGGCGGCTCATCGCGTCGACTCCTGGGCGGCCGGCGAGCGCAGCAACCCGGCGAGCCAGCCGCCCACGAGACCCAGCAGCAGCCCGAGGGCGAGCCCGCCGACAGCGCGGGCTGACGGGCGCTCGGGCACGGACGGCTCCTGACAGGCGGGTGCGGTGAGCCCAGGGTAGATCGCCGTCCGCTGTTATCCCAAGGACGGCTTTGGCTCCCGGAGGTAGCCTCGGTGCATGCCTTCTCGGCCCGGGTCCGGCGTGACGCTGGACGCCTTCACGGGCCGTTACGCCCAGCGGACCCACGGCATGACCGCCTCGGAGATCCGCGCCCTGTTCGCGGTCGCGTCCCGTCCCGAGGTGGTCAGCCTCGCCGGCGGCATGCCCAACCTGTCCGCCCTCCCGCTCGACATCGTCGGCAAGCTCATGGGCGAGCTGGTCCAGACCCGCGGCGCACAGGCCCTGCAGTACGGCTCCGGTCAGGGCGTGCCGGAGCTGCGCGAGCTCATCTGCGAGGTCATGGCGCTCGAGGGCATCGAGGCCTCCTCCGAGGACGTCGTCGTCACCGTCGGCAGCCAGCAGGCGCTCGACCTCGTGACCCGGGTGTTCATCGACCCCGGCGACGTCGTGCTGGCCGAAGCCCCTTCGTACGTAGGAGCACTCGGCACCTTCGCGGCCTATCAGGCCGAGGTGGTCCACGTCGAGATGGACGACAGCGGGCTGGTGCCCGAGGCGCTGCGTGAGGCGATCGGGCGGGTGGCGGCCGCAGGTAAGCGGGCCAAGTTCCTCTACACGGTGCCGAACTTCCACAACCCCGCCGGTGTCACCCTGGTCGAGTCCCGGCGCGACGAGATCCTGGCGATCTGCCAGGCGGCCGGGCTGCTCGTGCTCGAGGACAACCCTTACGGGCTGCTCGGTTTCGACGCGCCCCCCACCCGGGCGATCCGCGCCCGGGGTGGCCAGGACGACGTGCTCTACCTCGGCTCGTTCAGCAAGACCTTCGCGCCGGGGCTGCGGGTCGGTTGGGTGCTCGCGCCGCACGCCGTGCGCGAGAAGCTCGTGCTGGCAGCCGAAGCCGCTGTGCTGTGCCCACCGACGTTCAACCAGATGGTGCTGGCGGAATACCTGTCGACGCAGGACTGGCAGGGGCAGGTCGCGGCGTTCCGGGGGATGTACCGCGAACGGCGCGACGCCATGCTCGACGCGCTCGAGCAGCTGATGCCGGTCGGCACGACGTGGACCCACCCCACCGGCGGTTTCTACGTGTGGGTGACGCTGCCGGGCGAGCTCGATACGAAAGTGCTTCTGCCGCGGGCGATCACGGCGCGAGTGGCTTTCGTCCCGGGCACCGCGTTCTACGCCGACGGGACCGGCCGCCAGCACCTGCGGCTGTCGTACTGCTATCCCGAACCCGACCGCATCCGGGAGGGTGTCCGTCGACTCGCGGCCGTCCTCGACGAAGAGGTCGAGCTGCGGGCAACTTTTGGATCCACGGGCCCGCCGCGGCCCTCGCGGCGGCAGGCGGAGTCGCCGTCGCCGGACATGGCCTGAGTGCTGGGCGCCTTCTGGTGCTATCGGGGCGAGCGGGTTGTCGCTCCCGTGACCGGGTCGGCGGCGGACCAGTTCGTGGCCGTCGCCACACGGTCGACCGACTCCGTCCGTAGCCTGATCCCATTCGCGCAGCGCCGCTCGCGCTCACCAAAAGTGCATGCTCAGCAAGCTCTTTCGGTTCCGGTTTTGTCGGAGGCTGGTTCTATCGTCTGTGGTGTGAGAGATCTGCTGTTCCCGTCGCCGCCGCCGTTGCGGGCGGCGTTGCGTTCAGCGGCGCGGGTCGGGTCGGTGGCGTTCGCGGCGGAGTGCCGGGCGGTCACGGCGATGTTCGATGCGGCGGAGCCCGAGCAGCAGGAGTTCGTGGCCGGTGAGGTCGGCTGTGTGCTGCACATCGCTCCGGCGACGGCGATGAGCCGGGTCGGGACGGCGTTGGCGATCTGCGCCCAGCCGCGGTTGCTGGCCGGGCTGGATCACGGGCAGGTGTCGGTCGGCCAGGCGCGGGCGTTGCTGGACGAGATCGGGCACCTGGACGCCGCTCATGCCAGCGCCGTGCTCGACGCGGTCCTGGGCGACAACCCGGAGGCAGAGCTGGACGCGACCCCCGGTGAGCTGCGCTCGACGGTGAACGGGCCATCATCGTGCACGACCCGCAACTGGCCAGGAAGCGCCATGAGGCGGCCAGGCGCACCGCCGGGGTGCACGGCCGGCCGTTGCCGGACGGGATGGGCCAGGTGGTCATCGACTGCACCGCGGTGCAGATGGCGACCGCCCTCGCCGCGATCGACGGCCGGGCCGCCGCGATGAGTGAGGGGGTGACCCGTTTCCGGACAGCGACTTTGGCTGTTTTATGCGGCGAGTGCTGACTTTTGCTGATATTCGTTGGCGACTTCCAGGGGGGTCTTGTAGCCCAGCCCAGAGTGCAGCCTTTG
>JBBSKF010000051.1:0-20892 GCA_038256525.1 Mycobacteriales bacterium | reverse complement strand
GACGGGATGGAGGTGTCAGGCCTCGTCGTCCGGATGGGTGTGCGGCTGCTGCGGCGCGCCGACCGCGAACGAGCTGCCGGGCAGCGCGATCCGGTAGAGACAGGCGTCGCAGTTCATCCGCAGATCACCGTGCAGTGCCTCGTCAAACCGCTCGCAGACGAGGCCGGCCAGCCCGTCGGACATCCCGAGCGGCGCGGAGATGACGACCTCGACCCCCTTGACGGACCGGGCCTGACGCTCGACGAGGGACGGCAGGAATCCGGGGCCGAGAAAGTAGCGGGAAACCGACGCCCGCGAGAAGCCCTGCGCGCGGAGCCTCTCCAGCGCTTCGACCACCGACGGCCGGGCGGTCGAGGCGAAGGCGATGTCGACGGACGGCCACTCCCGCCCTTCGAACAGCAGCCTGGCCGTCGCGGCGACAGCAGCGTTGGCATCAGGGTCCAGCGCACCGCCTGCGACCAGGACGACCGGGTCCTCCGGCCGGGCACCCACCTCCGCGAGCCGTGCGGCCAGCTCCCCGACCAGCGCCGGGTGTGGTCCCAACGGCCGGCCGTAGCGCAGCCGCATCGCCGGGTGGTCCAGCCGGCCGGCCTGCACCGACCCGGCGATGTCGGTCTTGCTGTGCGACGCCGCCGTGAGGAGCAGCGGCAGGACGACGACGTCGCCAACCCCTTGCGCCGCAAGGTCGGCGAGGGCGCTGCGGATCGACGGCGACGCGTTGTCGACGTACGCCGCCGACACCCGAAGGCCTGGACGAAGCCCAGCGGCGCGCGCGAGCAGCCCCCTCACAACCTCCTGCGAGGCAGGATCTTTGGAGCCATGGGCCACCCCGAGCAGCACCGTCATTGCCGCAGCCCCACGACCTCCCCGATGACCACGACGGCCGGGGCGGTCACCCCCTCCGCGTCGACGGAGGCGCGCCCGAGCGTGGTCACCAGCACCGACTGGCTCGAGAGCGTCGCATCCTGCAGGACCGCGACGGGGGTGTCCTCGCCTCGGCCGCCGGCGATCAGCGCCGCACAGATGGCGCCCAGCCGGCCGACCGCCATGAGCAGCACCAGCGTGCCGCCCAGTCGCGCGAGCGCAGCCCAGTCGACGGTCGACCCGGGGTCGCCGGGGGCGAGGTGCCCGGACACCACCGAGAAGGACTGGGTGACACCGCGGGCCGTGAGCGGGATTCCGGCGTACGTCGGCGCGGCCAGCGCGCTGGACAGCCCGGGCACCACCTCGACGGCCAGACCCGCCCGCGTGCAGGCCGCGACCTCCTCCATCCCACGGGCGAAGACGTGCACGTCGCCCCCCTTGAGCCGCACCACCCGACGGCCCTGCAGCGCCCGGTCGACCAGCAACGCCTCGATGTCACGCTGCGCCCAGGACGGGCCGCCCGGGACCTTGCCGACCTCGACGACCTCGACACCTTCGGCAACAGGCACCACGGGGGCGAGCCGGTCGCGCACGACCACGTCTGCGCCCGCGAGCAGCCGGCGGGCCCGCACGGTGAGCAGATCGGGATCGCCGGGGCCACCGCCGACAATCGCCACCGAGCCGGTCCCGCTGCGCGAGCGACGCAGCGGGAGGTCCCCGGACTCGAGCGCCATGGCCACGCTGTCACGAATCGCCATGGCCCGCTGCGGATCACGGTCCGCGGTCACCGACACCACGACGTCGTCCAGCCGCGTCACCGCCGGCATCCACGCGCCCGACAATGACGCGTCGTCGGCGCGGACGCACCAGATGCGACGCGACTCGCAGGCAGCGGCAACCGAGTCGTCCACCACCCCCGTACAGGCAAGGACCAGCCAGGCCCCGTCGACGTCTTCCGGCACGAAGGCGCGCAACGTCACCGACACGTCGGGGAAGCCGTCGGCGACCACGGGCGACACCACCTCGACCAGGGCCCCTGCGGTGTCCAGCGCCCGTGACCGGCGCGCGGCAACCGCCCCTCCGCCCACCACGAGCACCCGCCGTCCGGCGAGGTCGAGGTGGAGCGGGAAGCGGGTCACGGGACCAGCGTCCCAGCAATCACCATCCCCGCCCCGAGCGTCGCCCCGGTGGCCGGATCGATGAGCAGGAACGCGCCGGTGGTGCGGTCGTCGGCATAGCTGTCGACCACCAGCGGTGAGGCGGTCTGCAGCGCGATCCGGCCGATGTCGTTGAGTCGGAGCTGCTCGACCGGCGCCCGCTCGAGCGTCGTGACATCGAGCCGGTCGAGCAGGGCGGTGACCTTGGCGCGGACGGTACGGGTGGTGTGCTTGACCAACAACGGGGCGCCCGGCCGCAGCGGCGCATCGGCCATCCAGCACACGGTGGCCTCCAGCGAGGTCAGCACCTGCGGCGGGGAGCCGGCGGAGCAGATCGCGTCCCCGCGGCTGACGTCGAGCTCGTCGGTGAGCCGGACGGCCACCGCCTGCCGGGCGACCGCGTGCGTCAGCTCGCCGGTGGCGGTGTCGATGCCCGCGATCATGGTCTGCCGACCGGACGGGAGCACGACGACCTCGTCGCCCACCCGCAGCGTCCCGCTGGCGACGGTGCCCGCGTATCCGCGGTAGTCCGGCCGCTCGGTGGACATCGGCCGAAGGACGTACTGGACCGGGAAGCGGGCCGGGCGCGCCTCGCCGTGGTCGCGTTCGACGCTCACCTGCTCCAGGTGCTCGAGCAGCGCCGGCCCGTCGTACCAGGGCATCCGGTCGCTGCGATGCACGACGTTGTCACCCTGCAGCGCCGCCATCGGGATGGCGGTGACCTCGCTCAGCCCGACCTCCTCGGCAACGTCCCCGAAGGCCTTGACGATGGCGTCGAACACCGCCTCGTCGAAGCCGACGAGATCCATCTTGTTGACCGCGAGCACCACATGTGGCACCCGCAGCAGGCCGGACAGCGCGGCGTGGCGGCGGGTCTGCTCGAGCACTCCCTTGCGGGCATCGACCAGGACGAGGGCGAGGTCCGCGGTCGACGCCCCGGTGACCATGTTGCGCGTGTACTGCACGTGGCCGGGGGTGTCCGCCACGATGAAAGACCGTACCGGGGTGGAGAAGTAGCGATAGGCGACATCGATCGTGATGCCCTGCTCCCGTTCGGCGCGCAGGCCGTCGGTCAACAGCGCGAGGTTGGTGTAGTCGTCGCCGCGGTCGACGCTGGTGCGCTCGACGGAGGCGAGCTGGTCGGCGAACACCGACTTGCTGTCGTAGAGCAGCCGGCCGATCAGCGTCGACTTGCCGTCGTCGACCGAGCCGGCCGTGGCGAAGCGCAGCAGGTCGCTCACTAGAAGTAGCCCTCCTTCTTGCGGTCCTCCATGGCTGCCTCGCTCGCCCGGTCGTCCGCGCGGGTCGCGCCCCGCTCGGTCAGGCGGGTGACCGCGACCTCCTCGACGACCTCCTGCGGGCTGCGGGCCGGCGAGGCGACTGCGCCGGTGCAGGAGGCGTCGCCGACGGTCCGGTAGCGCACGACACGGGTCGTCACGGCCTCACCGGTGCGGGGCAGCGAGTGCGGGGTGACCCCGAGCAGCATCCCGTCGCGCTCGAAGACCTCCCGCTCGTGGGCGTAGTAGATCGACGGCACCTCGATGTGCTCGCGGTCGATGTAGCGCCACACGTCGAGCTCGGTCCAGTTCGACAGCGGGAAGACGCGGATGTGCTCACCGGGCGCGTGTCGGCCGTTGTAGAGGTTCCAGAGCTCGGGGCGCTGGTTCTTCGGGTCCCACTGGCCGAAGCCGTCGCGGAAGGAGAAGAACCGCTCCTTCGCGCGCGCCTTCTCCTCGTCCCGCCGCGCGCCGCCGAAGACCGCGTCGTAGCGGCCCTCTTCGATCGCGCGCAGCAGCGTCGTGGTCTGCAGCGGGTTGCGCAGACCACCGGGCACCTCTCGGACCCGGCCGGCGTCGATGTCGTCCTGCACCGACGCGACGACCAGGCGGGCGCCGAGCTCGGCGACGCGACGGTCGCGGAAGGCGAGCACCTCGTCGAAGTTGTGCCCGGTGTCGACATGGACGAGTGGGAAGGGGATCCGCATCGGCCAGAACGCCTTCAGCGCGAGGTGGAGCATCACGATCGAGTCCTTGCCGCCACTGAACAGCAGCGCCGGGCGCTCGAACTCCGCCGCGACCTCGCGCATCACGTGGATACCCTCGGACTCCAGCAGGTCGAGCTGCGACAGACCGGGCGCCACCTCAGGCACGGTCATGCCAGACCCCGCACCCGCAGCAGGTCGAGCAGCTGATCGACCGACTGCTCGACGCTCTGCTCGTGAGCCGGGATGCGGGCATCAGGAGCGATCGGGGCTTCGTAGGGCGCGTCGACACCGGTCAGGCCGGCCAGCTCCCCGGCGCGCTGCCGCGCGTACAAGCCCTTCACGTCCCGCTCGCTGCAGACCTCGACGGGCGTGGCGACGTGGACCTCGAGGAAACCCGCGCCCCGACCGTCGTGCAGCGCACGCACCTGCGCCCGGGTCTGCGCGAACGGGCTGATGACACTGGCGAGCACCAGCACGCCGTGCTTGGCGAGCGTCGCGGCGACCCAGCCGATACGCAGCACATTGGTGTCCCGGTCCGCACGGCTGAAGCCCAGGCCCTTGGAGAGGAACTCCCGGACCTCGTCCCCGTCGAGCAGCTCGACATGCGGGTCCTGCAGCCGGGCCGCGAGCGCGGTGGCAAGTGTCGTCTTGCCGGCGCTGGGCAGGCCGGTCAGCCACAGCGTCGTGCCGACAGCGGCGAGCGGCGGCGGGGTCCGCTCGGCGAGGGCGGTCATGCGGATTCCTCCTGGCAGGGGGGCGCGACGGCGCGCAGGCCGTCGGGGCGGACAGACGCGCGCGGCTCCGCGCGGGCTTACCTGACCGGTCGCGACGGGGAACAGGCTGCGCTCGACACGCGCTGGAGGTCGACATGCAACCGCGCGACGAGAAACGAGCCGGTCATGCCACAAGGGTCGCACACGGGTGGCTCGCCCCCCTCGAGACCATCGCCCCCCGCAGGAACTGTGTCACCCTTGACGGCATGTCCGCCCTGTTGACCTCTCGCCGGCACATCGACCTGCAGCGGTTCCGCAGCGCCATCTGTTCCCCGGCCTAGCGCGCGCACCGTCCGGACCGCCAGCCCGCCAGTCGCCATGTCGGCGCAACCCTCAGGAGTTCCACATGCCCGCCCAGCGCGGACAGGGTCAGTGGGCGCTCGGCTATCGCGAGCCGCTCAACGCCAACGAGCAGTCCAAGAAGGACAGCAACCCGCTGACCGTCAAGCAGCGGATCATCGACAGCTACGCGCAGGGCGGATTCGACTCGATCGACGGCGGTGACCTGCGCGGTCGCTTTCGCTGGTACGGGTTGTACACGCAGCGGGCGCAAGGCATTCCGGGCGGCAAGACCGCCATCCTGGAGCCCGAGGAGCTGGAGGCGCCCTTCTTCATGCTCCGCATCCGCATCGACAGCGGACGGCTCACGAACAGCCAGCTGCGCACGATCGGTGAGATCTCCACGACGTACGGCCGGGACGTGGCGGACATCACGGACCGGCAGAACGTGCAGCTGCACTGGATCAGGGTCGAGGACATGCCGGCCATCTGGGAGCGACTCGACGCGGTGGGCCTCGACACGACAGAAGCCTGCGGCGACTGCCCGCGGGTCATCGTCGGCTGCCCGCTGGCGGGCGTCGACAACGCCGAGATCCTCGACGCCAGTGGTGTTCTCGAGCAGGTCCGGGCCCGCTACATCGGCGACCCGGCATTCTCGAACCTGCCGCGCAAGTTCAAGACCTCGATCAGCGGTTGCTCGGTGCACTGCACGAACCACGAGATCAACGACGTGTCCTTCGTTGGTGTGCAGCTCCCCGACGGCACCGTCGGCTACGACCTGTGGGTCGGCGGCGGGCTCTCCACCAACCCCAAGCTCGGCCTGCGACTGGGGGTCTTCGTCGAGCCGGCGCGGGTCGCTGAGGTGTGGGCCGGCGTCACGTCGGTCTTTCGCGACTACGGCTACCGCCGCTCGCGCATGCACGCGCGGCTGAAGTTCCTGCTGGCCGACTGGGGGCCGGAGAGGTTCCGGCAGGTGATGGAGACCGAGTACCTCGAAAGCCCGCTGCCGGACGGTCCGCCACCCGCCGCGCCGCCGACAGCGGACCGCGACCACGTCGGGGTGCACCGGCAGAGCGACGGCCGCAACTACGTCGGAGTGGTCCCACGGGCCGGGCGCACCAGCGGCCGGCAGCTGCAACGCGTCGCCGATCTCGCCGCCGAGTTCGGCGACGGCCGGGTTTCAACGACGGTCCAGCAGGGGCTGGTCCTGCTGGGTGTGCCGGACGATCACGTCGCGGCGTTGGTCGCGTGCCTCGAGGCCGAGGACCTGCGGGTGACCCCGTCGCGCTTCCGCCGCGGGATGCTGGCATGCACCGGACTGGAGTTCTGCAAGCTGGCGATCGTCGAGACCAAGGTCCGCTCGGTGGACATCTACGAGGAGCTGGAGCGGCGGCTCCCGGACTTCGACGAGCCGCTCACCATCCACGTCAACGGCTGCCCCAACTCGTGTGCCCGCTTCCAGACCGGCGACATCGGGCTGAAGGGTTCGATCGTCGACGGGGTCGAAGGCTTCCAGGTGCACCTGGGCGGCCGGCTCGGCGAGGACGCCGGCTTCGGCCGCAAGTCCCGCGGGCTCAAGGTGACCGCTGACGACACCGTCGACTACATCGAGCGGCTGCTCAAGACGTACGTGGCCGAGCGGTCCACCGGCGAGCGCTTCGCCACCTGGGCGCGCCGGGCCGACGAGTCCCTGCTCCGGTGACCCCCCACTCCCCGCCGATCATGGAGTTCGTGCCCGCTGCGCACGCTCAGCAGGTGAGCAACAGTTCCATGATCGGCGTACGGGGGTGGCGCGGGTGAGCGAGCGGGCCGCGCCGATGTACTGCCCGTACTGCGGGGAGGACACCATCCGGCCGTTCGGTGACGACCCGGACGCCGGGCACGCTGACTGGATGTGTGAGTCCTGCCGCCGGGCCTTCAGCGTCCGATTTCAGGGGCTGACCGGCGGCGGAGCGGTCAGCCGGATCGGATAAGACTCGTGTCACACTGGTGGCATGGATCGAGAGATGCCTCGCTTGACCGTGACCCTGCCCAGTGACCTCGTGGCCGAAGTGCGACGGCGGGCCGGTCGAGGCGGCGTGAGCTCCTGGATGGCCGAGGCCGCCGCCGAACGTCTCGCGCGTGAACACCTGGCCGCTGCCATCGCTGAGTACGAGCTTGACGCCGGTCCCATCACCGAGGAAGACATTGCTGCCGCCAGGGCCCGCACCAAATGGCAACCACCCGTCCGGCACCGGAAGCCACCTGCTGCGTGAGGGTGCTCGACGCAGGAGCGCTCATCGCGCTCGACCGGGGGGATCTGGACGCCTGGGCATTGCTCACCGAAGTCCACCGGATGGGACAACGGCCCGTCATACCCGCTCCGGTGGTCGCACAGGCGTGGCGTGGAGGTCCCCGCCAGGCCCGCCTGGCCAAGGTGCTGTCCGGATCAGAGTTGATCGTGGCCGATGGACCCCTCTCCCGTCGTGCTGGCGAGCTACTCGGTCGGGCCAGGACGACGGACGTGCTCGACGCGCTCGTAGCCTTGGCGGCGGAGGACCGACCCGGGCACGAAGTGCTCACCTCGGACCCCTCGGACATCCATCACCTGCTGCAGGTCCTGCACATCCGGCGGACCATCCGCGTCGTGTGACGAACAGGCGGGAGCCCCCGGCTGTTCACCTGCTGGACGTCCGCCTTCCACCGGGTTCCCCCCGGACAGTGTCCCGTGCCGGAAACGGTGGACCTGCCCGAATTCTCGCGACCTGGAAGGCCTGCCACCGTGAGCCACGACCACCCGCACCCACCCGCAACCACGGACGAGCCGGCCGTCGACGCCATCACGCGTCGCCGGCTGCTGCAGGGGCTGGGCGCCGTCGGCGCCGGCCTTGCCCTGAGCCCCACGATGGCCGGCAGCGCCGCTGCCGCGCCGCAGTCCAACCCGCAGGGACCGCCGGCGCGCGGCGATGTGCCCGGCCGGCCGTACCTCTATCTCGGCGGCGACCACCACATCCACACCAAGTACAGCTCGGATGCGATCTACGAGGTCGGTCAGCACGCCGCCAAGGCCCGTGAGTTCGGCCTCGACTGGATGGTCATCACCGACCACGGCAGCGTCGCGCACCAGAAGTTCTCCGTGACCGAGACCGCCGAGGACGTCGCGGCCACCAGGGCCGCCCAGCCGGACCTGCTCGTCTACCACGGGCTGGAATGGAACATCCCGGGCGGTGAGCACGCGACCGTGTTCGTCGCGCCCGGTTCGGGAGACGTCGCGACCCTCAGCGAGTTCGAGTTCCGTTACGACGGAGCGCTGCTGAGCTCGCGCAAGGAGATCGCCCGGGCCACTGAGAACAGCTCGAAGGCAGAGAACCTGGCGTACGAGGGGCTGCGCTTCCTGGCCGCGCAGCGGGCCGCGGGTGCAGTCCCGGATGCGCTCATGCTCGCCAACCACGTCTCGCGACGCGGTCTGGACAGTCCGCACGAGCTGCGCGGCTACCGTGACGCGACGTCCGGCGACCGCATCGGCATCGGCATGGAGGGCGCTCCTGGCCACCAGGCCGCCGGAATCCCGAAGGCGCAGGGCGGGATCGGTGACGACCGCGGCTTCTACGGCAACACGGCAAACCCCGACTCTCACCCGGGCTACGGACCGGAGAGCTACTTCACCTACGGCGGCTTCGACGACAACGTCACACAGGTCGGCGGGGTGTGGGACTCGCTGCTCGCCGAGGGCCTGCCCTTCACCATCACGACGACCTCGGACGCCCACTTCGTGCACGAGGAGCGCTTCCGCCGCGGCGGCACACCCGAGCAGCGCACGTCCGCCTACTACAACACGACCGGGCAGTACCTGCCGCCGGTCGAGGACCAGGCGCCGCAGCCGGCCGGAGACTTCTGGCCCGGCTTCTACGGCTCGACGCTCGTCGCAGCGAACGGCCGCAGCTACACCGCCGTCATGGACGGTCTGCGCCGGGCGCGGGTCTACGCCGTGCACGGCCGGCTCGTGGATGCGGTCGACTTCCGGGTCGACGCGACCGGCTCCAACGGCGAGAAGGGGGTCACCGTCGGGGAACGCACCGTGGCCCGTCGCGGCAGCAACATCGCGGTCACCATCAGCGTCACACTGCCCTCGCAGCCCAACTTTCACGGCGACCTGCCGGTGCTCGCCCACGTCGACCTGATCGGCGGCCCGGTAACGGGTCCGGCCAGCGACCGGGACAGCAAGACCGCGCCGGCCACCCGGGTGATCGAGACCTTCGAGGTGGGGCGCGCCCCCGGCAAGACCGTGAAGCTGCGCTACCGGTTCCGCAACGTCACCGAGCCGTTCTACCTGCGGCTGCGCGGCAGTGACGGTCGCCAGCTCGACAGCTCCGGCAACCCGCTGGTCGACGTCTTCGGTGACGCCGACCCGTGGGTGGACCTGTGGTTCTACTCCAACCCGATCTTCGTGGACGTCACATGACCCCGCAGCCCGGCATGCTGTGGCTCGGCCTCGACCCCGCTGACGGCGGGGTGGACGAGCGTCACCTCGAGCACCAGGTGCTCGACCTGCTGGTGGGCCTGCACATCGAGGCCGATCTGGTGTGCACGCATGTGGTGACGAGCCAGGGCCGCACGTGCGTTGCCGCGAGCGCCCGCTTGACGGGGCGGGCCGCCGGGCCCCTCGGCGAGACCGCCCTGCTCGACGCCCTGCGCGAGCGGTGGTCCGGGGCGGCGGTGCTCGAAGGTCCGGCGGACGAACCATCCGTCGAGACGGGACCGCGGGGCGCTCGCACCGGCGCCCGGACTGCGGTCGCGCAGGCCCGCGACGGGCTGGCCGGTCGGGCCGTCCGCTTCCCCGGCCAGGAGACGCTGGACGGCCCGCTGCCCGTCGCTGCCGTGCCGCTCGTCAGCGCGGTCACCGCCGTCATCCCGGCGGTCGGCGAGCTCCAGCCCGACACCGTTCTCGACCCGTCCGGGCATGTCCGTCCGCACTTCGAGGAGGGGCGCCTGGTGCTGCTCGTGCGTCCGGGCCCGGCCGGGATCGTGATCCCGGTGGAAAAGCTGAACGAGCACGCCTGCGCCGGGCACTGATCTCCGGCAGGGTGGCCGCGTGGAGGAGCTGCGGACCGCCCGGGTGCTGCTGAGGGGCTGGACCGACGACGATCTCGAGCCGTTCGCCGCCATGTGCGCGGATCCCGTGGTGATGGCGCACTTCCCGGCGACCTTGACCCGGGCGGAGAGCGAGACGACCGTGGCCCGGGTGCGCGCCCACTTCGCCGAGCACGGGTACGGGTTGTGGGCGGTCGAGGTCGACGGCGTGTTCGCCGGTTGGACCGGCCTGCAGTGGAGCGAGGTGACCGGCACCCGGGAGCTGGAGATCGGCTGGCGGCTGGCCCACGACTTCTGGGGACGCGGCCTGGCGACCGAGGCGGCCGGAGCGGCGCTGGCGTACGGACTGGAGCAGGTCTGCCGGGTGGTCAGCGTCACCAGCGTCACCAACGAGCGGTCGTGGCGGCTCATGGAGCGGATCGGGATGCGTCGCGAGCGGGAGTTCGACCATCCACGCCCGGATCTGCCGGAACGGCTGCGCCGGCACGTGCTCTACGCCGCGACACGCTGACGGACCTGTGTGGTTCGCACTACCGCGCGTCGTGCAGTACCGTGCCAGTCACACTACTTCTCGGGGGGTCGCGTGGACACCAGTCAACTGCTCAAGGGCGTGCTCGACATGGCCGTGCTCACGGTCGTTCGCGATGCCGATGCCTACGGCTACGACGTCGTGCGTCGGTTGCGGACGGCCGGCCTCGAGGAGGTGGGTGACGCGTCGGTCTACGGCACGATGCGGCGGCTCTACCAGGCCGGCGCCCTGACGTCGTACGTCGTCCCCAGCGACGAGGGACCGCACCGCAAGTACTACGCCATCAACGACCGCGGGCGGTCGTTGCTGGAGGACTCGGCCAAGACGTGGACGTCCTTCGCCGACACCGTCGAGTCGCTGCTGGCCGGGAACGTGGCGGCATGACGACGCCGACGACCACCGGAGCGGCGCAGCGCTACCTGGGCGCCGTGGACAGCGAGCTGTCGGACCTGCCTCTCGACGCGCGCACCGATCTGGTGGAGGACCTGGCGCTCCATCTGGCCGCCCTCGACCAGGAGGGGGACGACCGTCCGTACGAGCTCCGCCTCGGGACACCGGTGGCGTACGCCACCGAGCTGCGCCTGGCTGCCGGCCTGCCACCGCGCGTCCGGGCTCAGGTCGCCGAGGCTCCGCCGCGCTTTCTCAAGGTCCGGCAGGACTGGAGGCGGCTGACCAGCTCACCGGCCGGCCGCGAGGTCCTGACCTTCCTGCCCCTGCTCGTGCCGGCCTGGTGGGTGCTGCGGGCCATGCTGCTCGTCGCCGCCCTGAGCCTGTTCATGTTCACCGGGGTGATCGGACTGCTCAGCCTGGTGCTCGTGGTCCCTGCGATCGTCGGATCGGTCGCGCTCGGGCGGCGCCGGCTCGCCCCGACATCTCGCCGCGTGCTTCGCGTCGCTGAGGTCGTCGTCACCGTGTGGACGCTGCTGGTCCTGCCGGGTGTCTTCTCGGGAAATGACTACATCTACGTCAACGATGGCGCCCCGGCCGCTGCCAGCGAGGCCTTCCCCCTGCTGTCCACCGCAGGGCCCGTCACCGACATCTTCCCGTACGACTCAGCCGGCGTGCCCCTGGAGGGTGTGCTCCTGTTCGACCAGGACGGCCGACCGCTCCGGGTCGGTGAGCAGGAGTGGTGGGCCGACGACTGCCGGCGCACGACGCTCCCGCCGCGGGCCGCGGACGGCGTGCCGGTCCCGTTCGCCTATCCGCAGAACTACGTCCTCGATGGGGAGACGACGTTGTACGGCGGTGCCGTCGAACCGGGCCAGTGCCAGCAGCTGAGCAGGCCGCAGGTCCCACTGCCCGTCTTCGCCGCCGCCACGCCGGTACCGACCCCGAACCCGTCGGCGAGCCCCCTACCCGAGGCAGGTCCCAGCCCGTCACCAGCCGTCGTCGGGCCCTCGTGACGTCCCTGACTCAGACGTGCAGGCCGCACTCGGTCTTGCTCGACCCGGCCCACCGGCCCGCGCGCGGATCCTCGCCGGGCGCGACCCGGCGGGTGCAGGGCGCACAGCCGATCGAGGGATAGCCGTCATAGGCCAACGGGTTCACCAGGACACCGTGCTCCTCGACGTAGGCATCGACGTCGGCCTGGGTCCACCGGGCAAGCGGATTGACCTTCACCATGGCCCTTTTCGCGTCCCACTCCACCACCCCGATGTCGCGCCGGGTGGTCGCTTCGTCCCGTCGGATCCCCGACGCCCACGCGGAGTAGCGCTCGAGCCCGCGGGCCAGCGGCTCGACCTTGCGTAAGGCGCAGCAGGCGTTGGGGTCGCGCTCGTACAACCGCTCGCCGTGCGCGGCGTCCTGCTCGGCAACGGTGAGCAGCGGCAGCATCGTGCGTACGGTCACGTCGTAGACCTGCGCGACCGCGTCCCGGGTGCCGATCGTCTCGGCGAAGTGGTAGCCGGTGTCGAGGAACAGCACGTCGACCCCGGGGGCGACGGAGCCCGCGAGCGAGGCCAGCAGGCCGTCACCCATCGAGGAGGCGATGACGAAGCGGTCGCCGAAGGTCTCGACCGCCCAGCGCAGGACATCCGGCGCGTCGGCGGTCTCGAGATCGCGACCGGCCTGCTCGGCGATCTGCTGGAGCTCCACGTCCGCATGCAACACCGCCCCCCGTCGACCTCTTCCACCTGGGCAGGCGTGGCAGGCTCGACCGCGTGACCGAACCCGTCCCTGCGCTGGTGACGCTGCACCTGTGGCGCATCCCGCGGGCAGCGGTCCCGAAGGCGCTGCTGCGGATGGGCCGCGACCGCGGGCGGGTCCGGCGCACACCTGGCCTGCGCTTCGCCAAGCTGCTGGGCACCGGCGACGGTCGCACCTTCACCGTGCGCGACGCCGACCCGCTGCGCTGGGGGCTGCTCGCGACCTGGACCTCGGTGGAGGCGGCGCGGGCCTTCGAGCAGTCCGAGGTCGTACGCGCGTGGGCAGGCGATGCGCACGAGTCGTTCCGGGTGGACCTGCGGCCGGTGGCCGCCCGCGGCCGGTGGAGCGGCCGGGAGCCGTTCGGCGCACCCACCCCGGTGCGGGCCGAAGGGCCGGTCGCGGCGCTGACCCGCGCCCGGCTGCGCGCAGCGACTGCGCCCGGCTTCTGGCGGGCGGTGCCACCCGTCTCGGCCGACCTTTCCGCGCAGCCGGGACTGCGCGCGGCGATCGGCATCGGTGAGGCGCCGGTCGGGTTGCAGGGGACCTTCAGCCTGTGGGAGTCCACTGCGGCGCTGCGCGCCTTCGCGACCGCCGAGGCCCATGCCGCGGTGGTCGCCCGCACGGCGCCGGAGCGCTGGTACACCGAGGAACTGTTCGCCCGCTTCGCCGTGCTCGGCAGCGCAGGCACGCTCGACGGTCGCGATCCGCTGGCATGAGCGTCCGGCTCGTCGAGTTCGACCGTACGCAGTTCGCGCAGCGTCGCGACGAGGTGCTCGACGTCTACGCCGAGGCCATGCAGGTCCAGCCGGAGGCGGCGCGCTCACGACGGGCCATCCTGGCCAGCCACCTCGACCTCGCCGGACTCTGCGCAGTGGGCGCCTTCGACGACGACCGCCTCGTGGGCATCGGCTACGGCTACCTCGGCGCGCCAGGCCAGTGGTGGCACGACCAGGTGCGGTCCGCGCTGTCGGTGCGGGACGCCGCCGCCTGGCTCGATGGGGCCTTCGAGGTCTGCGAGCTGCATGTCCGCCCGGCCTACCAGGGCACCGGCCTGGGACGCCGGCTGCTCGCCAGATTGCTGGCCGGCGCGTCGGTGCGTACGGCCATCCTCACCACCCCCGACTCCGAGACCCGAGCCCGGCACTTCTACCGCGCGGGCGGCTGGGTGGACCTGGCACTGGACCTGCACTTCCCCGGCGACCCGCGGGCCTTCGCGGTGCTGGGTCTGCACCTAGGGTCGTCGGAGTGACGACGCCATCGCTGAAGGACAGAGCGGTCGTCGTCGGCGCGGGCCACAACGGGCTGGTCGCCGCCTGCTACCTCGCGAAGGCGGGCCTCGCCGTCGAGGTGGTGGAGCGCGACACCGTCGTCGGCGGTGCGGTCAGCACCGTCGAGCGCTTCCCGGGCTATCGGATGGATCGCGGTTCGAGCGCCCACATCATGGTCCGCCACACCGGCATCGTGGAGGACCTGGACCTGGTGTCGGCGGGCCTGGAATATCAGGATCTCGACCCGTGGGGCTTCGCGCCGTTCGGCGATGAGGGCATCCACTTCCACGTCGACCTCGACCGCACCTGCGCCTCGATCGAGGCCGTCTGCGGCTCCCGCGACGCCGACGCCTACCGCGCCTTCGTGCTCGACTGGTCGGCCCGGAACCTGCGCGTGTTCCAGGCCTTCCAGGGCGCACCGACGATGGCCCACCTCGGCCGGACGCTGTGGGGCATCGGCAAGTCCACCGGCCTGAACGGGCTCGAGCTGTCGCGGCAGTTCCTCACCAGCGCTGACAGCCTGCTGGACGAGCACTTCACCGACGAGCGGCTCAAGACCGCGCTGGCCTGGATGGGCGCGCAGTCCGGACCGCCGACCTCCGAGGTGGCGACCGCCGACCTGGTGGGCTGGAACACCGTGATGCACCTGCGGCCGCCCGGTCATCCCAAGGGCGGCAGCGGCGTGCTGTCCGAGGCGCTGCAGCGGCGGCTCGAGTCCCTCGGTGGCCGCGTCCGGCTGGGCGACGGCGCTGCCGCGATCACGACCGCCGGTGGGCGCGTCACCGGAGTGCTGACCGACTCGGGTGAGCATCTGGCCGCCGCGTACGTGGTCGCCGGCTGCCATGTCCTCACCACGATCGACCTGCTCGGGGACGCGCTGCCGGGGGCGTTCGCCGACCGGGCGCGAAAGAGCATCCGGACCGGCAACGGGATCGGCATGGTGGTGCGCCTGGCGACCAGCGCCCTGCCGAACTATCCGGCCGGGACTGCGGAGACGCACCGGGCGATGCAGCTGATCGCGCCCAGCCGACAGTTCCTCCGGAAGGCGCACGGCGAGTACAACGCCGGGCTCCCCCCTGAGCAGCCGGCGGCACTCGCGATGACGTTCAGCGCCTTCGACGACACGATCGCGCCGCCCGGCAAGCACAACGTGACCGTGTGGGGGCAGTGGCATCCGTACGCGCTGTCGAACGGCGAGACCTGGGACGCCATCCGGGAGCGGGAGGGCACCAAGCTGGTCGAGGCGGTCGACCGTGCCGCCCCGGGCTTCGCCGACAACGTCGAGCAGATGCACGTGCAGACGCCGCTGGACCTGGAGCGTGAGCTGGGGCTGCGCTCCGGTCAGGTGATGCACGTCGAGATGGCCTTCGACCAGATGTTCATGTGGCGACCGATGCCCGAGCTCGCCGGCTACCGCGTCCCGGGTGTTGCCGGGCTCTACCTGTGCGGCGCCTCGACACACCCGGGGGGTGGCGTGTTCGGCGCGAGCGGGCGCTCGGCTGCGACGATCGCCCTCGGCGACCGGTCTCCGTCGCCGCTGGCCCGGGGTCTTCGGAAGGTGCGCGGTGGCTGACCTGTACGAGGTGCTGCTCGTCGACGGCGGGCAGCGGTGGCATGCCGGCTGGGTCGTCGACGACGACACCGAGACCGATGTCCTGCTGCGCCACAAGGGCCGGGTGCCCACGTTCGCGAGCCGGGCGGCGCTGGAGCAGCACGCCCAGGAGCACGGACTGGAGCTGCAGGAGGACCTGCCGGACGAGATCGACCTCGAGCTCGGCGGGTGGCTGGCGCACGGTCTGCCGCTTCCCCCGACCGCGGAGGTCTCCGAGCTGTGGCACCTGCTCTACGACGACCCGGTGGCCGGAAGAGCTTTGTCGGGAGAGGATCTCGGCGAGGCCTACGACGACCTCGTGGAGGAGGAACCGCACTGGTTCTCCACGCACGGCCCGTCCGCCCGCCAGGCGCTCGCCGATGCCGTGCAGCGCCTTCGCGCGCTGCTCGACCCGGGCTGAGCGCCGGTCGCGCCGTAGGCTGCCTGTTGTGACGACGACCGTCGCGGCGACGCCGGCCGCCGCCACGCTTCGCCGGATTCCCGTCGTCCTCGCCACAGCCACCGTGCTCCTGCAGGTCTGCTATCCGCTGGTCAGCGGCGTCACCCAGGACCGGCTCACCATCGTCACGGTGGCGGTGTTCTTCCTCGCCTCGACGAGCCATGCGCTGGTGCACCGCGGCGTCCGATGGACCGCCCTGTTCGTCCTGATCACGACCGGATTCGGGCTGCTCGCCGAGGCGATCGGCACCGCCACCGGAGTGCCGTTCGGGCAGTACGACTACAGCGACTCGCTCGGCCCGAAGCTGCTGAGCGTCCCGGTGGTGATCCCCCTGGCGTGGGCGATGTTCGCCTATCCGTGCCTGCTGGTGGGGCAGCGACTGGCCCGCACCGCGGTCGGCGCAGCGGCGGTGGGGGCAGCTGCACTCGCCTCGTGGGACCTGTTCCTCGACCCTCAGATGGTCTCGGCGGGGCACTGGCGGTTCTATGATGTGCAGGCGAGTCTGCCCGGTGCGCCGGGCATCCCGTTGTCGAACTATCTCGGTTGGCTGCTCGTCGCGGTGGTGATGCTCGGTGTGCTGCAGCTGCTCGGACGTCGCAGCGCCGACGACCGGGTCCCGGCGGCGCTGTTCCTGTGGACCTACGCCTCCTCGGTGCTGGCCAATGCCGCGTTCTTCGGCCGACCTGTCGTCGCCCTGGTCGGCGGGCTCGGCATGGGGCTGGTTGCCGTGCCCTACGCCCTGTCCCTGCGTCGCGGATGACCCCGGTCACGCTGGCCTCGCTGGGGGCCGGGGTTCTCGCCGTCCACGCGGCCGTCAACGCGGGACTGCTGCGACGGCCGACGGCGAGCTCGACGACCACGTCCGTGTCGGTCCTGCTGCCGCTACGCAACGAGGCAAGCCGCGTCACGGCCTGCCTACGGGCGCTGCTGGGCCAGCAGGGTGTCGATCTGGAGATCCTCGTCCTCGACGACGCGAGCAGCGACGGCACAGCCGAGCTCGTGCGGTCGCTCGCCGGTGACGATCCGCGGGTCCGGCTGCTGACCGGTCGGCCCCTGCCTCCCGGCTGGCTCGGCAAGCCGCACGCCTGCCAGCAGCTCGCTGACGCCGCCGCCCCCACCAGCGAGGTGCTGGTGTTCGTCGACGCCGATGTGGTGCTCGCACCATGCGCGGTCGCGGCCACCGTCGCGTTGCTGGAAGACACCCGGCTGGACCTGCTCAGCCCCTATCCACGCCAGGAGGCTCCCGGCTGGACCGCCCTGGTGCAGCCCCTGCTCCAGTGGTCCTGGTTGACCTTCCTGCCGCTTCGCGTCGCCGAGGTCTCGCCGCGGCCGTCGCTGTCGGCGGCCAACGGGCAGCTGCTCGCGGTGCGCCGCACGAGCTATGACCGGGCCGGGGGGCACGCGGCCGTACGAGACGCCGTCGTGGAGGACGTCGAGTTGCTGCGGGCTCTCAAGCTCGTCGGTGGGCGCGGCGGCGTCTGCGACGGGGCCACGCTCGCCACCACCCGGATGTACGACGGGTGGGACGAGCTCGTTGCCGGCTACACCAAGTCGTTGTGGACCCTGCCGGCGCCAACGCTAGCGGTGCTCGCCTTCCTCTACCTGCTGCCACCGATCACGGCGCTGCGTGGCTCGCGCGTGGGCGCGCTCGGCTACGCGGCGGGGGTCGCGGGGCGGGTCGTGAGCGCCCGCCGTACCGGCTCGCGCGCCCTGCCTGCCGCGCTCGCGCACCCGCTGTCCGTCACCGCCTTCTGCTGGCTGGCCGGCCGCTCCCGGCTCGCCAGACGACGCGGAACACTGACCTGGAAAGGACGGGCGCTGTGAGTCGGATCGTGGTCGTGGGCGCCGGTGTCGGGGGGCTCGCGGCGGCAGCCCGACTGGCGGCAGTCGGCCACGACGTGACCATCTGCGAGGCCGCCGACGTGATCGGTGGCAAGCTCGGCACGGTCGAGCGGGACGGCTTCCGGTTTGACACCGGACCATCGCTGCTGACGATGCCGCAGGTGTTCCGCGACCTGTTCGAGGCCACCGGCGGATGGCCGGTCGGGCTGGACCTTCTGCCGCTCGAGCCGTTGGCGCGCTACACCTTCTTCGGCGGGTCGACCTTCGACGCGAGCAGCGACCTGGACGAGCACTGCGCCCGACTCGACACGCAGCTCAGCCAAGGCAGCGGTGACGACTGGCGGGCGTTCACCGCGCGGGCCCAGCGGGTGTGGGAGGCGAGCCGGCTGCCGTTCCTCGAGTCCGCGCTCGACGGCCCACGGACACTCGCCCGCCTCGCCGCCCGGCAGCCGCGCGACATCACCGCGATCGCCCCCGGCCGGTCCCTGCGGGCCCTGGGTCGCCGGCACCTGCACGATGCGCGGCTGCGCACCTACCTCGACCGCTACGCCACCTACACCGGCTCGGACCCCCGGCGGGCGCCCGCCGCACTGGCGGCCGTGCCGTACGTCGAGCAGGAGTACGGCGGGTGGTACGTCCCCGGCGGGCTCTACCGGCTCGGCGAGGCGATCCGGGACCGGGCGGTCGAGCGGGGGGCGGTGCTCCGCCTCGGGACCCGGGTGGAGCGGATCGAGACGACCGGCGGGACGGCGAGCGGCGTGGTGCTGGCCGGCGGTGAGCAGTTGCCGGCAGACGTGGTCGTCGCGAACGCCGACGCCACCACCGTGTACGACTCGCTGGCGCCCAACCCGGCCGCTGCCCGGCGGCTCGCGAAGGCCACACCGTCGCTTTCCGGTTTCGTCCTGCTGCTGGCGGTCTCAGGTCGTACGCGCGGCCTGGCGCATCACAACGTGCTGTTCCCGCGCAACTATGACGACGAGTTCGACTCCGTGTTCGGTGATCCGGCCAAACCGGCCAAGTCCCCCACGCTCTACGTCAGCGCGCCCGACGACCCGGCCGTGCGTCCGGACGGCTGTGAGGCGTGGTTCGTGCTCGTCAATGCGCCGCGGCACGGCAGCGGCCGGGGAGCCATCGACTGGCGGGCCGAGGGGGTCGCCGAGGGCTACGCCGAACGGCTGCTCGACCTGCTCGGAGCACGCGGGTTGCCGGTGCGCGACCGGGTGCTGTGGTCGCAGATCATCTCCCCCGCTGATCTCGAGCAACGGACCGGCGCTGTCGGTGGCGCGATCTACGGGACGTCGTCCAACGGCTCGTCCGCGGCATTCTTGCGACCGGCGAACCGCTCTCCCGTGCCCGGGCTGTTCCTGGTCGGCGGGTCCTCGCATCCTGGCGGGGGGTTGCCCTTGGTGGCGTTGTCGGCGCAGATCGTCGCTGGGCTGATCGGACCGGCGTGAGCCTGCTCGACCGGCTTGCATCGCTGGTCGTCACCGTCGGGGCCGGGCGGCGGGCCCTGGTGGCGATCGACGGTGCCGGCTGCTCGGGAAAATCGACGCTCGCCGACCGACTCGCCGCAGCCATCGGATCGCAGCGGCCAGTGTTGCGCGCGAGCATCGACGACTTCATGAATCCGCGCGCGTTCCGCTACCGCCAGGGACATGAGTCGGCGCGGGGCTGCTACGAGGACACGTTCGACCTCGCCGCGTTGCGGGCCGAGCTGCTCGACCCGTTCGGGCCGGACGGATCCGGCGAACACCGGACCCGCACCTTTGACCGCTTCACCGATCGCCCCGTCGGCCAGCCCACGCGGACGGCGGCCCCGGATGCGGTGCTGCTGCTCGACGGGGTTCACCTGCAGCGGCCGGAGCTGGCCGGCTGCTGGGACCGCGTGGTTCATCTGCGGGTTTCTGACACCGAGTTGTTGCGGCGAGCCCGGACACGCGATGTCGAGATCTTCGGTGATGCCAAAGCGGTCGAGCACCGCTATCGCGCCCGGTACCTGCCGGCCGAGCGGTTGTACGAGCAGGAGGTTCGCCCGGTCGAGCGCGCCGACGTGGTGCTCGACAACGCCGACCCGGTGGCGCCGATGGTGCTGAAGTGGCCGGACTGAAGCGGCCGGCTCACTTTCCGACGGCGTCAGCTGCGATATCCAGCGCGGTCCGGACATGGGACCGGATCGCTGTCCAGAGCTCGGGACCGAGAGGCGGCAGGGCGTGCAACCAGGTGGTCAAGAACATCCCTTTCAGCTGCATCATCCCGCGGGGCCGGGCGATCACGAAGATGTGCAGATGGGCGCCACCATCGCCCCACTTCGCCACGTGGACTCGTCCCACCCCTTCGATGCTCGCCAAGGCGCGCTGCATCCAGAGAAGGCGAACACCCATCTCAGCTGCAGCTTCGTCCGTGAGCGCGTCGAAGTCGATGTGTTCTCGGGTGTGCAACATCAAGGTGGGCAGGGACATCGGTTCGTGCGACATGCTCACCCGCCAACGCTGGTCGCTCCACACGAAACGGTTGTCGCCCGATCGACAGGTGGAGCACTCCTGCGGGTCCTCCCCGTGCCGTGGCGGCTCCGGTAGGACGGGATCCTCGACCAGCCGCATGCGAAGGCCGTGCACCTCGAACGGGAAGATCGGCCACTGCGCGGTGTGCGGCAGGGCCAGACGGCCGTCGGAGCCGTAAGCGGACCGAGCGCGGTTGGTGATGTCGTGGGAGTCCAGCTGGAGCTGGACCGGCTCTGGGTCCGGGTCGTCGACATCGCTCATGGCACGGGAGGGTAACTGCCGGACTGGCCCGAGACGGTCTGTCAAGGCCTGTCGTCACTGCGGTGGACAGCGAATAGTTCTCCACAGCAACCACGTTCATCGATCCGGGGCTTGCAATGCGGCCGCCTACCCGGTACAGTATCGAACATGAGTTCGGATGCGGTGGGG
>JBBSKF010000050.1:0-21038 GCA_038256525.1 Mycobacteriales bacterium | reverse complement strand
CTGACCGACCGGACGCCGGACAGCTGTTGCAGCTGCTCGAGGCCGAGCCCGCAGTGGCTGAACCTGACGGTGGCCCAGTCGGCGTGCCGCCGGACGAGATCGGCTGGCGACCCCGCATCCACGACCCGGCCGGCGCGCATCACCACGACCCGGTCGCACAGCGCCTCGGCCTCGTCCATGTAGTGCGTGACGAGCAGGACGGTCGTCCCGTCCTCGCGCAGCACCCGGATGGCGTCCCACACGTCACGGCGGGCGGCCGGGTCCAGCCCTTGGGTCAGCTCGTCGAGGATGACCAGGCGTGGGCGGTTGAGGACCGCGAGGACCAGGAACAACCGCTGCCGCTGGCCCCCGGACAGCGCGGCGAATGCCGTCCTGCGGTGCCCCGCAAGACCGAAGGCGTTCAGCAGCCCGTCGACCGGCGCGGCGCTAGCGTTCCGGAACAGCGCCACCGCCTCGCCGACCCGCATCCGGTCCGGCAGCGCCGAGGCCTGCTGTTGGCTGCCGACCAGGCGGCGCACCTGCGCGCCGTGCACGGCCGGGTCCAGCCCGAGGACGCGGATGGAGCCACTGTCGGGGCGCCGCAGGCCCTGGATGCACTCGGCGGTTGTGGTCTTGCCTGCCCCGTTCGCGCCGAGCAGCCCCACGATCTCACCGGCGTGCACGTCGAGGTCCACCTCATCGACGGCAATGCGGCCACCGTAGGCCTTGCTGAGCCCCCGTACATGAACCGCGGGTGCGGCACTCATGATGCCAGCGCCGTGACCGGGTGCCGGCCGACGGGCCCGCGCACGGCGCGCAGTTTCAGGTGGCCGACGACGCCGATCGCGACGCCCACGACCGCGACCGACCAGCCTGGCGCGCCGGCGTTGAGCACGGTGACCACCACGAAGGCATCGACCAGAGCGACCAACGTGAATCCGACGCCGGCAACGTAGCGGGCCCACTGCTCCGGCGAACCGGAGGGCCGATTCCGGCGGGCCTGATCGGCCTGCCACACCATGATCAGGCCCAATGCCGCCAGCGCACCGAACAACAGCCGGGTGAACGCGTCGATCAGCGTCCACTCCGCCGCGATCGCAAGCACCAGGAACAGCTCCATGGCCACCAGCGACCACAAGTACGTCCAGAACAGCCCGCCTCGGCGGATCGCGACGCAGCCCGCGCCGAACGCGATCAGCCCGGCGGCGGCGTGCACGGCGATGAAGACGGTGTGCCACACGATGTGCTCCTCAACTGACGTTCCACTGTGTTAGGTACACCATCGACCTCACACAATGGAATGTCAAATCTGGCCCGGGAGAAGGTCCGGCAACAGCTCGAACCACGCGAGCACCGCGGCCTCGTAGCGAAGACCGAACTCGAGTGTGGCCAGCCGGAACCGGTCCGCATCCGGCAGCTGCTCCCTGATGACGCCGTCCAGCTGCGTGTGGACGTCCTGATAACCCGCCAGGCGCTCGGCGTGCACCGCCCGGTGGGTCCCGATCATCTCCGCGAGGCGCCCAGCCGGTAGGTGTTCGGCGAACATGATGGTCAGCAGCAACGGGAATCGGATCTGCTCCAGCCCCGGCTCACGATCGACCCAGTCGGCGAACGCCGCCTGACCGGCGGGTGTGATCCGGTAGGGCTTGCGATCCCGCGGCCCCGGCGGGCCGACCTCGACCAAACCGGCATCGGCCATCGCAGCCAACTCCCGGTAGACCTGACTCTGGGTCAGAGTCCAGAAGTTCCCGATCCGCTCCTGGGCGACCTGGAGCACGTCCCAGCCGGTCATGGGGCGCTCGTGGAGGAAGCCCAGCAACGACGCCGACGTGGCGTTCAGCGGGCGCGTCGGCATGGGCTCCTCCTACGTCAGGACCGGGGAACCTCCCACTGTGCCATATCAGCACGCCGCCGCGGACGCTCAGCTTGCTCGAACGTGACCGTGCAGTCGGCAGACGCTGCCCATGCCGGCAGCCACCGGCTCCTGGCCGGGCGCGAGTGGATAGGCGCAGCGCAGGTGAAAGGCCACCTCGGCACCAAGGTCGTTCCACAGCTCTTCCAGTCGCAGCGCACCGAGGATGTTGCCCTGCTCCCACAGCACCGCGACCATCTCTCCGTACGCCCGTACCGGCCCGCGCGATGCGAGTCCCCGGACCAGCGCGCCCACGACCGCGTCGAACCGACTCATGTCCGGCAGACCGGAGGCGTCCATAAAGGTGTCCAGCGTCTGCTGGGCATCCAGCAGGACACACCCGGTGTCCTGCAGGTGCGTCCGGTGTGACGGCGTGACGATGGCGACGACCTGCTCCGCAGCCCGCACACCCTCGCTGAGGAACGTCGCGAGCTCGGAGCAGAACTGTTCATCATCAGCGTAGAAGACCACCTCGTGGGCTCTGCGGCGCTGGCGGCGCTGGCGGTACAGCTCGGCGTCGGCGCGCGCGAGCAGCTCGCCAGCGCTTTCGTGTGACCGCAGCTGGGCCAGTCCGACCGTGATGGCCCCCGGCTCGGACGCCTGCGCCAGCGCTGTCTTGACCCGCGCGAACAGCGCGGTCACCTCGGTCTCGGTGATGCCGCCCAGGACGCAGACGAACTCGTCGCCGCCGACCCGGACCACGAGGTCCGCGGCGCGCAGGGTCGCGACCAGGCACGTCGCGACCTCGACCAGCAAGCGGTCGCCCGCAGCGTGGCCCTTGCTGTCATTGACGGCCTTCAGCCCGTCGACATCAACAAAGGCCACGATGAGTGGCTGGCACACCGCGTCCGCATTGACAACGCGCCGGTGCAGCTGGGTCATGCCGCTGCTACGAAGGAGAACGCCGGTCAGGCCGTCGATCCCGGCGTCGTGCAACTCCTGTGCCCAGGCTCCGCGATCGGCTAGTGCGGTCGTGCGGTCGAGCTCGGACTCCCGGCGCGCGCTGGCGCTGGAACGACGATCCTGGCAGGCCTGCCGGCGATCCGCGGCTGCCTCCAGCCGCACACGCGCACGGATCTGCGCCCCAGGCGAACTCACCGCGTCACCCTCGCTGCGCTCGGCGGCCTCGTCGCGTAGGTCTGCGGCCCTGTCCCGGCGCTCTGCCGCCTGGTCGCGCTCGTCCCCCGTGTCGTCACGCCGATCGTCGGCTCGGATCCGCGCGTTCAAGGGGAAGGGCATCAGTCTCCAACATGCGCGCTCACCTCGGACAATCCGGGCTCACCTGAGCCATCGGCAGAACGGACGACGTTCTGAAGGGCAGAACGGGTGAGAGTTGGTGTCCCTGCCGGTGCGGAAAGCCCGGACCGCTCGGGCCCACCGCCCGATCTCACTGACGGTCGTGCCCGACGGAACGGACGGTGTAGAGCGCCGCGGAGGCAGCCACGACCGCGAGGAGCACGTAGCCCGTGGTGTAGTCCCCGCTGCGGCCGTAGAGCGTGCCCATCACCAGGGGCGGGACGAAGCCCCCGAGGCCGCCGGCTGCACCGACGACACCGGTCACGCTGCCGACCTTGTCCGGGGGCGCGACGCGGGCGACCAAGGCGAAGCACGCTCCGGACGACGCACCGAGGGTGGCCGCAAGACCGAGGAAGGCGATCGTGGCCCATGGCAGGAGGGACAGTTCGAGGGCGGCGAGCGCGGCCCAAGCCGCGGCGGCCGAGAAGCACGCGGCCAGGACGGGCACCGGATGCAGCCGGTCGGACAGCCAGCCACCAACCGGTCGTGCGATGACGGCGAGGACGACGAAGCCGGCTGTACGGCTGGCTGCGTCACCGGCGCTGAGCTCGTAGGCGTTCCGCAGGTAGGTCGGCAGGTAGACGCTGAAGGCGACGAAGCCACCGAAGCCGACGGCGTACAACGCAGACAGCTGCAGCGTCGTCCGCATCTTCAGCGTCACCCAGGTGCGCCGCAGGAAGCTTCCTCCGGCTGGTCGCGGTCGGGCGGCATCCTGGATCAGCATCCGGGCAACCACCGCGTAAACGGCGAGCAGGACCGCGACAAGCATGAACGGGAAGGCCCGTCCGTAGGTGTCGGCGAGCTGCACCGTGGTGAACGCCGACACGGCCGTGCCACCCATGCCGATGCCGAAGATGCCGATGGCCAGCCCTCGCTTCGTCGGCGGGAACCAGGCGTTGACGAACGGGACGCCGATCGCGAAGGCCGTGCCGCCCAGGCCGAGGAAGAAGCCGCCAAGGAGCAGTCGCGCGAAGGTGTCGCCGGCGAGGCCGACGAACAGCACCGGCAGGATCGTCAGCAGGCTGACTGCCGGGAACATGATCCGGGCCCCGAGCTTGTCGGTGAGCGCACCGACCGGTATCCGCCCGAGCGAGCCGACCAGCACGGGCACCGCCACCAGCAGCGACTGCTGGAAGGACGACAGCTGCAGCTCGTCGCGCAGCTGCCCGCCCAACGGACTGAGCAGCGACCACGCCCAGAAGTTCAACAGGAAACCGGCGGTCGCCAGCGCCAGCATGAGGTTGGGTTGTGCAGCGTCCGATGCGCCGACGTCAGTGGCAACCTGCGGAGTCGGCTCGTCCGCCGTCACCTGCGATGGAGTCCTCAGCATGTCCTTCATCTCACGCCACGCCAGCCCACACGGCTAGGGACCAAGGACCTGAAACACGCGGCGTACCGCCCCAGGAAAGGTTCATGCTCTGATGGGGCCACGAGCTGGCTCTGATCCCGTCTGCCTCGCAGAGCTGTCACGACAGTGGAAGGCTGTGCCTTGTCGATCACCGGTGACCGTGCGCAGCCGCGCCTGGACGGCGACCTGACCCACGCGCTGGTCGGCACGCGCCGCTTCTTCACCAGGGGTGAGGTGAGCGCCGACAGGCGCACACTGCACCAGATCGGCGGCCGGCAGGCGGACGACTTCTACCGAGACCGATGGAGTCACGACAAGGTCGTGCGCTCCACGCACGGCGTGAACTGCACCGGCTCGTGCTCGTGGAAGGTCTATGTCAAGGACGGGATCATCACCTGGGAGTCGCAGCAGACCGACTACCCGTCGGTGGGCCCGGACAGCCCGGAGTACGAGCCCCGTGGCTGCCCGCGCGGCGCGGCCTTCTCCTGGTACACCTACTCGCCGACGAGGGTGCGCTACCCGTACGTCCGCGGTGTGCTGCTGCAGCTGTTCCGCGAGGCCAAGCTGCGCCACGACGGCGACCCGGTCGAGGCGTGGGCCGACATCGTGTCGAACTTGCTGCTGGCCAAGCAGTACAAGAGCGCCCGGGGCAAGGGCGGTCTGGTCCGCGCGACGTGGGACGAGGCGGTCGAGCTGGCGGCCGCGGCGCATGTGCACACCATCAAGGCGTACGGCCCGGACCGCATCGCCGGCTTCAGCCCGATCCCGGCGATGAGCATGGTCAGCCACGCCGCAGGTGCTCGGTTCTACGCGCTGCTCGGCTCGCCGATGCTGAGCTTCTACGACTGGTACGCCGACCTGCCCGTCGCGTCGCCGCAGGTCTTCGGCGACCAGACCGACGTGCCGGAGTCCGGCGACTGGTGGGATGCGACCTACCTGATGCTGTGGGGCAGCAACGTCCCGGTCACGCGCACCCCGGACGCGCACTGGATGACCGAGGCCCGCTACCGGGGGCAGAAGGTCGTGGTCTGCTCGCCGGACTACTCCGACGCCACGAAGTTCGCCGACGAGTGGCTCGCGCCGGCGCCCGGCACCGACGGAGCGCTGGCCATGGCAATGGGCCACGTGCTGCTGCGTGAGTTCTTCGTCGACCGGACGACGCCGTACTTCGAGGCCTACGTCAAGCGGTACACCGACCTGCCCTTCCTTATCTCCCTCGACGAGCGCGGATCTGGCTACGTACCAGGCAAGTTCCTCACCGCGCACGACCTCGGCCAGACCAGCGAGCACGCGCAGTTCAAGACCGTGCTGCTCGACGCGGCGACCGGCGAGCCGGTCGTGCCGAACGGCACGCTCGGGGACCGCTTCGGCCCGCAGGGCGAGGGCCGCTGGAACCTCGAGCTCGGCGACACCGACCCGCTGCTGACCTTGTACGGCGCCGCTAGCGAGGTGGTCGAGGTCGCGCTGCCGCGCTTTGACTCCCCCGACGGCGCAGGGTCGGTGATCGTGCGGGGGGTCCCTGCCCGTCGGGTCGCCGGTCGCCTCGTGACCACCGTGTTCGACCTGCTGCTTGCCTCCTACGGCGTGGGGCGCGACGGACTGCCCGGGGCGTGGCCCACCGGCTACGACGATCCGTCCTCGCCGTGCACGCCGGCGTGGCAGGAGGAGATCACCGGCGTCCCGGCGCACAAGGCCGAACGGATCGGTCGGGAGTTCGCGCAGAACGCCGTCGACTCGAAGGGCCGCTCCATGATCATCATGGGAGCAGGCACGAACCACTACTTCCACTCCGACACGATCTACCGGGCGTTCCTCGCCCTCACCACCCTCACCGGCTGCCAGGGCGTCAACGGCGGCGGTTGGGCGCACTACGTCGGTCAGGAGAAGACGCGCCCGCTGACGGGCCACGGCGTGATGTCTGGAGCGAGCGATTGGTCCCGTCCGCCCCGGCACATGATCGGCACCGCCTACTGGTACCTCGCCACCGATCAGTTCCGCTACGACCCCTTCCAGGTCGACGTCTTCGGCTCCCCCACCGCCGAGCCGGACTTCCGGGGCATGACGACGGCAGACGTGCTCGCGCAGTCGGCCCGGCTCGGCTGGATGCCGTCCTACCCGACGTTCAACTGGAACCCGCTGGACCTCGGCGACGCGATCGTGCGGTCCGGCGAGAAGCCCGCGACCTTCGTCACCGACGAGCTCGCCGCGGGCCGACTCCGGTTCGCCGCCGAGGACCCGGACGCACCCGAGAACTTCCCGCGCGTCCTGACGGTCTGGCGGGCCAACCTGCTCGGGTCCTCCGGCAAGGGCAACGAGTACTTCCTGCGCCACCTGCTGGGCGCCGAGAGCTCGTTGCGCGCGGAGGAGGCGCCCGAGGGACTGCGTCCCCGTGACGTGACCTGGCGCGACGAGGCGCCCGAGGGCAAGCTCGACCTGCTGCTGGCCATGGACTTCCGGATGACGTCGACGACGCTGTTCGCCGACGTCGTGCTTCCGGCGGCCACCTGGTATGAGAAGCACGACCTGTCCAGCACGGACATGCACCCGTTCGTGCATGCGTTCTCCCCGGCGATCGCGCCGCCCTGGCAGACCCGCACCGACTTCGACATCTTCGCCACGCTCGCGCAGAAGGTCAGCGAGCTGTCCGCCAAGCACCTCGGGACGCGCACCGACCTGGTCGCCGCGCCGCTTGCCCACGACACCGCCGACGAGATGTCCATGCCGAGCGGGGTCGTGCACGACTGGCGGGCGGACGGCAGCACGCCCGTCCCGGGCGTCAACTTCCCCAAGCTCATCCTGGTCGAGCGGGACTACACCCAGATCGCCGCCAAGATGGGCGCTCTCGGCCCGCTGGCGGACTCCCTGGGGGCCACCACCAAGGGGGTCACGTACGACCTGACCCAGCCGGTGGACTACCTGCGCCACAAGAACGGCACCGTCCGCGGTGGTGTCGCCGACGGCCGGCCGCGACTCGACCGGGACGCGCTGATGTGCGAGGCAATCCTCTCGCTGGCCGCCACCACGAACGGGCACCTGGCGGTCCAGGGCTTCCGGACGGTGGAGAAGCGCACCGGCACCCGGCTGGCCGATCTCGCCACCGACCACGAGGGCAAGCAGATCACCTTCGCCGACACCCAGGCGGGACCGACGCCGGTCATCACCTCGCCGGAGTGGTCCGGTTCGGAGCACGGCGGCCGGCGCTACTCGCCGTTCGTCATCAACGTCGAGCGCTTCAAGCCCTGGCACACCCTGACCGGCCGCCAGCACTTCTTCGTCGAGCACGACTGGATGACCGCGTTCGGTGAGCAGCTGAACGTCTACCGCCCGCCGCTGGACATGCAGGGCCTGTTCGCGGAGCCGCAGCTCGGCAGCATCGACGAGCTGGGCGTGACCGTCCGCTATCTGACCCCGCACTCGAAGTGGTCGATCCACTCGGAGTACCAGGACAACCTGTTCATGCTCAGCCTGTCCCGCGGCGGCCCGAACATCTGGATGAGCGACAGGGACGCGGCCAAGGTCGGCATCGCCGACAACGACTGGGTGGAGGCGGTCAACCGCAACGGCGTCGTCGTCGCGCGGGCGGTCGTCAGCCACCGGATGCCCGAGGGCACGGTCTTCATGTACCACGCGCAGGAGCGCACCATCGACGTGCCGATTGCCGAGACGAGCGGCAAGCGTGGCGGCATCCACAACTCGCTGACCCGCCTGCTGATGAAGCCGACGCACCTCGCCGGCGGCTACGCGCAGATCAGCTACGCGTTCAACTACCTCGGCCCGACCGGGAACCAGCGCGACGAGGTCACCCGGATCCGGCGCCGCAGCCAGGAGGTGACGTACTGATGCTGCGTCCGATCGGAGATCAGCCATGAGGGTGATGAGCCAGATGGCCATGGTCATGAACCTCGACAAGTGCATCGGCTGCCACACCTGCTCGGTGACCTGCAAGCAGGCCTGGACCAACCGCAGCGGTGTCGAGTACGTCTGGTTCAACAACGTGGAGACCCGGCCCGGGCAGGGCTACCCGCGCACCTACCAGGACCAGGAGCGCTGGAAGGGAGGCTGGGCGTTGAACAAGCGGGGCCGCCTCACGCTGCGCGCGGGAGGGCGGCTGAAGAAGCTGGTCACCATCTTCAGCAGTCCGACGATGCCGTCGATGGACGACTACTACGAGCCGTGGACCTACGACTACGAGACCCTGACGACTGCGCCGGCGCAGCAGCACACCCCGGTCGCGCGGCCCACGTCGCTGCTCACCGGCAAGGACATGAAGATCCGCTGGTCGGCGAACTGGGACGACGACCTCGGCGGCGGCCCGGACCTCACCCAGCAGGACCCGATCCTGAAATCGCTCGGCAGCAAGATCAAGCTGGACTTCGAGCAGACCTTCATGTTCTACCTGCCGCGGATCTGCGAGCACTGCCTGAACCCGTCGTGCGCCGCCTCCTGCCCGTCGGGCGCGATCTACAAGCGGGAGGAGGACGGCATCGTCCTGGTGGACCAGGACCGCTGCAAGGGCTGGCGCATGTGCGTGACCGGCTGCCCGTACAAGAAGATCTACTTCAACCACCGCACCGGCAAGGCCGAGAAGTGCACGTTCTGCTACCCGCGCGTCGAGGTCGGTCTTCCGACGGTCTGCGCCGAGACCTGCGTCGGCCGGCTGCGCTACATCGGGATCGTGCTCTACGACGCGGACAAGGTGCTGGAGGCCGCGTCCACCCCCGACGAGCACGACCTCTACGAGGCGCAGCGCAGCGTGTTCCTCGACCCGTCCGACCCAGAGGTGCAGCGGGCGGCCGAGGAGGCCGGGATCCCGCGTGACTGGGTCGACGCGGCGCAGCGCTCGCCGATCTGGTCCCTGATCAACCGCTTCCAGGTCGCCCTGCCCCTGCACCCGGAATACCGCACACTGCCGATGGTCTGGTACATCCCGCCGCTGAGCCCGGTGGTCGACGTCCTGACCGAGACCGGGCACGACGGCGAGTCCGCACCCAACCTGTTCGGGGCGATCGACTCGCTCCGCATCCCGATCGACTACCTCGCTGAGCTGTTCACCGCCGGAGACCCGACACCGGTGCGCAACGTGCTGGCCCGGCTCGCCGCGATGCGCTCCTTCATGCGCGACGTCAACCTGGGCCGTGAGCCCGACCTGGCCGTCGCTGATGCGGTCGGCATGACGCCGGAGGACATCGAGGACATGCACCGGCTGCTGGCCATCGCCAAGTACGACGAGCGCTACGTCATCCCGACCGTGCACGCCGAGTCCCGCGACCCGCAGTCGATGGCGCACTCCCTCGAGGAGCTGGCCACCGAGTGCTCGCTGAACTACGACGGCGGTCCGGGGATGACCGAGTCCGGCCCGTTCGGGGAGTCCTCAGGAGGCGTGACGCCGATCGCGGTGGAGAACTTCCACATGCTCAAGCAGCGGCAGACCTCCGAGGTGGTCGTCGACCCGGGTGACAAGGCCCGACGGGTGAACCTGCTGAACTGGGACGGTAAGGGCGAAGGCAAGGACCTCTTCCCGCCCCGCGCCGGCGAGCATCGAGGCTCTCCCGACATCGCGGGCACCGGCGACCCGGCCGGCGCCGCTGATCTGGCCAGTGATGCCGAGCCGCGACCGTGAGCCTGCTCCGGCGGTCGCGGGGAGCGACGACCGACACCGAGCGGTGCATGGCCCTGCAGGCCGGGTCGCTGCTGCTGGGCTACCCCGACGAACAGCTGCTCTCGCAGCTGCCCCTGCTCGGGGCTGTCGCGCAGCGGCTGCCCGCGCGGGCCTCGGCGCCGTTGACCCGGATGGTGGAGCACCTGGACCGGACCGACCTGCACTCCGCCCAGTGCGCGTACGTCGACACCTTCGACCTGAGGCGTCGTTGCTGCCTGTTCCTGACCTATCACGCCTACGGCGACACCCGCAAGCGCGGCATGGCGCTGCTGAAGTTCACCCACGCCTACAAGGCAGCGGGCTTCCAACTCGTGCCGGACGAGCTGCCCGACCACCTGGCGGTCGTCTGCGAGTTCACGGCCACCGGCAACCTCGAGGCAGGGCTGGAGCTGCTCGCCGAGCATCGCGCCGGTCTGGAGCTCACCTGGCTGGCCCTGCAGGAGAGCAGCTCGCCGTGGCTGGACGCCGTCGACCTGGTCCGCGTCGTCCTGCCCGAGGCCGGGCCGAAAGACCTCGACCGGGCGATGGAGCTGGCGCGAACCGGCCCGCCTGCCGAGGAGGTCGGGCTCGAGCCGTTCGGTCCCCCTGAGTACATGGGAGGTGCGCGCCGATGACCTCCGGAGCCGTCCTGCTGTGGGTGGTCGTGCCGTACCTGTGCCTGGCCCTGTTCGTCGGCGGGCACGTGTGGCGCTACCGCTACGACAAGTTCGGCTGGACCACCCGATCCTC
This sequence comes from Mycobacteriales bacterium, assembly GCA_038256525.1. Classification (GTDB taxonomy): domain Bacteria; phylum Actinomycetota; class Actinomycetes; order Mycobacteriales; family SCTD01; genus SCTD01. The sequence continues at coordinate 10,115 of JBBSKF010000050.1, read as the reverse complement.
CCAGCTCTACGAGTCGCGGCTGCTGCGTCTGGGCAGCCCGCTGTTCCACTTCGGCATCCTGTTCGTGCTGATCGGCCACGTCATGGGTCTTGGCATCCCGAAGAGCTGGACCGAGGCGGTCGGCATCAGCGAGGGGCTCTACCACGTCTTCGCCGTCGGCATCGGTGGCATTGCCGGCTTCTGCACGCTGGTCGGGATGGCGATCCTGATCTACCGCAGGCGCACCGTCGGGCCGGTGTTCTCGGCCACCACCAAGATGGACAAGTTCATGTGGCTGGTCCTCGGAACGGTCATCGTCCTGGGATTGGCCAACACCGTGGTCGCCAACATCGTCGGCGACTACGACTACCGCGACGGTACCTCCGTCTGGTTCCGCGGCCTGTTCCGCTTCCAGCTCGAGCCCGAGCTGATGGCGGCGGCACCGTTCGGCTTCCAGGCACACGGTCTGTCGGCCTTCCTGCTGTTCGCGTTGTGGCCGTTCACCCGGCTGGTCCACGTGTTCAGTGCGCCATTGGGCTACCTCACCCGGCCGTACATCGTCTACCGCAGCCGGGACGAGGGTCCGGGCACGAGGACTGCCCGTCGTGGCTGGGAGAAGGTCGGCTGAGTCGGCCTACCGGGAGCGGACCGCCGCCGGCCGCAGCGACACGACATCACCGAGGCGTCGAGTCGCAAGACCCGCGATCCCGGGACCTTGTGCCCTAACGGCGAGGGTCCAGGCTGCAGACACTGGAGTCGCCACCGGGCCGACCGGCCGTGGCTGAGGCGACAGGAGCCGATCATGCAGAAGTCCTCGCTGACCGCACAGACCCGTGAGCAGCTCGAGACGGCTCGGCGGTCTTCCAGTGGCCGCAGCGCCAAGACCGTCTACGGCGGTCACGAACACACGCTGCGCCAGACCCTCATCGCCTTGGTCGGCGGCCAGTCTCTCAGCGAGCACGAGAACCCCGGCGAGGCGACGGTGCATGTGCTCCACGGACGCGTGCGCCTGGCTGCCGGCAACGTCAGCTGGGACGGAGCGCCCGGCGACCTGCTCCTCGTACCCGACAGCATGCACAGCCTGGAAGCGCTGGAGGACTCGGCGGTGCTGCTGACCGTCGCCAAGCTCAGTCAGCATGTCGACACCCAGGGAGCGCCATGAATGCCGCTGAGATCGCTGTCGTCGTCGGCGGCATCGCCACCATCGCCGTGCTGGCCTGGTACTTCTTCGCGCCCCGCAAGGCCGTCGGTGCCCAACTCGAAGGGGGCCGGCAGATCGTCGACATCACCGTCCGGGGCGGCTACTCGCCGAATCTCGTCCGGATCGAGGCCGGCAAGCCCGTACGCCTGCGCTTCGACCGGCAGGAGAACAGCGACTGCTCGGCCCGGGTCGTGTTCCCTGATCTTCGCAAGAGCGTCTCGCTCGCCGCGTTCGGTACGACCACGCTCGACCTGGACATCACCGAGCCTGGCGAATACTCCTGGGCCTGCGGCATGAACATGCTTCACGGGACACTTCTCGCCGAGGCGCCGCAGGGCGACCGGGCGCCGGCGGACGCGGACGACCGGGAGACGGCCCGCGCGGTGGGCGTGGGGCCTCGATTGGACGCTGGGCCAGAGCGCGTGCGGGCCGAGTTCGCCTTGCCTGGCGCGCTAAGGAGCCTGCCGACCGACGTCGCACGCGCCGAGGCCGAGCTGCGTGCCGTCCTGGGCGTCGAAAGCGCGCAGCTCAACTTCGGGATGGAGCGTGCCGTCGTCATGTACGACGCCGAGCTCGTGACTGCCAGCGCTCTGACGGAGGCCGTCGCGACGGCTACCGGCTTCGCAGCCCGGCTCCGCGTCGATCCCGGCAGCGCCGAGACCGAGGACGCCGAGGCCGCCGACCGCAGGGCCGAGGTCCGGGACTTGAAGATCCGCGTCGGGCTCGGGGCGCTACTGACTCTGCCTGTTCTGTACGCCGCGATGGTGATGGGCTTCGTCGGGGAGCAGTACGTCCCGGACGTGCTGGAGAACCGCTGGGTGCAGCTGGTCCTGACACTTCCGGTGTTCCTGTGGATCGGCTGGCCCATCCACTCGACCGGCTGGCGGGCGCTGCGCAATCGCAGCGCCGAGATGAACAGCCTCATCGCGCTCGGAACCCTCGCCGCGTTCGCGTACAGCCTCGTCGCGACTGTGGCCCCGGGCTTGCTTCCGGAGGGGGTACGCGAGGTCTACTACGAGGTGGTCTCGTTCATCGTCACAGTCATCCTGCTCGGGCGGCTGGTCGAGGCTCGGGCCCGCGCCGGCACCGGCGACGCGATCCGCGCTCTGGTCGGTCTGGTCCCAGCGACCGCACGGGTCGTCCGTGACGCCCTGGAGGTCGAGATCCCGGTCGGCGACGTGCAGGTGGGCGACGAGATCCGGGTGAAGCCGGGCGAGAAGATCCCCGTTGACGGGGAGCTCATCACCGGCACGTCGAACATCGACGAGTCGATGGTCACCGGCGAGAGCGTCCCGGTAGCCAAGGGCAAGGGCGACGAGCTGATCGGCGCAACGGTCAACCAGACCGGCGTGTTCACCATGCGCGCCACCCGGGTCGGCGCCGACACCGCACTCGCGCAGATCATCAAGCTCGTGCAGGAGGCACAGACGTCGAAGGCCCCCATCCAGCGGGTCGTCGACGCGGTCGCGAGCTACTTCGTCCCGGCCGTGCTGTTCCTGGCCGTCGCGACGTTCGTCCTGTGGTTCGTCCTGGGACCAGAGCTCCCGCTCGCCGTCGTCGCCACGGTCAGCGTCCTGATCATCGCCTGCCCGTGCGCGCTGGGGCTCGCCACGCCGCTGTCGATCATGGTCGCGACCGGCAAGGGCGCCCAGTCCGGCGTCCTGGTCAAGAGCGCCGAAGCGCTGGAGACAGCCCACAAGCTCCACACGATCGTGCTCGACAAGACCGGCACGATCACCCGCGGCAAGCCGTCACTCACCGACGTCGTCACCGTCGGCGGACAGGACGAGAGCGAGCTGCTACGCCTCGTCGCGGCCGCCGAGGTCGACAGCGAGCACCCGCTCGCCGGGGCAATCGTCGCCGGCGCGAGGAACCGGGGTCTTGGCATGCCGACCGTGACGACGTTCGACTCGGTCACCGGCAAGGGTGTGCGGGCAACCGTCGTGGGACGCGAGCTCCTCATCGGGAATGCTCGGCTCCTGCGTGACGCCGACATCCCTACCGGCGAGCTCGACGCCCACGCCGACCGGCTCGCCGACGAGGGCAAGACCCCCATGTACGTCGCTGTCGACGGCCGCGCCGCCGGGCTCGTCGCGGTGGCCGACACCGTCCGACCGGACTCCACCGCGGCGATCCACGCGCTTCAGGCGATGGGCCTCGAGGTCGTGATGATCACCGGGGACAACCCGCGGACCGCCAACGCCGTCGCCCGGCAGGTCGGCATCACCCGGGTCCTCGCCGAGGTGCTCCCGGACCAGAAGGCCGCCGAGGTGCGCGCCCTTCAGGACGAGGGCAAGGTCGTGGCCATGGTCGGCGACGGGATCAACGACAGCCCGGCGCTCGCCCAGGCCGACGTCGGCATCGCCATCGGCACCGGCACCGACGTGGCGATCGAGGCCGCAGACGTGACACTCATGTCCGGCGAGCTCCGCGGGCTCGTCACCGCGGTCGCGCTCTCCCGGGCGACGATGCGCAACATCCGGCAGAACCTCGTGCTCGCCTTCGGCTACAACACCGCCGCGATCCCGGTCGCCGCCGGGTTGCTGTACCCGTTCACCGGCTCTCTGCTTTCCCCGATGATCGCGGCTGGCGCGATGGCACTGTCGAGCATCAGCGTCGTTCTGAACGCTGCCCGCCTCAACAGCTTCACGCCGCCGCGGCTCGCCGTCGACGCGCCGCGCACGGCGGGAATTGCGGCGACGACCCGCGAGCCCGCGCCGACCGGCGGCTGAGGCGCTCGCGCTGCTCACCGTCCGATGCATGGCCTAGCCGCCGACCAACAATTCCTTCTGCTGCTGTCAAGCGATCCGTCGGGCGCGCGCACGACCGGCCGTCGGGCCGCACGTGCTCTGGCCGTCGTAGCGCGCGAACGAAGCGATCGGGACGCCCTGGACCGACGGGCTCGTGGGGGCCGCCTGGCTGGGAACGGCGAGGGCGAGCAGCGTCAAGCCAGCTGTGGGCCTGGACCCCCGGGACCGGCGCCCACGGCGTCTGGGGCGCCATCCGGCAGCGTGGGGGTTGAGTATCGACGAACCTGCCCCCGCCGCTCGGCGGGTTGATAGGTTCCATCCAGCGCCAGGGACAATCGCCTTGGCGCCCGCTGTGAGACGCCTGGCGGGGCCACTGGCCCTCGTATCCGGCTCGACGCCTCCCGCTGTTGACAGGAACGCGTCATGAGCCCCTCGAATCCCATGTTTGCCATGCAGAAGTACGTCCGCGAGTTCGATCCTGCCGTCGTCGTCGGGGCTACGCGGTGAGCCGGGCCTCAGCATCCGCCCGATCTGCCACAGCAGAGGACAGAGCTCGGCTCATGATTCCCGCGTCGGCCTCGGCCCGGTGCCGACGTAGGCCGCGAGGTGCTCCCCCGTGAGGGTGGAGCGGGCGGCCACGAGGTCGCCGGGTGTGCCCTCGAAGACGATCCGGCCGCCGTCGTGGCCGGCGCCGGGACCGAGGTCGATGATCCAGTCGGCGTGCGCCATGACCGCCTGGTGGTGCGCGATGACGATGACCGACTTGCCGGAGTCGACCAGCCGGTCGAGCAGGCCGAGCAGCTGCTCGACGTCGGCGAGATGGAGACCGGTGGTCGGCTCGTCCAGGACGTAGACGTCGCCCTTGTCGGACAGGTGGATGGCCAGCTTGAGCCGTTGCCGCTCGCCACCGGACAGCGTGGTGAGCGGTTGGCCGAGGCTGAGGTAGCCGAGTCCGACGTCGGCGAGCCGGTCCAGGATCTTCTGTGCGGCAGGCAGATTCGCCTCGCCGGCACCGAAGAACTTCTGGGCCTCGATGACCGACATCGCCAGCACCTCACTGATGTCGCGGCCGCCGAGGTGATGGTCCAGCACCGAGGCCTCGAACCGCTTGCCCTCGCACTGCTCGCAGGTGGTGGCCACGCCGGCCATCATCGCCAGATCGGTGTAGATGACGCCCGCGCCGTTGCAGGAGGAGCAGGCGCCTTCGGAGTTGGCGCTGAACAGCGCCGGCTTCACGCCGTTGGCTTTGGCGAACGCCTTGCGGATCGGGTCGAGCAGTCCGGTGTACGTCGCCGGGTTGCTCCGCCGCGAACCCCGGATCGCGCCCTGGTCGACCGACACCACCCCGTCCCGGCCGGACACCGAGCCGTGCATCAGTGAGCTCTTTCCCGACCCGGCCACGCCGGTCACCACCACCAGCAGGCCGAGGGGGATGTCGACATCGACGTCCCGCAGGTTATGGGTGCTGGCCCCCCGGATCCTCAGCGAGCCGGCGGCTTTCCGTACCGTCTGCTTGAGCGAAGCCCGGTCGTCCAGGTGCCGCCCGGTCACCGTGTCGCTGGCCCGCAGCCCCTCGATGGTGCCCTCGAAGCAGACGGTGCCGCCCGCCGTCCCGGCGCCGGGGCCGAGGTCGACGACGTGGTCGGCGATGGCGATCGTCTCCGGCTTGTGCTCCACGACGAGCACGGTGTTGCCCTTGTCCCGCAACTGCAGCAGCAGCTCGTTCATCCGCTGGATGTCGTGCGGGTGCAGGCCGGTGGTGGGCTCGTCGAAGACGTAGGTGGTGTCGGTGAGCGAGGAACCGAGGTGTCGGATCATCTTGACCCGCTGGGACTCGCCGCCCGACAGCGTGCCCGCGGGCCGATCGAGCGAGAGGTAACCCAGCCCGATCTGGACGAAAGAGTCGAGCGTGTGCCGAAGCGCGTCGAGCAGCGGAGCGACGGACGGCTCGTCGAGATCGCCGACCCAGTCGGCCACGTCGGTGATCTGCATCGCGCAGACGTCAGCGATGTTGCTCCTGTTGATCCTGGACGACCGGGCCCCTTCGCTGAGCCGGGTGCCGGCGCACTCCGGACAGGAGGTGAAGGTGACGGCCCGCTCCACGAAGGCGCGGATGTGCGGCTGCATGGCTTCGACGTCCTTGGCGAGGAACGACTTCTGGATCTGCGGGATCAGCCCCGTGTAGGTCAGGTTGATCCCGTCGACCTTGATCTTGGTCGGCTCCCGGTGGAGCAGGTCGTGCAGCTCCTTCTTGGTGTATTCACGGATCGGCTTGTCCGGGTCGAAGAAGCCGCAGCCGCGGTAGATGCGCCCGTACCAGCCCTCCATGCTGTAGCCGGGGATCGTGAGCGCGCCCTGGTTGAGCGACTTGCTGTCGTCGTACAGCGCCGTCAGGTCCATGTCGTTGACCGAACCCCGGCCCTCGCACCGCGGACACATGCCCCCGGTGATGCGAAAGCTGCGCCGCTCCTTCACGGTGGTGCCGCCGCGCTCGATCGTGACCGCCCCGGCGCCCGAGATGGAGGCGACGTTGAACGAAAACGCTTGGGGCGAGCCGATGTGCGGCCTCCCGAGGCGGCTGAACAGGATGCGCAGCATCACGCCCGCGTCGGTGGCGGTGCCGACGGTGGAACGGGGATCGGCGCCCATGCGCTGCTGGTCCACGAGGATCGCGGTCGTCAGCCCCTCGAGCACATCGACGTCCGGCCGGGCCAGCGTCGGCAGAAAGCCCTGCACGAAGGCGCTGTAGGTCTCGTTGATCATCCGCTGTGACTCAGCGGCGATCGTGCCGAACACCAGCGAGCTCTTACCGGAGCCGGAGACGCCGGTGAACACCGTCAGCCGGCGCTTCGGGAGCTCGATGCTGACGTCCTGAAGGTTGTTCACCCGCGCGCCGTGCACCCGGATCCGATCGTGCCGGTCGGCGGCGTGCAGCGCAGGCGCCTGAACGGGCCTGCCCGTGCCCTCGTTCATCGTGTCCGAGTCCGCTCTCAGGCCGTCGAGTCGTCCAGGACCTCATCGAGCCGCGCCTGCGCCCCCGGCTCGCCGGCCTCGACGGCGGCGACAGCGCGGGAGACGTCGATCATCGCCTGCCGCTCCACCACCTTGACCCGTTCGCGGGGTGCGTCGCCGACCGGACCGTAGGCCTTCCCGAGCGCCTGCTCGTGGGCGTCGAGCAGTTGCCAGCCGTCCCACGTCGTCCAGGCGACGCCGCGGCTGTCCAGGAAGTCGGTCACAGCGTCCAGTGACGGCTCCGCTGCCGTCGGCAGGGTGTCGAGGTCCGCCAGCAGGCTGCCGACGGTCTCGATCGCGTCGCCCTTGGTGTGTCCGATCAGCCCGACCGGTCCGCGCTTGATCCAGCCATTGACGTAGACACCCGACAGCGGCGACCCGTCGAGGTCCAGGACCCGGCCGGCAGCGTGCGGGACGACGTGGTTGCGGCTGTCCCACGGCAGGCCGGCGAGCTCGCTGCTGCGGTAGCCGACGCAGCGGTAGACCGCTTGCACGGGCCAGTCCCGGAACACCCCGGTCCCCCGGACGTTGCCGTCACCGGTGAGCTCGGTGCGCTCGGTGCGCAGGGCCTCGACCTTCGCCTCGCCGAGAACCTCTACCGGGGAGGCGAAGAAGTGCAGGTGCAGCCGTCGCGGGCGGTCACCGACATCGCGCATCGCATACTTCTCGAGCTCTCGTACGACCAGCTTTGTCTGGTTGTCGGCGTGGATCGCGGCGACGCTTCCGTCGTCGTACTCGATGTCCTCCGGATCGACGAGAACCTCGACGTTGGGTGAGTGGTCGAGCTCACGCAGCTCGAGCGGAGTGAACTTCGCCTGCGCCGGTCCGCGCCGGGCGAACACGTGCACCTCACGCACCGGGCTCGCCGCAAGGCAACGGTAGACGTTGTCGGGGATCTCGGTGACGAGCAGCTCGTCCGCGGTCTTGGACAACATCCGCGAGACGTCGAGGGCGACGTTGCCGGCGCCGATGACCGCGACGGACTCGGCCTCGAGCGGCCAGTCGCGCGCGACGTCCGGGTGACCGTCGAACCAGGACACGAAGTCCGCTCCCCCGAAGCTGCCTGGCAGGTCGATGCCGGCGATGTCGAGGTCGCGGTCCTTCTCGGCGCCGGTCGTGAACACCACCGCGTCGTAGTGCCGCCGCAGGTCATCGAGCTTGATGTCCACGCCGTACTCGACGTTGCCCAGCAGCCGGACCTGCGGCTTGGACAGCACCTGGTGCAGCGCCTTGATGATGCCCTTGATGCGCGGGTGGTCGGGCGCGACTCCGTAGCGGATCAAGCCGAACGGCGCCGGCTGGCGCTCGAACAGGTCGATCGACACCGGAACGTCCGACTTCATCAGGACATCGGCCACGTAGACGCCGGCCGGGCCGGCACCGACGACAGCGACGCGCAGCGGCTGGTCTCGGCCGGTCGCCTCGGCGTGCTGCTCAACGGTGCTGTCCACGCATTTCCCTTCACGTCGGTGAGCGGTTCACAGGCAGAACGAGGCCCCAGCGCCCCTTTGTTCCACTTCTGACGCCGGCCCGCGAGCGGTCAGGCGCGATCCATCGACCTCCAGCCGGCCAGCGCCGCGCCGAGGGCCGACGCCGCGATCACGCTGCCCATCGGCTTGGACAACCGCCCCGAGAGCATCGCAGCGCCGATGGCGAGCGCGTCAGCGGTGTCGCACAGCACGCCGGCGGCGAGCCACAGCCGCGCCGCGGGTCGATCCGAGGACCGCAACGCCACGACGGCGCCGACGCCGAGGGCCACCTCGCGCGCGCCGAGCATCTGCGTCGACCAGCCCATCCGGGCGCTGGTCGCCGAGTCGACGCCGAGCACCCCCGGGACCAGTCGCGGCCTGGCGATCATCGTCACCCCGATGCCGGCGCGGGCCACAGCCAGCTGCTCGGGCTTCACGCGGGCGATGGCGGCCTGGGCGAAGCCGCCTGCGGGCCTGCGATCGTTGCGACGGGTCAGCATCACGAGGGGTCTCCCGAGGGCAGGCGAAGGCCCACCGGAGGCGACCGGCAGGCAGAGTACGGGAATCCTCGCAGGCACCTGGGCGTTGGCACAGCAGAGCCCTGACCCGGGAGGCACCCATGAGCGATCGCGTCCTACGAGGCACCCGCCTCGGAAGCGTAAGTTACGAGAGCGACCGACACACCGAGTTCGCGCCCCGGCTTCGTACGATCTACGACTGCCCGCAGGGTCACGAGACCGCCGTGCCGTTCGCCGCCGAGGCCGACATCCCCTCGCTGTGGGAGTGCCGGGTCTGCGGTGCCGGCGCCCAGCTGCGCGACGGGGCGCCGCCCGAGCCGAAGAAGGGCAAGCCGGCGCGCACCCACTGGGACATGCTGCTCGAGCGCCGCACCGCGGCAGAGCTCGAGGAGGTCCTGGCCGAGCGCCTCGCCGTGCTTCACGACCATCAGGGCAAGGTCAAGGCGGCGCTCAAGAGCGAGCGCGCCAAGGACAAGCGCAGCGCCTGACCGCAACACCATCCGGCCGTACGACGGGCCGCGCCCCCACCGGGGGCGCGGCCCGCGGCACGTTCAGCCCCGATCGTCGGGCCGGTCGTCGACAACCTCGCCGTCGATGACCCGGCCGCGGCCCTGGCGTGGGCCTCGACCGGATTCCCCACCCAGCAGCCCGTCCACGCCCAGCCGTCGGGCCGCCACCTTGGTCACGGTCCGGCGGAGCACGGCCCGGGACGGCGGCAGCACGCAGGCGAGCCCGAACAGGTCGGTGGCGAAGCCCGGCGTGAGCAGCAGCGCGCCGCCCAGCAGCACCAGGGCGCCGTCGGCGACCTCCGCCGCAGGGATCCGGCCCGCCTGCAGCGCCGCCCGGAAGGCCAGCCATGTCCGGGTTCCCTCGCGCTTCAGCAGCAGGCCACCGAGCACGGACATCGCGAGTAGCAGCAGCAGCGTCGGGACGAGGCCGAGCAGCTGGCCGACCTGGATGAGCACATAGAGCTCGATCAGCGGGACGACCAGAAGCAGGACGACGAGCAGCACCGGCACGGCTACGCGCTCCGTACCGAGGTCGAGCTGTGCGAGCGCCCGGTGCGCAACCCCCACCAGGTCACCCGCCACAGCGCCTCGACCACGATGGAGCGGCTCATCTTGGACTGTCCGCGCTCGCGCTCGACGAAGGTGATCGGCACCTCGACCAGGGTCCAGCCCGCCTT
>JBBSKF010000049.1:0-21280 GCA_038256525.1 Mycobacteriales bacterium | reverse complement strand
GGCGTCTGCCCGCCGAGCTGGACGAGCACGCCGACCAGCTTTCCGCCGCCCGCCTCGGCGCTGGCCTGCTCGGCGGCGACGACCTCGAGGACGTCCTCCACGGTGAGCGGTTCGAAATAGAGCCGGTCACTGGTGTCGTAGTCGGTCGACACCGTCTCGGGGTTGCAGTTGACCATGATCGTCTCGTAGCCGGCCTCGGTCAGCGCGAAACTGGCGTGCACGCAGGCGTAGTCGAACTCGATGCCCTGACCGATCCGGTTGGGCCCGCTGCCGAGGATGATCACCTTGACCTTGCCGCTGTCCGCGACCTCGCTCTCCTCGTCGTAGCAGGAGTAGTAGTAGGGCGTGTCCGCGGCGAATTCCGCCGCACAGGTGTCGACCGTCTTGTAGACCGGTCGCACCCCGAGCTGGCGGCGCAGGGCACGGACCTGCGCCTCGGTCGTCTCGCGCACGACAGCGATCTGCAGGTCGCTGCACCCCGCCCGCTTGGCCTCGCGCAGCAGTGGTGCGTCGAGCTGCGGGGCGTGGTCGAGCTTCGCCCGCAGCTCGACCAGGGACAGGATCTGGTCGAGGAACCACGGGTCGATCCGGGTCGCCTCGAACACCTCCTGCGGCGTCGCGCCGAGCCGCAGGGCGCGCTCGACGGCGAACAGCCGGCCGTCGTGCGGGGTGCGCGCCTGCTCCAGCGCGTCCTGCGCGGTGCCGGGCGGATCGGGCTCGACCCAGAAGCCGGCAGGTGTCTGCTCGAGCGAGCGCATCGCCTTCTGCAGCGCCTCGACGAAGGACCGGCCGATGGCCATGGCCTCCCCGACGCTCTTCATGGTCGTGGTCAGCTCGCGGTCCGCGCCCGGGAACTTCTCGAAGGCGAACCGCGGGATCTTGACCACCACGTAGTCGAGCGAGGGCTCGAACGACGCGGGCGTCTCGCGGGTGATGTCGTTGGGGATCTCATCCAGGGTGTAGCCGATGGCGAGCCGGGCGGCGATCTTGGCGATCGGGAAGCCGGTCGCCTTGGAGGCGAGCGCGCTGGACCGGGAGACCCGCGGGTTCATCTCGATGACCACGATCCGCCCGTCGTCCGGGTGCACCGCGAACTGGATGTTGCAGCCGCCGGTGTCGACCCCGACCGCCCGGATGACGTCGATCGCGATGTCGCGCATCCGCTGGTACTCACGGTCGGTCAGCGTCATGGCCGGGGCGACGGTGATGCTGTCCCCGGTGTGCACGCCCATCGGGTCGAGGTTCTCGATGGAGCAGATGACGACGACGTTGTCGTTCCTGTCGCGCATCAGCTCCAGCTCGTACTCCTTCCACCCGAGCAGCGACTCCTCGAGCAGGACCTCGGTCGTCGGGCTGGCGTGCAGCCCGCCGCCGGCGATCCGATGCAGCTGCCCCTCGTCGTGCGCGACGCCAGAGCCGCTGCCGCCCATCGTGAACGACGGGCGGACCACGACCGGGTAGCCGAGCTCGGCGGTCGCCGCCAGCACCTCGGCCATCGTGTGGCAGACGGCGCTCTTGGCGCTCTCGGCCCCGATGCTCGCCACGATCGTCTTGAACTCCTGGCGGTCCTCGCCGCGCCGGATGGCGTCGACGTCCGCGCCGATGAGCTCCACGCCGTAGCGCTCGAGCACGCCGCTGGCGTGCAGCGTCATCGCGGCGTTCAGCGCCGTCTGCCCGCCGAGGGTGGCCAGCAGGGCGTCGGGGCGCTCCTTCTCGATCACCTTGGTGACGAACTCAGGGGTGATGGGCTCGAGGTAGGTCGCGTCGGCGAACTCCGGATCGGTCATGATCGTCGCCGGGTTGGAGTTGAGCAGGGTGACCCGCAGCCCCTGCTCCTTGAGCACCCGGCAGGCCTGCGTGCCGGAGTAGTCGAACTCCGCGGCCTGGCCGATGAGGATCGGACCGGAGCCGATGACCAGCACGTGGGCGATGTCCTTGCGGCGTGGCATCGCTCAGGCCTCCATCATCGTGGCGAAGGCGTCGAACAGGCCGGTGGCGTCGTGCGGCCCCGGGGCGGCTTCCGGGTGGTACTGCACCGAGAACGCCCGTGCGTCGAGCAGGTTCAGCCCTTCGACCACGTTGTCGTTGAGATCCACATGGCTCACCTCCACCCGGCCGTACGGCGTCTCCACCGGGTAGGCGGTCGGGGCGTCGACGGCGAAGCCGTGGTTGTGACTGGTGATGTGCACCCGTTTCGTACGCTGGTCCTGCACCGGCTGGTTCAGCCCGCGGTGGCCGTAGAGCAGCTTGTAGGTGCCCAGACCCAGCGCCCGGCCGAGGATCTGGTTCCCGAAGCAGATCCCGAACAACGGCACCCCTGCGTACAGCACCGCCTGGGCGGCGGCGACCGGGCCGTCGGTCGTCGCGGGGTCGCCCGGCCCGTTTGAGAGGAAGACACCGTCGGGTGAGCGGGCGAGCAGCTCCTCCCCGCTCGTGGTCGCCGGCAGCACGTGCACCTCGCAGCCGCGTTGCGCGAGGTAGCGGGGGGTGCTCGTCTTGATGCCGAGGTCGAGTGCCGCCACGGTGAACCGGCGTTCACCGACGGCTGGTACGACGTACGGCTGTGCGGTCGTCACCTCCGCGGCGAGATCGGCCCCCTCCATCGGCGGACTTGCGAAGACCTTGGCATGCAGCTCGTCGACGTGGGCGAGGGCGTCGCCGCTGAAGATCCCCACCTTCATCGCGCCGCGATCGCGCAGGTGCCGGGTCAGCGCGCGGGTGTCCACGCCCCGGATGCCCACGACCCCCTGCGCCTGCAGCTCGGTCTCGAGCGAGCCGGTGCTGCGCCAGTTGCTGGCCAACCGTGACGGATCACGAACGACGTAGCCGCTCACCCAGATGCGTCCGGACTCCGGGTCCTCGTCGTTGACGCCGGTGTTGCCGATGTGCGGCGCGGTCATGACGACAACCTGTCGGTGATAGCTCGGGTCGGTGAGCGTCTCCTGGTAGCCGGTCATGCCGGTGTTGAACACGGCCTCGCCGTAGGTCTCACCGACCGCGCCGTATGCGGCTCCACGGAAGGTGCGACCGTCTTCGAGGACCAGCAGGGCGGGCGTCACGGGGCCTCCGACGGGCGCGTCATCGCAGGGGCCAATCGGGCCGAGATGGCGTCGGCGAGACCGCGGTGCAGCCCGTGGTCGTCGGCGCGGAACCCACTGGTGAGCAGCCGGCTGCCGAGTCGCCACTCGAGCAGCAGCAGCCCTTCGTTGCCGACCACCTTGCCGGCGAGGGCGTCACCGAGGAAGGCCCGGCTCAGCGAGTCGTAGGGCAGGTAGAGGTCGACCAGCCCTTCCCGCTCCACGTGGACCCCGTCGGTCGCCACGACCAGCCAGCCGGCGGCGCGATGAGCGAGCTCGTGCACGGCGACGCGGTCGAGCCAGTCGTCGGCGAACGTCGTGCCGATGAACAGCCCGGACGTGGCCGGCGTGAGCACCTGACCTCGGACCGTCGGTGGCGTCGGCGGCCGGGGCAGGTCACCCTGCCGACGCTGCCGCGAGCGCCACCCCTTGAGCATGAGCAGGTAGAGGGCGAACACCATCAGGAACATGCTGACGGTGAGCAGGATCCGGTCGCCCGTCACGTCGGCGCCGGCTTCCCGTCGAGCACTGTCGGTCGACCACGCAGGAAGGTCGCGACGACCCGGGCCGGCAGCTCCCGGCCGACGAAGGGGGTGTTGCGGCTACGGCTGGCCGACTGCTGTGGATCGACGGTCCAACGGGCACCCGGGTCGACCAGACACAGGTTCGCGGGCTCGCCGACGGCGAGCGGTCGGCCGTGCGGCTCGGCCCCGCTGTCGAGTCGGCCGATCCTGGCGGGGGTGTGCGACATCCGGTCGGCCACCTCGCGCCAGGTGAGCCGCCCGGGCTCGACCATCGTCAGCGCGACCACCCCGAGCGCCGTCTCGAGCCCGGTCATGCCCGGCAGCGCGGCGCCCCACTCGGCCTCCTTGTCCTCGAGTGCGTGCGGGGCGTGATCGGTGGCCACGCAGTCGATCGTGCCGTCGGCCAGGCCTTCCCGCAGCGCGTCGACATCGGCCTGGGTCCGCAGGGGTGGGTTCACCTTGTACAGCGGGTCGTAGGTGCTCGCGAGGTCGTCGGTGAGCAGCAGATGGTGCGGCGTCACCTCCGCAGTCACGTTCCATCCCTTGTTCTTCGCCCACCGCAGCAGGTCGACGCTGCCGGCGGTGCTGACGTGGCAGACGTGCAACCGGCTCTCGACGTGGGCCGCGAGCAGGCAGTCCCGGGCGATGATCGCCTCCTCCGCCACCGCGGGCCAACCGGTGAGGCCCAGCAGGCTGGACTGGACACCTTCGTTCATCTGCGAGCCGACGGTGAGGCGCGGTTCCTGGGCGTGCTGGGCGATCACCCCGTCGAAGGCCTTGACGTATTCCAGAGCCCGCCGCATGAGCCCGGCGTCGCTCACACACCGCCCGTCGTCGGAGAAGACGCGCACCCGGGCGGCGCTGTCGGCCATGGTCCCCAGCTCGGCCATCTGCTCACCCCCGAGGCCGACGGTGACCGCTCCGACCGGCGCGACGTCGCAGTGACCTGCCTCCCTGCCGAGCCGCCACACCTGCTCGACGACGCCGGCCGTGTCGGCGACCGGATCGGTGTTCGCCATCGCGTGAACGGCCGTGAACCCGCCGAGGGCCGCCGCGAGGGTGCCGGTCGCGACGGTCTCGGCGTCCTCCCGGCCCGGCTCGCGCAGGTGGGTGTGCAGGTCCACCAGGCCGGGCAGCAGCACGGCGCCCGCACCCTCGTGGACCCGGCTGCTCCCGGTCGGCAGATCGATGCCGATCTCGGCGATGCGGCCGTCGACCAGCCGTACGTCGATGGCCTGCTCGCCGTACGGCCGGACGTTCCTCAGCAGGGTTTTCACGACGGGCTCCCGATGGCGGAGTCCGAGCCACCCAGCAGCAGGTAGAGCACGGCCATCCGCACGCTGACCCCGTTGGCCACCTGCTCCATGATGGTCGAGCGCACGCCGTCAGCCACCTCCGGGGCGATCTCCATCCCGCGCACCATGGGGCCCGGGTGCATGACGATCGCCTCGTCAGCGAGCGTGGTGACCCGGCGTACGTCCAGACCGTAGCGCCGGGAGTACTCCCGGGCGCTCGGGAAGTAGGCGGTGCCCTGCTCGCCCGTCGGCCCCATCCGCTCACGTTGGACCCGCAGCATCATCACGACGTCACTCTTGGGCAGGACCGCGTCGAGGTCGTACGACACCTGTGCCGGCCACGACCCGACCCCGACGGGGAGCAGTGTCGGAGGGGCGACCAGGGTGACGTCCGCACCGAGCGTCGAGAGCAGGAGCACGTTGGAGCGGGCGACCCGGCTGTGCAGGATGTCCCCGACGATGGTGACCCGCAGGCCCTCCAACCGGCCGAGGCGCCGGCGCATCGTGTAGGCGTCCAGCAGGGCCTGGGTGGGGTGTTCATGGGTGCCGTCACCGGCGTTGACGACCGACCCGCGCACCCAGCGGGCGAGGTTCGCGGGCGCTCCTGACCAGCTGTGCCGGACGACCACAGCGTCCGAGCCCATCGCCTCGAGCGTCAGCGCGGTGTCCTTGAGGGTCTCCCCCTTCGAGACGCTGGAGCCCTTCGCGGAGAAAGTGATGACGTCGGCGGAAAGCCGCTTCGCGGCCAGTTCGAAGGAGGTGCGGGTGCGGGTGGAGTCCTCGAAGAACAGGTTGACGACCGTGCGGCCGCGCAGGGTCGGCAGCTTTTTGATGGTGCGCTCGGAGACCTGCGCGAGCTCCTCGGCCGTGTCCAGGACGAGGATCGCGTCGTCATAGGACAGGTCGGCGGCTGACAGCAGATGGCGCTTCACCCGCGGGTCCGGTTCTCGCGGGCGGGGTCGGCCCCGCGTTCCTGGTCCGCGGGGCCGAGCAGGACCGCGTCGCGACCGTCGTCCTCGACCAACAGGACATGCACGGTCTCCTGCAGCGAGGTGGGGATGTTCTTGCCGACATAGTCCGCCCGGATCGGCAGCTCGCGGTGCCCTCGGTCGACGAGCACCGCGAGCTGGACCGCGCGCGGCCGACCGAGGTCGGCCAGCGCGTCGAGGGCGGCGCGCACCGAACGCCCGGAGAACAGGACGTCGTCGACGAGCACGACAAGGGCGCCGTCGACCCCGCCCGCCGGCACGTCCGTGGACTCCAGGGCCCGCGGGCTCTTCAGTCGGAGGTCGTCGCGGTAGAGCGTGATGTCCAGAGAACCGGAGGGCACGCTGAGACCGGCGAAGGCGTTCACCCGGGCGGCGAGGCGTCGGGCGAGCGTGGTTCCCCGCGTCGGGATGCCGAGCAGCACCACATTCTCGCCGCCACGGGTCTTCTCGAGCAGCTCGTGGGCCATCCGGTCGATCACCCGGGCGACGTCGGCGCTGCTCAGGACCGACCGCGCAGCCGCGGGATCGCCGGACACCGGCCCGGCCCGGAGTGCCGGGGCGGGCGCGCGTGACGGTGGCGGGACAGCCGTCATCTCGGCCTCCTTCCCCGCCTCACGGGACGGGCTCGGTGGAGGGTGATGTGTCGGGCACCGACGCTACACCCGGACAATGCCGACACGCCGACCGGGAGGGACTTGACCACCACCGATGCGACCCGTACCGTCACGGTCCGTAATCATGATGTTGCGGCGAGGCTCGGTCCTGCCATGCGTGCGACCGACGACGACGGGGGCACCTCAATGACCGACTACGCAAAGGCCCTCGGTAGTCGGCTGCGCGCCATCCGTACCCAGCAGGGTTTGTCCCTGCACGGCGTCGAACTGAAGTCCCAGGGTCGCTGGAAGGCCGTGGTCGTCGGGTCCTACGAGCGTGGGGACCGCGCCGTGACGGTGCAGCGCCTGTCCGAGCTGGCCGACTTCTACGGTGTCCCGGTCAACGAGCTGCTGCCCGACGGCAGCGCCGCGGGTGCCGTCGGTCCGTCGTCCCGGATCATCATCGACCTGGAGCAGCTGTCCTCCGTGCCGGCCGACCAGGCCGCCCCGCTCGCCCGCTATGCCGCCACGATCCAGAGTCAGCGCGGTGACTACAACGGCCGGGTGCTGTCCATTCGGCAGGAGGACCTCCGCTCGCTCGCCGTCATCTACGACGCCTCCCCCGGGGCGCTCACCGAACAGCTGATCGGCTGGGGCGTGCTGTCCGCCGAAGCCCGCCGTGCCGTCGACGCCTGACCCCGGCTGCTACACCGACAGGCTGGGCTTCAGGCTCAGCAACCGGCCCAGCAGGCCGTTGACGAATCCGGCGCTGTCGTCGGTCGACAGACTGGCCACCAGCGACACCGCCTCGCTGACCGCGACGCCGTCGGGAACGTCCTCGCACCAGAGCAACTCGTACGCGCCGATGCGCAGTGCGGCCAGGTCGACCGGCGGCATCCGGTCCAGGGTCCATTGCTCGGCGTAGGTCGCGAGCAGCTCGTCGATCCGCTCCTGGTGGGCGACGACACCCTCGACGAGCAGCGCGGCGTAGTCGGAGACGGGAGGGTCGCCCTGGGCGAGCCGCTCGGCGAGCGTGGCGAGAGGGTCGGCGTCGCGCTGAGCGGATTCATACAGGATGTCGAGGGCGCGTTTGCGGGCCTTGCTTCTCGCGCCCACTACTTGTCGGTGACGCGACCGAGATAGCGGCCGTCACGGGTGTCGACCTTGATCTTCTCGCCCGTCGTCAGGAACAGTGGAACCTGGATCTCGGCCCCGGTCTCGAGGGTCGCCGGCTTCGTGCCACCCGTGGAGCGGTCGCCCTGCAGACCCGGGTCGGTGTGGGCGATGAGCAGCTCGACGCTGGCCGGCAGCTCGACGTAGAGCGCTGCCCCCTCGTGCAGGGCGACCATGGCCTCCATGTTGTCGAGCAGGTAGTCCTTGACCGTCCCGAGGGTCTGCTCCGGCACGTACAGCTGATCGAAGGTGTCCTGGTCCATGAAGACGTAGTCGGTGCCCTCCTGGTAGAGGAAGGTCATCGTCCGCTTGTCGACAGTCGCGATCTCCACCTTCGTGCCCGCGTTGAATGTCTTGTCGACGACCTTGCCGGTCAGCACGTTCTTGAGCGTGGTGCGTACGAAGGCACCGCCCTTGCCGGGCTTGACGTGCTGGAACTCGTTCACCGCCCACAGGCCGTTGTCGAGGTTGAGCACCATGCCGTTCTTCAGGTCATTGGTCGTCGCCATGAGCAGCGAGTCTACCGAGCCCACCCGCGCAGCTTCTCAGCGATCTCCGGTACGTCGAGTTTGCCTTCCGCCACGGCGATCACGAGGTCGTACGCGTCGTCCTCCTCGAAGCTCACGCCGATCCTGTTCTTGTGCAAGAGCAGGATGCAGGCACCGAAGCCGACCCGCTTGTTGCCGTCGACGAGTCCGTGATTGCGCACCAATGAGTGCAGCAGGGCAGCCGCCTTCTCCCACAGCGAAGGGTAGGCGTCTTCCCCGAACACGGTAGTGCGTGGCCTGGCCAGCGCGGACTCCAACAGACCCCAGTCGCGCACCACCATGGGCCCGTCGAGGATCAGCGCACCGACGGCCCGGAGGTCGGGGAGATCCAGGTACCTCACTGACCGAGACGGTCGAGCAGTCCCTTGTTCGTCGCTGCGAAATCACGAAGAAAGGCATCCCGCTGCTCTGACCAACCGGTCACTCTTTCGCGAATCGCGATCCGGACGAACTCCTGCATGCTCAGGCCCTCGAGCTCGGCGGCAGCACGCAATGCCTCGGTTTCCTCGTCAGTCAGTCGCAGGGTCATCGCCATGCTGTCCATGACACCGCGGTGATACCAGCACGTCAAACCGATTGGACGTCAGCCCAGCGCCAGAAACCTCAGCGCAGCCCGGTAGCCCTCGATGCCGAGGCCGGTGATGGTGGCGGTGGCGACGGCGCTGATCACGCTGGCATGACGGAACTGTTCGCGGGCGTGCGTCTGGCTGATGTGCACCTCCACCAACGGCGCGGTCAGCTGGGCGCACGCGTCCCGCAGGGCATAGGAGTAGTGGCTCCAGGCCGCTGAGTTCAGCACCACGGGCAGGCCGGCGTCAGCGGCCTCGTGCACCCAGCCGATCAACTCGGCCTCGTCATCGGTCTGCCGCACCTCGACGTCGAGACCCAGCTGGCGGCCGGTCTCGCCGCAGATGGCGGCGAGCTCGGCGTGCGTCGTGCTGCCGTAGACGAGCGGCTCGCGGCTGCCGAGCCGGCCGAGGTTGACGCCGTTGAGGACGAGGACGCGGCTCACAGCAGCATCGGCGCGGCGCCGCGATCCTTGCGGACCTCTTCGAAAGCGGCCACGAGCAGCCCGGGGTCGGGGTCGTCCAGGATCCGCGGGCCGGCGAGGGCGTCGAGCACGACGAAGCGCAGGCGGTTCCCGCGAGACTTCTTGTCCACCCGCATGGTGCTGAGCAGCTGCTGCCAGTCGCCGGCGTAGGTCGTGGGCAGCCCGACGGCGCCGAGAAGACAGCGGTGCCGATCTGCCGTGGCGTCGTCCAGCCGACCGGCTACCCGCGCGAGCTCGGCCGCGAAGACCAGTCCGATGCTGACCGCCGCACCATGACGCCACTTGTACTTCTCGACCTTCTCGATCGCGTGACCCAGGGTGTGGCCGTAGTTGAGGAACTCCCGGTCCCCGTGCTCGCGCAGGTCGGCCGACACGACCCGCGCCTTGACCGCGATCGCCCGCTCGACCAGCTCGCGCGTGTGGACTCCCTCGTAGGTCGCGGCGGCCCCCGGATCGTCCTCCACCAGCTCGAGGATCCGCGGGTCGTGAGTGAAGCCGACCTTGAGAACCTCGGCGAGCCCGGCGACGTAGTCGTGCCGTGGCAGGGTCTCGAGCGCGGTCAGGTCACACAGCACACCCGCCGGCGGGTGGAAAGCACCAACGAGGTTCTTGCCGGCCTCGGTGTTGATGCCGGTCTTGCCGCCGATCGCCGCGTCGACCATGCCCAGCAGGGTCGTGGGCACGTGCACGACCGGCACTCCACGTAGCCAGGTGGCGGCCACGAAGCCGGCCAGGTCGGTCGTCGCTCCCCCGCCGACGCCGACGACCGCGTCGGTGCGGGTGAAGCCGACCTGGCCCAGCACGTCCCACAGGTAGGACGCGACCTGCAGGTCCTTCTGCCGCTCGCCGTCGGGAATCTCGATGACGTGCACCTCCTGGCCCCCGGCAACCAGGTCGTCGCGGATGGCGATGGCCGTGTTGCGAAGCGCCGACGGGTGGATGACTGCGACCCGGCTGCTGCCGCTGACCAAGCCGGCCAGCTCGCCGAGCAGGCCGCGGCCGACGACGACGTCGTACGGCTGCTCGCCGGAGACACGAAGGCGGGTCGGCTCGTCGCTCATGCTGCGACCCTAGTGTCCGCGCAGGTCATGCACGACGTCGGCGACGACCTGGCTCACGCTCCTGCCGCTGGTGGAAACCACCCGACCCGCGACCTCGAGGTAGAGCGGCATCCGCTCGTCCAGCAGCCTCTTGAGCGTCGCCCTCGGGTTCAGA
Organism: Mycobacteriales bacterium; assembly: GCA_038256525.1. GTDB lineage: Bacteria > Actinomycetota > Actinomycetes > Mycobacteriales > SCTD01 > SCTD01. The sequence goes on along the minus strand of JBBSKF010000049.1, from coordinate 10,815 downwards.
GCGAGAACCGGTCGGTCGCGATTGAGACCGATGCGACCGCTCGCCGCCGACAGATTGACATCGAGCAGGACGACGTTGTGCCCCTTCAGGAGCTGTCGGGTCTCGGCCGTGAGAATGGCTCCTCCGCCCAGACTGAGCACACCGTCGTGATCGGAAAGCGCAGCCGCCACTGCCTGCCTTTCCAGCGCGCGGAAGTGCTCCTCACCATCGTCGATGAAGATGTCCGCGATGCGCTTGCCGGCGGTCTGCTCGATGTCGCGGTCAGTGTCCCGAAAGGCCACCTCGAGCTGACGGGCGACCTTCCTGCCGACGGTCGACTTGCCCGCACCAGGCGGGCCGACGAGCACCACCACCGGACTCATCGGATGCTGAGCGACTTCAGGTAGCTCTCGAAGTTGCGGCGGGTCTCCTCGAGCGAGTCTCCGCCGAACTTCTCGACCGCGGCATCGGCCAGCACCAGGGCAACCATGGCCTCCGCCACGACGCCGGCGGCCGGGACGGCGCAGACGTCGCTGCGCTGGTGGTGCGCCGCCGCCGGCTCGCCGGTGGCCGTGTCGATGGTGCGCAGCGCCCGGGGAATGGTGCTGATCGGCTTCATCGCGGCCCGCACCCGCAGGACCTCCCCACTGGACATGCCGCCTTCGGTGCCGCCGAGTCGGCCACTGCTTCGGGTCAGTCCCTCCGGGCCGCGGACGATCTCGTCCATGACCTCGCTTCCACGCCGGCTCGCCACCTCGAAGCCGTCACCGATCTCGACCCCCTTGATCGCCTGGATGCCCATCAGCCCGGCGGCGAGTCGGGCGTCCAGCCGGCGATCCCAGTGCACATGGCTGCCGAGGCCGGGCGGCAACCCGTAGGCCAGCACCTCCACCACGCCACCGAGCGTGTCGCCCTCCTGCTGCACCGCGTCGACCTCGGCAATCATGGCGTCTGACGTCGCCCGGTCGAACACCCGCACCGGGCTGGCGTCGATCGTCGGCAGGTCGCCCGGGACCGGTAGGGACGCCGCCGCGGGCACCGTCACCCGGCCGATCCGCACGACGTGCGAGAAGACCTGCACGCCGTACGCCTGGCTCAGAAAGGCCTTGGCCACCGCGCCCAGCGCGACCCTCGCGGCGGTCTCCCTGGCGCTGGCCCGCTCGAGAACTGGGCGGGCGTCGTCGAATCCGTACTTCTGCATGCCGACGAGATCGGCGTGCCCAGGTCGGGGGCGGGTCAGTGGCGCATTGCGGGCCAGGCCCTCGAGCATCTCGGGATCGACCGGGTCGGCGGCCATCACGGTGGACCACTTGGGCCACTCGGTGTTGCCGATGCGGATGGCAATGGGGCCACCCTGGGTGAGCCCGTGCCGGATGCCGCCGAGAAACTCGACCTCGTCCCGCTCGAAGGCCATGCGCGCCCCGCGTCCGTGGCCCAGCCGGCGCCGGGCCATCTCGTCCGTCACGTCGGTGGTGGTGATCCGCACGCCGGCGGCCAGCCCCTCGATGACCCCTACCAAGGCGGGGCCGTGGGACTCCCCTGCGGTCAGCCAGCGCAACATGCGCTCATTCTCCCAGACGCGGCTTCCTGCGCCGGAACAGCACAGCGGCCACCGGGACATCCTTCGCCGGGCGCTGCGTCTCCTGCACGAGAGCGCTCAGCCGACTGACCCGCTCGTCGTCGCTGCCGATGATGTCGGACAACCACCTGAGAACGTCTGGTACGTCGACCTTGCCGAAGCGCAGGAGCGCCTCGATGTCGACCCAGTCCTTCGGCCGGGAGAACAGCGACTTGAAGATGGTCAGGTCTGTCGCCGAAAGGATCGGCACGCGCGTGTCCAGCATCGGCACCCACTCTGCTCGCGCTGCGACGACAGCGTGCAATTCGTGCTGCGGCAGGAACAGATCGACAGGAGTCGGTGGACCGACGTCATGTTGACGTGGCCAGAAAAGGCGTACCTGGCCATCGCGCTCGGCGCGCTCGAGGTCGACCTCGGTCCATTGGACGCCCGACGGCAGCGAGGCGAACAGCGCCTGCGGACGGGCAGGATCGGCGCTCACGTTCACGTCGATGTCGCTCGTGGCACGCGGTTCCTCGACGTGGTAGCCGAGCGCGAGCGCGCCGCCGACCGCGTGGTCGAACCCAGCCCGCTCCAGTGCCTCATGGATCGCCACGGTCCGCTCGAGCAGAAGCGGTGAACTCACCGTCGGGTCAGGGACCTGAAGGTGGGGTAGGCCAGATCACCCGCTGGGCGCTGCGGCAGGGCCGACGCCATGTCCACCACTTGCTCGAGCATCTGCTTCTGCCGAAACAGCTGGGCTTCGGGCTCGAGGACCCCGAGCCGCGCTCCGGTCGCGCTGACCAATCTGAACAGCATTTTCGCCGACGGCTGGCGAGCGCCGGTCTCATAGGACGACACGACCGATGGTGCCACCCCCGCAGCCAGCGCCAGCGCCCGTTGGCTCATTTCTGCCCGGCGCCTTGCGGCCCGAATGATGTCCGCCGCGAAGCGCTCCTCGTCGCCGCCCGCCGCGTTGTCCATGACCCCGACCTCCTTGCTCACACACTAGCCATGCCATCGCGCATCCGGCCCCTGTGGCTGAGCGCGGACCCCACACGAAACGACGCGGCCCCGGCACGAGGGCTGGGACCGCGTCGACGACAAGGCCGGGCCTACGGGATGACGACCTGTTGCTTCAGGTAGACCTCGAAGGGCGCGCTCTCCCCGACCCGGAGCACGGCCATCCAGCCGTCGCCGTGTGGCACCAGATTGACCAGGAGCAGCTTGCCGGCGAAAACGTCGCCCTTCTTCTGGGCGAACTCCTTGCCGTCCACCGCAAAGGTGCCGACCGGCGGGTTCCCCGGCTTCACCGCGACGAACGTGACGGTGCTCTGCGCGGGCGGCGCCGGAGCCAAGGCGGTCGGCGGACCGCCGTTGGTGACCACGATGACCTGAGCCGGAGCCGGGGGTGGCGGCGGCGGGGGCGGCGGGGGCGGCGGGGGGGGCTTGGCCACGACGGGCGCGGCGACGGGCTGGACGTACAGCGCCTTGAAGGGATTGCGTCCCAGGGGGACGTTCGCCGGGGGCGGCAGGGTCACGACCTGCTCGGCGGGCGTCACGGGTGCCTCGACGCGTGGCACGCGCTTACCCGGCACGACCGCGAGGTCGTCGGAGTTCTCCTCTCCGCCGCCGAGGAAGAAGAATGCGCCGGCAGCCAGGACCACCGCGCCCAGGGCGCCGAAGAGCACGAGATTGCGGCGGCTGTCCTTTTCTGCCTCGTCGGCGAAGATCTCTGTCTCCGCTGAGCTCTCGTAGCGGAAGGCGGACTCGGTCATCGTCGTCTCCTACTTCACCGGGGCGGCGGGTGGGGCAACCACAGCGGTCGCCGCGGGGCGGTTGACGGCCATGAACACGGTGCCGTTGATGGTGGTCGTCAGCGAGCGTCCGTCCTCTGGGGTGGCCTTGCTGTCCTTCGGGGCCGTCGGGCTCACACCAGGGGCCATCGTGACGTCCATGACCCGCAGGGCCCGGGGCAGGTTCTCCACCTCGGACACGAACTGCGCGATGTCGAAGTAATCACCGACGACGTTCAGGGCGACCGGGATCGTGGCGAGTGCGCCGGCCGGTCCTGCGGCGCCGGCTCCTACTGCGGCCGGTCCCACCGGGGCGGTGGGTGTCGTCTGGGAAGTTGCCGACTCGGGTGCCTGCGGAACTGCCGGTGTGGCGACGACGACAGCGGCGGGCGCCCCGGGGGTGACCGACACGAAGTCGATCCCGGCCGACGTGCTGGCGGCCGTGAGTGCGCGGATCAGTGCGGGCAACGAGGGGTTGTCCGGGATCTTGGCTGCCACCTGGGCGAGCTCCGCCTGCTTCTGCGGCAGGTCCTTGGCCTGCGCCCGCAACACCTGCAGCTGGGTCTCGAGCATGGCGTTGGCCGAGACCTGAGCGGCCGCCTGCGTCCGCAGCTCAGCGGCCTCGTCCTTCTTCGGTGAGATCACCAGGAACCAGCCGGCGGCCAGAAGGGCGAGTGAACCGGCCACCGTCAAAGCGATCCATTGCCGCAGCTTGTCCATGTCAGCCCCCAGCCGGAGTGGTGAAGCGACCGGACAGGGCGGCAGGTGTCATGGTGACGGTGCTGGTGAAGTTCACCGTGGCGCGGGTGCCGATCAAGGCCTTGGTCGAGGACGTGAAGTACGGGTTGGTGTAGCCCTTCTGCTTGGCCAGCGACTCGAGCCAGACCGCGACGTCGTCGTGCTTGAACCCGACGCCGGTGAAGGTGACCTGGCCGATGCCCGGCTCGGTCGTGCCGAGCACGGCCGGCGCGTCCGCCTGCTTGAACGTGACGTTCTGCAGCCAGACGTTCTCCGGCACGGTGAGGCTGAGGTCGTTGAGGTACTGCGAGAACCGGACCTCCTCCCCCATGGCCTGGGTGAGCATCGCCTGGGCGGCGGCGGCCTGCGCGTACACCGACTGCACCTCGGCGTACTTGGCCGTCTCGGCTCGAAGCGCCGTGTTGGTGGTGTTGGCCGTCTCGAGCTCGGTGGTGGCGTCGTTGACGCTGCCGACCGCAGCGAGGTAGAGCAGCGCGACCACACCGACCGCCGCGAGCACACCGCCGCCGAGGCCGTACTGGATGCGCCGGAAGCGCACCCGCTCGGCGATCTCCGGCGGCAGCAGGTTGACCCGCGGCAGCGTCGGGAGGCCCGAGCCGACAGCCGGCTTGGTCTCCTGGACGTGATCGGACAGGACGCTCACGACGCCACCCCCAGGGCGAGCCCGACCGGCACCGTGACCATCGGCTCGACGTATGCCAGCTGCTCGTCCGACAGGCCGGTCTTGCCGATCTTCAGGGCGGACATGGGGCGGGCGATCTCGACCGGCAGCCGGGTTGCCGTGGTCAGCCGCTCCACCAAGCCAACGAGGCGGGACCCGCCGCCTGACAGCACGACCCGGCTGATCCGAGCGCTGCCGGCTTGAGCCAGGTAGTAGTCGAGTGACCCGCGGACCTCCTCGACGAACGCCCCGCCGGTCGACTCGATGGCGCGATTCGCGGGGTGCGCCTGGGCGCCGCCGGCGACCAGCGCCAGCCCGGTCGTCTGCTTCACCGACTCTGCCTGTTCGGCTTCGACTCCGAGTCGTTCGGCCACGGCATCGGTGATGTCCCCGCCACCCATGAGCAGGATCCGGACGAAGCGCGGGACGCCACCCTGATGGACCACGATGTTGGTGACGCTGGCGCCGATATCGACCAGTGCCTCTGCCTCGACGGCGAAGCCGGCGGTCGAGCTCACCTGGGACCGCAGCACGGCGAACGAGGTGAGGTCGACCATGGTCGGCTGGAGCCCGGCCTGTTCGACGGCCGCGAGGGTGCTGGTGACCATCTCGCGGGAGGCCGCCACGAGCAGCACCCGCAGCATTCGGCCGCCGGACTCGTTGCGGAACTCCTCGAGCGGGTGGAAGTCCAGGATGGCCTGCTCCACCGGCATCGGGATGAAGTCCTGTGCCTGGAAGGCCAGTGACTTCTTCAGCTCGGACAGCGGCTGCCAGGGAAGGTCGACCTGGCGGACGACGACCTTCTGGTTCGCCACCCCCACGACGACCTTCTTGGAGCTGAACTTCGCCTGCGTCCACAACTGGCGGATCGCGCCGGCCACGACGGCGATGTCCTCGACCTCGCCGTCACGTACGGCGCCGACGGGGAGCGCCACCTGCCCAAAGCGCTCGAGCGTCGTCGAGCCCTTGCCCATCGTGACCTCGGCGGCGCGTACGCCGGAGGTCCCGATGTCCAGACCCACTACTGGTCGACCTGCCACTGCTCGTCCCCTCAGACAGCGGCCCTGCGACCGCGGAGGCCCGGTGGTGTCCCATCCGGTGTTCGAAGGACGCATCGGCCGTACGGACGGGAGGCTTGAGCACACAGAGTCACCGAGTCTGCGCCGTACGGCCCAATGAAGTGTGAAACGGCGCTCACCCGTACGCCCCGGCCGTCCCCGCTGCGGCCCGGCGGACCTGGACCGGGCCGGGGTCGGGACGGCACCCGACCGCCGGGTGCTGCGCGGCGCGTACGTGCCGGACGACGCTCGCCCCGGAGCGGGATTCGTACGCGCAGCGCGCTGCTCCCGGACCAGAGGCCCTGCTCGGTCGGCGGCCTGATTGCTCCCCGGCTGATGATCTTTCTCGCGGTGGCCTGCTGGGGAAACACGCCGCGGCGATCCCCCAGCAAACCAGCGCAAGCTCGAGAGGTGGCCCACACCCACAGGCAGACTGGCGGGAGCGAGGCAACCGGTTCAGAGGCCAGTGGTCCCGAGGTAGGCCTGCGCAATCTCCTCGCCGGCCAGGATGGCGACCAGCACACCGAGCAGCATGAACGGCCCGAAGGGCACGGCCGTCTTGCGACCGCCCTTGCGCACAAGGATCAGCAGGATGCCAAAGATGCCGCCGAGGAAGAAGCCGAGGAACAGCCCGACCGCCCAGGCCCCCCACCCGATCCAGGCGGTGTAGGCGCCGAGCACGCCGGCCAGCTTGACGTCACCGAAGCCCATGCCGGCGGGGTAGGCGAAGCAGAGCCCGAAGTAGATGGCGTACATCACTGCGCCGCCGATCAGGGCGCGCAGCGGGTCACCGGAGTCGCTCCCGGCAAGGGCCGCGACCCCGAGCAGCACCGCGGCCACCGGATAGCTTGGCAGCGTGAGCTTGTCGGGCAGCCGCTTGCAGTCCAGGTCGATCACCGCGAGGGCGAGCCCGACGGCAGCGAGGTAGAGATACGCCGGAAGCACCGGGTCGAGCCCGAAGCGCAGCGCCATGATGACGAACAGCACGGCCGTGGCCAGCTCGACGATCGGGTAACGCGCACTGATCTTCACGCCGCAGTCCCGGCACTTCCCCCTCAGCAGCAACCACCCGACGACGGGGATGTTGTCGCGCGGACGGATCGGCGCCTGGCAGCCCGGACAGGCCGACGGCGGGCGTACCACCGACTCGCCCTTCGGCACCCGGTGGATGACCACGTTGAGGAACGAACCGATGGCGAGACCGAGCAGGGCGCAGAGGCCGACGAGAAGGGCAGTCACGTGCGCTTGTCTAGCAGGCGACTCACCCCGCGTACTCCAGCCAGAGCGTGTTGTTGATGACGTCGGTGAAGGGCGCCTGGGCGTTGGGGTCGTAGTAGATGGACGGATTCTTGATGATGTTCGCGTCAACCGGCGATCCTGACGCAGGGTCGCACTGGTCTGCGGCGATCACGGCACCGTACGCGCCGTTGGAGCTCGTGGACATCTCCATCTGGTCGCCGGCGATGAAGAACCCGCTGATGACGGTGCCCCCGCTGGCACTGCCCGCTTGGTAGTTCGACTCGGTCTTGAGATCCTGGTCGGCGATGAGCCAGGTATTGTCGAGGCTGGGGGCAAGGGGGTCGGTCGAGCCCCAGGTGATGTTGCCGCCCACCTTGTCGCACGTCATCGCGACGGAGCTCGCGATCACCGTCAGGTTGGGGACCGGCGAACCGGTGTTGCTCGCCGGGTTCAGCACATCGCCCTGGTGGACGTAATAGGTCCCGGAGAAGCCGTTCACCTTGATCTCCGACCCCCCCGACCAGACCGGGACAGTGCCCGAGCGGTCGACGCTCCACCCCCGAAAGCTGCCACCTGCACTGAGGTTGACCATCGTGGTCCCTGCGCAGGGACTTGCTCCATTCGCTGTGCGTACGGTGCCGTCTGGGCACAGGTCGTACCAGCCTCCGGGCGGGTTGGAGGTGCGGTTGCTGGTCCAGACAGCCAATGCCCCCTCGAAGGGGATCGACTCCTTGGGTGCACCCAGGACCGTGTCCGTGGGATTGGCCATGAAGTTGTTGCTGGAGGCGGACGGTCCCGAGCCGTTCTGGGTCACCGGCCCGAAGACCGTCGGATTACCGGATGTCACCGAGATGGTGCCATTGGTGTGCACCGCCGCCAGCAATGGGTCGTTGGGCGGGGCGCTGGTCACGGTCGTGCTGGAGTCCAGTTGAAGGTTGCCGCTGGTGAGGATGGCGTGCTCGGGTGCGTAGGGGGTGAACAGGTACTCCGCTTTGATCAGCCGGCGCTTGACCTCGGCGGCATCGCGGCGAGGCGACCAGCCAAGAGAGTAGATGACCTGTCGGCCAGCTGGTTTAAGGATCGCGTACTCACCGTTCTTGCCGGTCTTCAGGCAGCCGGTGACGTCCGCGATCCGCTCCAGCTCGGCGCGAGCCCAGGTCCGCTCCTGCTCAGGCGTCGGCTGTGCGGCGAACGGCCAGGCCACCGCTGTGTCGTTGCACCCGGAGGACTCCACCGGTGCTGGGATCAAGTAGTTGTCCGCGTTGTCATCCACGTAGACGACGCGGGCGCGTGCTAGGCCGACGTCGATCCCACCGTCGGCCACTGACAGCGCGCTCTCGAAGCTGACGTGCTCCCGGCTGGACGAGAGCGACCGAATGGCGGTGGTCGTCGAGATGATCATCAAGCCGGTGAGGATGGCTCCCATGCCGAGGACCAGAACGAGTCCGATGCCGTCGTCACCGCCGCGCAGCCGGGTCAACATAGTTCCTCGCATGTTCAGCTCACGTTCCGGAGTCGGCCGGTGAACGAGACGGTCTTGTTCTGCGTCCCGCTCTTGGTGTTGGAGTCGTAGGTCATGTTGACGTTGACGACAGTGGTGTGTGCGGCGCCAGGGGCCGGTGCCGTCGCGGTCGGGGGCAGGTCGTAGCCGAAGGCGACCTGGATCACAATGGTTCGCGCCTGCACCTGACCGGCACCGGCGCCCACGGTGCGGACGAGGTCAAACTGATCCGGCCGGGTGCTGGTGTCAAGACTCCAGGTGACCGTCTCGTCGGCCTGCTGCGCGTAGTCGGAGTCGTAGTCGATCCACAGCTGCAGATGGTCCTCGCAGGTGGGGTCCGCGGCCACGATCGGAGCCGGAGTGCCGGCTGGGTTGCACACGACGGACCGAGCCTCGCGGATGTCCCGGCCCAATCGCTCGGAGGCGATGCGGACGTCGGCGAGGCCTTGGGTCTGGTCCTCAACGATCCGTACGACCTTGTGGCTGTCGATGACCGCCCGCGTGACGAGGGTTGACACGATCGCCAGCAGGATCATCACGATGAGCGTCTCGACCAGGGTGACGCCCCGGTCGTCCCGGCAGGACCTCAGACGGCACATCAGCCCAGTCCGCTCTTGTACGGCAGCGTCATCGTCATCGGGTACACGGCCGTGCCGTAGCCGAGCCGGACGGGCACCCCGTTGGTCACCCGAACCGTCAGCCGGAGCTTTTGGTCCTTGAGGACTGCGGTGTCGTTCGCGATGTCGTCGAGAGCGAAGGACACCGGGCGCAGGCCCGCGCAGCCCCAGCCGGTGCTCGGAGTGTCATAGGTCTGCGTGTCGAGGGTGCTGACGAACGTGCCCGCGGAGCTGAGCAGGTCCAAGGTGACCGCGAAGCTGGGACGCGCCGTGAGAGATCCATCCGCCGGTGCGGCCCAGATCGTCACCTCCCCATCGCCCTTGAAGACGGAGTTGGCCGGCATGCCGTAGGCCCAGGTCGCCGAGCCGGCGCCCAGATACCGTCCAGCCGCCGTGTGCAGGTCCGTTGAGTAGTTGAACAGATCTGAAGCGGCCGGCGGCGAGCCGGTGTCCCGGGTGATCGGCATGTCGAGGGCAGCCGTCGTGTTGCCCGGCTGGTTGGGGTTTCTCGGGTAGTAGCGGACCATCGTCCCGCTCGGCGCGCTCGTGCTTGCCGCACCGGTGAGGGAGGCACACGAGGGCGCCGGCTGGGTCGGAGCCGTTGGAGGCGCGGCCGTGGGGGACGGGCTCGGCATCGGGCTGGCCGTCGGCGTCGGCGTCGCGGCGGCGCCGCAGGCATCGTCCTGAACCGTTGTCGTCGCGGTCAGCTCCTGGAAGTAGCTGGGCTGGGCGGCAGACGTGGCCCGGAACGTCGTGCTCAATGCATAGGGAGCAGGTTGGGCGGCAGCCGGAAGGAGCTGCAGGACCCCGAAGAACGTCTTCGACGTCGTCGGCTCCAGCAGGCCGGTGGTCGGGGAGCTGCTCAGCGCTGCGTCCGTAGCCACGTCGTAGCTGCCGTTGCCGTTCGAGTCGTCGAAGTAGCTCCATGCCGGGCTCGTCGGCGTGGTGGAGACGATCCAGCCGTCTCGTGCCCCGTTGTTCTTCAGGGTGAAGGCGTAGGCCGCGACGCTTCCCGGGTTGCGGCACTGGCCGAGTGACGACGCGTTGGTGAACTTGAAGTCGGGCAACGGCAGGCCGCGCTTCGTCGAGGCGATGAGCGTCGAGTAGGTGCGGGTCCGCTTCTTGCCGAGGCTGGTCCAGTCGACGACGACCGTGAGCCGCTTGTAGACCGCTGTCGAGGCATCCGCGGGCACCGTGACGTAGCGGCGGACCGTGAAGGTGCCGCCGTTCTGGACGACCTGCGTGACATGCGGGGACAGCTCGCCGTTGGGGTCGGGCGCAACCAGCGGCTCGGTGCCAACGCCACTCGTCGTGTCGTTGGTGGGGTTGTACGAACCGGCCGACAGCGCCGGCGTCCGGCTGGCATCCGTGGCTTCGCCGACGTTCAGGTCACTCGTTTGCAGCGCAAGCCCCTCGTAGGACAGCGCCCTGGCATTCTCCACAGCCTGGTTGAGCACGTCGCCGGCCTGCTGGTTCTGCTGGGCGAGCAAGCCTGCCTTGGCCCCTCCGACGAGCGAGAAGGCCAGCGCCGTGAAGATGGCGGTCGCGATGGTCAGCGCCACCACGGCCTCGACCAGGCTGAAGCCGGCGTCGCCGGAGTTCGTGACGCGAGCGGGTGCGCGCAGGTGCATGAGAACTCCTTCGGCG
>JBBSKF010000048.1:0-21415 GCA_038256525.1 Mycobacteriales bacterium | reverse complement strand
GGGGTGCTCCGGAGCTACGCGCCCTGCTGGGAGCTCGTCGTCGGCCGGAGCAAGGACACGGACTGGAGCGCCTACGAGCGGGCCGCGACCTGGCAGGACCGGGCCTCGCCGCGCGGGAAGGCCGACGACGCCGTACGTGCCGTGCTCGACCGTCGCGACCCGCTGCCCAGCCTCGCCGGGGAAGCCGCGGACGGGGACTACGCCAGCCGCTTCGATCAGGTCGCCGCCTTGTGGCCGCTGCTGCTCCCCCACCACCCGGACCTGCTGGCCGCGCACGCTCACGCGCGCCTCAACCGGGGCCTGGCCAAGAACCGCTCCGGGACCGAGCCGCTGCTCGATGCGCTCGCGGCCAGCCGGCAACGCACCGGCCGCCCGACCTGCTCGGCGCTGCTGCTGGGCCTTGCGGCCAAGAACGGCGTCGAGCGCACCCGAGCCGTCGACGCCCTGCTGGATCTCGCCGGCCGCGATCTGCTCGACGGTCCGGTCCTCGGCGACACGCTCGCCGCCCTGCTGACCGCCGACGTCGTCGTCGGCTCCCGCGTCGCGCCGGGTTTTCACGAGGCGGCCCGCACCGATCTACGCGCGGCCACCGCTGTGCTCGACGCCCTCGTCGCCGCTTTGCCGGTGCTGCCGGACCGGAAGGACGCCCATCTGTTCGTCGACCTGCTCGCACAGCTCGCCGTCGAGCAGGGCCGCGCCGTGTCGTTGCCGGAACCGTTCCGGCAGGCTGCCGCCTCGTCCGCCTCGTCGGTCCTGGCCAGGGCCTGCCGGCGTGTTCCACAGCCCTGATCGCGAGGCGCGCCACCCGTACAGCCACAGGAATCGGGCCGTAGTGGGACCGCGGTAGTACCGTGACCACATGGCCTCCGTCGTGAAGCGCAGCCTGTCCTTTCCAGCCGATGTTTTCGCGGCTGTCGCCGAGGAGGCCCGCGCGGAAGGCGTAGGGGTGTCGGCGGCGCTCACCGAGGCGGCGAGGCAGTGGCTGCTTGTCCGTCGCGGCCTGCGTGCCGTTGACGAATGGGAAGCAGAACACGGCGAGCTCACCGTGGAAGAGCTCGCCGCCGCCGACGGCATCCTCGACGGGCACTCGGCGACCCGGCCGAGGTGAGGGTGACCACGCTGACCTACGACACCGGGGCACTGATCGCCGCAGGACGTGGCGACCGGCGGATGTGGGCGCTGCACCGGCGGACGCTCGAGCGCGGTAGGCCCCCGACCGTGCCAGCCGCGGCTCTGGTCGAAGCCTGGCGCGGCGAGGTGGACATGGCAAGAGCCCTCAGAGGCTGTGTGATCGAGCCGCTGGACGAGGTAACCGCTCGTGCCTCCGGACGGTTGCTCGCTCGGTGCGCCGTTGCCGTCGAGGCCACGGATGCCACGGTCTGCGAAGGAGCACTGCGTCGGCACGACGCCGTCGTCACGAGCAACCGCTCCCATCTCGAGGCGCTCGCCGCAGGAGTTGTCCGCCGGCTCGACATTCTCGACGTGTAGGTCGACCCGCCGAGCCACGCTATCCGTTGATCAACGCCGGGGGTCAGGAGGTGACCAGAAGCCCCCGCCGCTTCAACACCCGCCGTTCCAGCGGGGCGAACAGGCACAGTTCGACGGCGATCCCGACCACCAGGATGCCGAGGATGCCTGCGAAGACCAGGCTCATGTCGCTGAGCAGCCGGCCCTGGTCGAGCAGCTGGCCGAGCCCCACGCCGAGCTCCGGCGAGCGCACGATCAGCTCGGCGGCCATGAGCGATCGCCACGAGAAGGCCCAGCCCTGACGCAACCCGCCGAGATAGGCGGGCAGCACCGCCGGCAGCAGGACGTGGCGCGCGGATGCCAGGCCGCGGGCGCCCAGCACCCGGCCGACGCGCAGGAACAGCGGCGGCACCTGGTCGATGCCGGACACCATCCCGTTGGCGATGGACGGGACGGCGCCGAGCAGCACCACCGCGTAGATGGCCGCCTCGCCGAGGCCGAAGAAGATGATGGCGGCCGGCACCCAGGCGATCGAGGGCAGGCTCTGCAGACCGGACAGCAGCGGCCCGATCCCGCGGCGTACGGCGCGCACCCGCCCGACCAGCAGCCCCAGCGGCGTGCCGACCGCCACCGAGACGACGAAGCCCAGCCCGCCGCGTTCGACGCTCGTGCCGACTGCCTCGATCAGCGTCCCGTCACGCAGCTGCGCGAGCAGCACCAGGCCTACGTCGGCTGGCGAGGGCAGGGCGTACGTCGGCTGAACGCCCGCGCGGTAGACCAGCTCCCACAGCAGCAGGAACAACCCCACCGCCACGGCTGGTGGCCAGAAGGCGAACAGCAGCCGGCGCCAGCGCGGGACGCGCGCGACCTCGGTGGTCTCCAGCGCATCGAGGCCGGCCTCGAGCGAGGCCAGGTCGTCGTTCTGCAGCACCGTCACGACTGGCCGCCGTGTCGGCGGATCTCGGCGCGCAGGTCCTCGGTGATGGTGACCGACAGCCGCGCGACGTCGGGCGACTCGATCCGGCGCGGCTGCGGGATGTCCACGGCATACTCCTTCGCGATCCGGCCCGGCCGCGAGGACAGCAGCACCACCCGGTCGCCGAGACGTACGGCCTCACGCACGTTGTGGGTCACGAACAGCACGGTCAGGCTCTGCGAGGCGCGCAGGCGTACCAGCTCCTCGTGCAGGACGTCGCGGGTGATGGCGTCGAGCGCCGCGAACGGCTCGTCCATCAGCAGCACACCGGTCTCCTGCGCGAGCGCGCGCGCCATCGCGACCCGCTGCCGCATGCCGCCGGACAGCTCGTGCACGCGCTTGCCGCCGGCGTCGCGCAGCCGGACCAGCTCGAGCAGCTCGGCGGCTCGAGCCCGTCGCTCGCTCTTGCCGATCCCACGCAGCCGAAGCGCCAGCTCGACGTTCTGCGCTGCGGTCAGCCAGGGCAGCAACGCCGCCTCCTGGAACATCAGGGCGGCCCGCCCGTCCGGCAGGTCGACGGTGCCCGAGGTCGGCGCATCGAGCCCGGCCACCAGGTTCAGCAGCGTCGACTTCCCACATCCGGAAGCGCCCAGCAGACAGACGAACTCGCCCGGTTGCACCGCCAGGCTCACGTCGTCCAGCACGGTCGGCCCGTTGCCGAAGCGCTTGCTGACACCCGTCAGGCGTACGGCCGCCGTCCCGGTCGTCAGGTCGGACTCCAGGGCGTGCAGGGTCATCCGAGTGCTCCCAGTCCGGCGTCGTCGATGTCGCGGCCCAGCACCTCGCGGAGCAAGCCGAGGTCGTAGATCCCGGTCAGTTCGGCCCGCTTCACCAGACCGGTGTCGAAGGCGTGCTGTGCCGAGGTGGCCAGCGAGCCGGCGATCGGGTCGTCCGTCGGGCGGATCTGCGCGAAAGCCCGTTCGAGAACCGGCACCGACAGAGGCTCCCCGGTCAACGTGTCCAGCGCGGCGTTGAGGACCCGCTTGGCGTTCTTCGGGTCGGCCGAGATCTGCCGGTTGGCCTCGACCGAACCGGCGACGAGCCGGCGTACCGTCTCGGGGTGGTTCCGCAGGTAGTCGGTGCGCACGATCAACTGGGTCGTCACGAAGTCGCCCCCTGGCCACAGGTCGCGCTCGTCGACGAGCACCGTGCCGCCGCCCTCCAGCACCAGCCGGGAGGCCCATGGCTCGGGCACCCATGCACCGTCGATCGCCCCGGCCTGGAAAGCGGTCAGGGTGACCGGGTTGTCCTGGGCGAGGATGGTGACGTCGCCCGCCCCCGTCGTGTCGACCGTGAAGCCGTTGCGCTTCAGGTGATGACGCAGGGCGATGTCCTGCGTGCCTCCGGTCTGAGGGGTGGCAATCCGCTTTCCTCGCAGGTCAGCGACGTCGGTGATGCCGGGCCGCACGACCAGCGACGCGCCTGCGCTCGTGGCTCCCGCGACGATGCGGATCGCCTGCCCCTGGCTCTTCACGAATGCGTTGACAGTGGGATTCGGGCCGAGGTAGGCCGCGTCGAGCGCACCAGCGAACAGCGCCTCCACCGCGGCGGGACCGGCGTTGAAGGTCTGCGCCGTCAACGTGGTGCTGCCGAGCGCCTGCTCGAAGACCCCTGCCGCTGCGCCGTACACCGCCGTCGCGTGCGTGATGTTCGGGAAGTAGCCGAGCCGGAGTTCGGCTGCGGCAGAACCGCCGGTGGTGGGGATCGCGGTGGGCGCGGCTCGCGAGGTGCTGGTCGTCGCACAGCCGGCGGTGAGGGCGATCAGCGCAAGGACGACCGCGATCGTACGGGCAGAACGGCTCACGGGGCGTGCTTCTCCTGGAGGCGACGGGACGGTGACCGGAGGGCGTCAGGGACGCGGCAGGGTCAACAGGTCTCGTCGAAGGCGTCCGCGCGACGACCGACCCAGAACGGGTCCAGCATGAGGTCGTGGGCGGTCACGTCGGCAAGCCTGCCACACGAGCCGCCGATCTCCTAGTCGGTCACTAGGAGATCGGCGTCTGCGCCGTGTGCCAGACGTCCGGCTGCGCGGCTCGGCGGACCACCGCTGCCGGCAGCTGGTCGGTCGCGAGGTCGGCCAGGGTGACGTGCTCCAGCACCTCACGCAGGCTGGAGCGCACGGCCAACCAGACGGACGTGAGCGGCCTGGCACTGCCGGAGTAGACCACCAGCTCGGGGCGCTGCCCGCGCACGGAGGCGAGCGGGCCGTCGACGGCGCGGATGACGTCCGCGACGGTGATGGCGTCGGCCGGGCGACGGAGCCAGAAGCCGCCGGACGGGCCGAGCTGGCTGCGGACGATCCCGCCCGCCTTGAGACTGGTCATGATCGCCTCCAGGAACTTGGCGGGGATGTCCTGTGCCGTGGCGATGGCCTCGCTCGTGGTCGGACCCTCCGACACCGAGGCCAGGTGGATGGCGGCGCGGACCGCATAGTCCGCCTTCGCCGAGATGTGCACGGGGTCACCCTGTCAGACCCACCCGGCCGCTCGGCTCCAGCCGTTCTCGGTGCCGGCCGTGAGCTCGCGCCGGCCGGGGGTGGCACCGAGATCGGAGGGGGAGGCGCCGGTGGGGCCGCGGCCGGGTCAGGGCAGTCGCGAGCCCCAGAGCAGCGAGCCGACGGCGGCCAGCAGCGCGAGGCCGAGGCCGACACCGGTGACCGTCGCGGTGATCTCCTGCTTCTCGGTGGTGGTGCCGACCTGGCTGCCGATGTCCTCGTAGACCTGGCTCAGCTCGGCCCCGCTCTCGGCGGTGAAGGAGGCACCGCCGGTGGATCGCGCGAGGCGGTCGAGGGACGGCCCGTCGACAGGCACCTCGATGCGCTCGCCCTGCACGACCACGACGCCCTCCGGGGTGCCGAAGGCGATCGTCGAGACCGGCACCCCCGCCTCCTGGGCAGCGTCGGCCGCCACCGCCAGCGGACGGCCGACGGTGTTCGTGCCGTCGCTCAACAGCACGATCCGGGCCGGTGGCGGGGCCTGGTCGGCCTCGCCGGGAACCGATCGGATCGCCGCCAGGCCGGCGAACACGGCCTCACCGATCGCCGTGCTCGGGCCGAGCTCCAACGACTGCACCGCCGCGGTCACCGCCTCGTGGTCCTGGGTCGGTGACACGACCACCGCGGCCGATCCGCTGAAGGAGACCAGGCCGACGTTGAACCGCTCGGGCAGACCCTCGACGAACTCGGTCGCGGCCGTCTTGGCCGACGAGATGCGGTCCGGCGTCACATCGGTGGCTCGCATCGAAATGGAGACGTCGAGCGCGACGATGACCGTGGCCCGCTCGCGCGGCACCTCGACGTCGGCCTCGGGGCGGGCGAACGCAGCGGTGAGCGCGACAAGGGCCAACAGCAGGACCGCCGCCGGCAGGTGCCGCCGCCAGCTCGGGCTGCGCCGCACGACCGAGGCCAGCAGGTCCAGCTCGGTGAAGCGGACCGCGAACGCCGGCTTGCGCCGCTGCAGCACGACATAGGCGACCAGCAACGCCGCGACGAGGACCAGGAGCCACAGCCGCTCCGGTGCGAGAAAGGACATCAGCGACCTGCCCGGCGGCCGGCCGCACGCAGCCGACGGCGTCGGGCCAGGAACCCGGCGAGCTCAGGCAGCCAGTCCCGGTCGGTGCGCAGCACGAGATGTCCGGCGCCGGCCTGCCGGACGGCATCGGCGTGACCCGCGCGCCGGGCGCGGGCCGCTTCGGCATAGCGGTCGCGTACGCGCCGGTCGGAGGTCTGCACCTCCAGGTGGCGCCCGGACTCCGGGTCGACGAGCCGGAGCACGCCGAGCGCGGGCAGCTCGAGCTCGCGCGGGTCGAGAACCTCGACGACGACCACGTCATGCCGCCGTGCAAGCAGGCGCAGCGGCCAGGCCCAGGAGTTCGGACCGCCGCCGGAGCCGTCGAGCAGGTCGGACACGACCACGACAAGCCCCCGACGTCGGGGCGGATGGATGAGGGCAGCGATCCCGTCGGCGAGCGATGGTCCGGTGCCGTCGCCGGGTCGACTGGTGTGCAGCACGTGCAGCAGGGCCAGCGCCGCCTGGCGTCCCGGGCGGGCCGGCAGTCGCCGCAGACCATCGGACAGCACCACCGCCGCCAGCCGGTCGCCGGGACCGGCCGCGAGGTGCGCTACGGCGGCAGCCAGTGCGACGGCGACCTCACGCTTCTCCGAGCGGGCAGTGCCGAAGCTCATGGATGCGGTCAGGTCCACGAGCAGCGTCGTCTCGAGCTCCCGCTCGGCGACGGCGTCCCGCACGTGCGGGTCACCGGTGCGCGCGGTGACGGCCCAGTCCATCCGGCGTACGTCGTCACCCGGCGCGTAGGCGCGGGCCTCGGCGGGCTCGGTCCCCGGACCGGGCAGGTAGCCGAGATGGTCGCCGTGCAGCAGGCCGTCCAACCGGGTGGAGACCTGCAGCTGCAGCCGCCGCACGGACGCGGCGGACGCCGTCGGCGTGGCGGGGAGCGTCGTCGGCGCCCCCCGCCTCACGCCACGCCCTGACTGCCGGCGCCTGAGCCGCCGTCGCCTGGCTTGGTGAAGCGGACGGTGTCGTTCGTCGGATGCTGCGAGAAGTGCTGGGACGGCGCCACCTGTGGTGGCTCGATCTTCTCCAGCACCTGGGTGACGATGCGGCTGGCCGGCACCTCGTCGGCGAGCGCCTCGTAGGTGAGGACCAGGCGGTGGGCGAGCACGTCGACGGCGAGGTCGGCCACGTCGACCGGCAGCACGTAGTCGCGACCGCGCAGGACCGCGAGCGCCTTGGCGCCCCGCACCAGCCCGAGGCTGCCGCGCGGGGAGGCTCCGTGGGCCATCAGCGGGCGCAGCCCGGGCAGCCCCCAGCGCTCCGGCTCACGGGTCGCCATGACGAGACGGACGGCGTACTCCCCCACGGCGTGGTGCAGGAAGACCGTGTCGACAGCGGCCTGGAGCGCCACCAGCTCATCGAGGGACAGGACCTGCTCGGCGTGCGGCGGGTGGACCGCCATCCGCCGGACGATCTCCATCTCCTCCGACATCGACGGGTGACCGACCTCGATCTTCATGAGGAACCGGTCGCGTTGTGCTTCCGGCAGCGGGTAGACGCCCTCGGACTCGATCGGGTTCTGCGTGGCCAGCACCAGGAACGGTGTCGGGAGCGGATAGGTGGTGCCGCCGATCGAGACCTGCCCCTCGGCCATCACCTCGAGCAGCGCGCTCTGCACCTTCGCGGGGGCGCGGTTGATCTCGTCGGCGAGGACCAGATTGGCGAAGACCGGGCCGAGTTCGACGTCGAACGCCTCCTGTGAGGCGCGGTAGATGCGGGTGCCCACGATGTCGCTCGGCACGAGATCGGGGGTGAACTGCAGCCGCACCGACGACCCACCGACGACGGTCGCGAGGGTCTCGACCGCCAAGCTCTTGGCGACCCCCGGCACCCCTTCGAGCAGGCAGTGCCCGCGGGCCAGCAGGGCCACGACCATGCGTTCGACCATGCGGTCCTGGCCGACGACGACCTTCTTCACCTCGAACATGGCCCGCTCGAGATGGATGCCGGCGTCCTCGAGCCTGCTCGTCATCCCGCTCTCCGTTTCCGCCACCTGCACCACCACTGCCCCGATCACCATGCCATCGACCGGGTGAAGGCCCTGTGAGTTCAGAGCCGGGGTGGTGGGCTCAGCGCTTGCGGGGCGGGCGCGGGCCGTGCACCAGGACCTCACGCTCGGCTTCGGACAGCCCACCCCACAGTCCGTACGGCTCCTGGGCCTCGAGGGCGTGCTGCTGGCACTCGCGCCGTACCGGGCAGGAGGAGCAGACCTGCTTGGCCGCGGCCTCCCGCTCGCTGCGCAGCGGCTCACGCTCACCGTGGGGATGGAAGAACAGCTCGTCGCGCCCCCGGCAGCGGGCAGCAAGCTGCCAGTCCCAGCGCCAGACCTGGGCGCCGGGTGGGCGAGCGGTGCCGAGCAGGTCGGGCACGATCCCTCCTCGCGTCGTCGAGCCGCGACCGGGCTCGGCGTCAGCATCTCCTACAAGACGTAGAACTTCTACCGAGGGTAGTATGTCGTTCGTGACCTCGCTGGGCGATCTCGAGCGCGCCGCGATGCAGGTTGCCTGGGAGAGCGGGCCGGTGACCGGCCGGCAGGTCGCCGAGCGGCTGGCCGACCGCGGGCTCGCCTACACCACCTGGCTGACGGTGCTCACCCGGCTCGAGCGCAAGGGTCTGCTGCGCCGGGACCGGCGAGGCCGGGCACACACCTACACCGCGGTCGCCTCCCGTGAGGACCACATCGCCGTGCTGATGCGGCAGGCGCTGGGCGAGGCCCAGGACCGGGAGGCAGCCCTGCAGCACTTCGCCCGGTCGGTGAGCCCGGCTGAGGCGCAGGCCCTGCGCCGGGCACTCGAAGACCTGGAGTAGTCCGTGCTCGTGGCGGCGTCGGCCCTCGGGCTGTGCCTGGTGCTGCTCGCCGGGACGGTCCCCGCCCGCCTGGCCGGGGCCACCTGGCCGCAACGCGCGCCGGCGTACGCCCTGCTGCTCTGGCAGTCGCTGGGGCTCGCCGGTGGGCTGATGGCCATCGAGACGTCCGTGACGGTGGCGCTGGCCCCTGCGGGCGACACCCATGCCGAGGCGCTGCGCTCGCTGAGCTTCACATCTTCGCTGCCCTGGTGGTCGCTCGTCGCCGGCCTCGTCGCCCTCGCGCTGCTGCTCCGCCTGCTGTCCGTGCTGGTGCTTTCCACCGTACGCACGCTGCGCGCCCGCCACCGCAACCGCGTCCTCGTCGATCTCGTCGCCACCCGTAATCCGCTGCTGGCGCGTACCAGTGTCGTCGACCACGACGTGCCGCTGGCCTACTGCCTGCCCGGCCTGCGCCCGCGGGTCGTGCTGACCCGCGGGGTGCTCGAACTGCTGCGCGAAGACGAGGTCCGGGCCGTGCTCGCACACGAGCAGGCCCACGTCGAGCAGCGACACGATCTCGTGGTGCTGCCCTTCCTCGCTCTCGGAGCGACCTTCCCCTGGCTGCCCGGCGTGCTGGTGGCGAAGGGGGAGGTGGCGCTGCTGATCGAGATGCTGGCCGACGACCGTGCGGTGCGTCGGCACCCGCGAGAGGTGCTCGCGCGAGCGCTCTACCGGGTGGGCGCCGCGCAGGTCCCCGAGGGTGGCCTCGGCGCGACCGGGGACGGCGTGCTGCTGCGGGCGCAACGACTCGTCCAGCCGCCTGCGGGCCTCGGTGGCACGGGGCGGGCAGCGGTGCTGCTCGCGACCGGACTGGTGCTCTGCCTGCCGTTGGTCGGCCTCCTGGTGCCGCTCGCCCTCGGGTGATCCGTGCGGCCTGTGGACTTACTGCGGCATCGGCTCAGCCGAACTTGAGCGAGTCGGCGCAGTCGGGCAGACCGTAGGCCCGCAGGTACTCCAGGTCGATGTTGTCGGTGGTGGGGCGTTCGTTGATCAGGGCAGAGATCTTGGCCCCGTCCGAGCCCGCCGCCTTGAGCTTGTCGGTGAAGACGCGGCCCTCCTCGACCAGCACCGCGAACGGGTCCAGCACCTTGGTCTGCAGCTCGGCCCGGTCCTGCTCGGGTGGGGTGAGGGCGGCCAGGTCCTTCTGGGCCCGCGTCCCGATGGCCACGAGCTGCTCGGCGAACGAGGCGAACGCGGCCGCGCTCGTCGGTGCGGGTATCGCCGCGACGTCGGTGCGGGCCTGCCGGCAGATCGCGGTGGCGTCTTTGACGAAGTCCTCTTTGGGATCACCGCCACCGCACGCCGACAGGGCGAGCGTGAGTGCGGTGAGCAGAAGCAGCAGTCGGGTCATGGCGCGCATCCTGCCGTGTCCGACCGGTCCAGCGCCATCATGGTCGGCGTCCGAGCACCCAGCAGGCGACCGCCGCCGCGGCACCGACGTTCAGCGAGTCGACGCCGGCCGCCATGGGGATGCGCACCCGATCATCGCTGGCGGCCAGCACCGCGGCGCTCAGGCCCGGGCCCTCCGCCCCGAACAGCAGCGCCACCTTCTCCTCAGGTCGCAGTCGGACCGCGTCGAGGTCGGTCGCCGCCGCGTCGGGGGTGAGCGCCAGGACGCGGAAACCGGCGGTGCGTACGTCTTCGATGCCTTCCGGCCATCGCTCGAGATAGGCGTAGGGCACCGAGAACACCTGTCCCATTGACACTCTCACCGTCCGGCGGTAGAGGGGGTCGCAGGAGGTGGGGCTCAGCAGGACCGCGTCCATGCCCAGCGCCGCAGCGCTGCGGAAGACCGCACCAAGATTGGTGTGGTTCGTCACGGCCTCCATCACCACCACCCGGCGGGAACCGGCCAGCACCTCCGCGGCGGTGCGCAGCGGGAGGCGCCCGAAGGACGCCAGCGCCCCCCGGTGCACGTGGAACCCGGTGACGGCCTGCAGGACGTCGTACGACGCGACGTAGACGGGGCAGGTCAGGGCGGCGACAGCCGGGCTCAGGTCGGCGAGCCGCTGCGGCGAGAGCAGCAGCGACCGGGCGGGATAGCCGGCGGCGGCCGTGCGGGCGATGACCTTCTCCCCCTCGGCGATGAAGAAGCCGGCGCCGGCCTCGTGGCGCATCCGCCGCGCGCCGTCGGTCAGCCCCACGAAGTCCGCCACCCGCGGATCGGCGGGGTCCTCGACCTGCTCGGGGCTCATGGGGGAGACCGAAAAGCACTTGCCCGGCGCACCGGATCGGGTGGAGCCTTCGCGGCGAGGGGTCTCACCGGCAGGCCCGGCCCACAGGAGGGAGCTGACATGTCGTACGCGTCCTGGCTGTCGCCACCGTTCGCACGTCCCTCTCGCTCCAGGAGATCCCCCCTCTCATGTCGAACCGCCCCTTACCAGAACCACTATGTCCCGCGTCGCCCAGCGCCTGCGCTGCCGGCGTCCCACCCGACCCCCTGCTGACCGGGCAACGCTGGTCCACCTGGGACGACATCGGTGTGCTGGCCGGCCCGCAGCCCTGGCCGGACTGGCTGATCACGGCCGATGCAGCGGTCGACACCGACCTGGGGGTGCTCAAGACCGGCAAGGAGGCGGACGTCTTCCTGCTCGAACGCGGCACCGCAGAGCGGTCCTGTGTGCTGGCCGCCAAGCGCTACCGCGACCACGACCACCGGCTCTTCCACCGCGACTCGGGCTATACGGACGGGCGCCGGATGCGCAACAGCCGCGACCGGCGGGCGGCCTCGAAGGGCACCGCGTGGGGGCGCGCGGTGCAGGCCCGGCAGTGGGCGTTCGCGGAGTTCGAGCACCTCGGACGGCTGTGGACCGCGGGGCTGCCCGTCCCCTACCCGGTCCAGCTGGACGGCACCGAGCTCCTGCTGGAGCTGATCACGGTGGCGGACGGGACGGCGGCACCCCGGCTGGCGCAGACCCGGCCCGATCCGGTCCGCCTCGCGTCGTACTGGGAGCAGCTCACGCATGCCATGGGGGTCATGGCCGGCATGGGCATCACCCACGGCGACCTGTCGGCGTACAACCTGCTCGCCGCCGGCGACCGGCTCGTGATCATCGACGTGCCGCAGGCCGTCGACATCGTGGCCAACCCGCAGGGGATGCACTTCCTCTCGAGGGACTGCCGCAACGTCTGCGCGTGGTTCCGGTCGCGGGGCTGGGACCGCGACCCCGACCAGCTGCTGGCCGAGCTGGTGGCCTCGGCCTGGTGAGCGTCGCGCCGCTAGGCTGACGACGTCACATCCCGCGCTCCCGAAGGAACCCGATGGCCGATCTCGGCGACACCTCGATGGCCCACACCGCTCACAAGCACCAGACGCGCTCGTGGGTCACGGTGCTGACTCTGGTCCTGTCCAGTGTCCTGCTGGGCTTCGCAATGGTGTTCCAGAACCTCCCGCTGGCGGTGCTCGGCGTGGTGGCCGGCATCGCCGGCATCGCGCTCGGGGTGACCGGCAAGATCATGGACGACGCGCACTGATCGCGACCGTCAGCCACCGGTCTGCTCGAGCAACCAGTCGCGACGGGCACTGAGCACGTCCACCGGAGCCGCCGCGGATGGCGGCCCGGGCACGGCCGTGCGCACCCGACCGTGCACGATGCCGTGTTTCACGCTGGTGCGCGCGGCGAGCTGGCCTACCAGGCTGTGGATCTCGCGGCGCAGATCCCCCGCCGCTCGCCATGACAGTGCGTCGGGCGTGGCTGCTTCGCGCTCTGTCGAAGCGTCGTCGGCGCGGCTGATGGACGCCCGTCGGCGGTGGTTCTCGTCGCGCCGGAACAGCACCGTGGCGGTCTGCTCTGCCGACAGCAGGCCGGGCAGCCCGAGGAACTCCTCGTCCTCGGGATTGAGTGCGGCGATGTCGAGGGCCGCGGTGACCGCGCGCCCGCCGTGCAGCACATGGGCGAACTCCGCGTCGGCGCCCAGCGCCTGCCAGCTGTCGACGGGCCGTTCGGCGCCCGGCTCCGGCAGGAGCGGATCGCCGAGTTCCTCCCCCGGCTCAGGTGCGGGCAGCACGTGGTTGCGCTCGGTCTCGATCTCCGCGGCCAGCGCCAGCAGCGGGCGCACCGCCGGCAGGAACACCGTCGCGGACTCGCCCGGGCGGCGGGCGCGCACGACCCGGCCGACCGCCTGGGCGAAGAACAGCGGGGTCCGGTAGGACGTCATCCAGGCCAGGCACGCCGCCCGCGGCACGTCGACCCCCTCGCTGATCATCCGCACGCACACCGCGAAGCGCTCGGTGCCGGTGGTGAAGGCCGAGATCCGCTGCGAAGCCTTGGGGTCGTCGGACAGGATCAGGGCCGGCGCCGTGCCCGTCACGCGCTGCACGATCTCGGCGTAGGCGCGGGCGTCGTCCTGGTCGCTGGCGAGCACCAGAGCGGCGGCGTCCGGCATCCCGGCCGCCCGCAGGTGGGTGAGCCGCTCGTCCATGGCGGCGATGACGTGCGGCACCCATTGCCCGCCCGGGTCCAGCGCCGTGCGCCAGGCGGTGGCCTCGACGGCTCGCGTCGAGTCGCCCGTCAGCGAGGCGGCGACGACCTCGCCCGCGCTGTTGCGCCAGCGGGAGACCCCGGTGTAGGCGGCGAACACGACCGGCCGCACCACCCCGTCGGCGAGCGCCTGCCGGTAGCCGTAGGCGTAGTCCGCCACGCTCGCGAGGTCTCCGTCGCCGTCCGGCTCGTAGCGCACGAACGGGATCCGCTCGTCGGCTCGGGTGCGAAAGGGCGTGCCGGTCAGGGCGAGCCGTCTGCGGGCTGGCTCAAAGGCCTCGGCGACCGCCTCACCCCAGGACAGCCCGTCCCCCGCGTGATGGATCTCGTCGAGGACGACGAGCGTACGGCGGGTGTGCTCGGTCCGGCTCCGGTGCACGGCCGGCCGCGCGGCGACCTGGGCGTAGGTCGTGACGTAGCCGAGGACGTCCGGACGGAGCCGGCCGGTGTTCGTCAGGGTCGGGTCGAGCAGGATGCCGGCGTCGAGGGCGGCCTGCGCCCACTGGGTGCGCAGGTGGTCGGTGGGGGCGACGACGATCACCCGGTTGACCTGACGGGACTCGACCAGCTCGACGGCGAGCTGGAGCGCGAACGCCGTCTTTCCCGAGCCGGGGGTCGCGGTGAGCAGGAAGTCGCTGCCGGCTGCGGCCCGGTAGGCAGCCAGCGCCTCGACCTGCCAGGCCCGTAGCCGCCGGCCCGACTCGCGCGACCCCGAGGGGGAGCTCACTCAGTCGGCCGTGACGAAGTCGATCAGCATCTCGACCGATCGCAACAGGGGCACCTCGAGGTCGGTGTAGTCCTGCACCGCGGCCAGCACCCGACGCCAGCCCTGCCAGCTCTCGCCCCAGCCGAGCGCGGCGCAGACCCCCTCCTTCCAAGGCCGGCCGGGCGGCACGACCGGCCAGGCGGGAAGGCCGACGGCGCCGGGCTTCACCGCCTGCCAGACGTCCACGTAGGGATGGCCGGTCACCAGCACGTACGGGTCGCGCACCGTCGCCACGATGCGGCTCTCCTTGCTGCCCGGCACGAGGTGGTCCACGAGCACCCCGAGCCGACGCTGCGGGGCGGGGCGGAAGGCCCAGATGTGGTCCGCAAGGTCGTCGACACCGTCCAGTGGCTCGACCACCACGCCCTCCAGCCGCAGGTCGTCGCCCCAGACCCGTTCGACCAGCTCGGCGTCGTGGCTGCCCTCGACCCAGATCCGGCTGGCCTTCGCCACCTGCGCGGGGCGCCCGGGGACCGGGACCGACCCCGAGGCGGTGCGCCGCGGAGGGCCAGCCACCTCCCGTACCGGTCGGGACAGCGTCACCGGCCGACCCTCGAGCAGGAATCCCGCTGTCTGCAAAGGAAAGACGCGCACCTTCCCGTGGCGGTCCTCCAGGCTGACGCGCGCCTGGTCGACCTCGACGACCGCGCCGCACCAGCCACTGGTCGCCTCCTCGACCACGAGACCGGCGTCGGCCGGCACCGTCGGCACGACGCTCCGGGGCGGTCGGGCGGTCACGCTCGACGGGTCGTATCGGTGACTGCGCACGCACAGACGCTAGACGTTGGGCCGGCCCGGGCCCGGTAGCCTCGGGGCTCGTGTCGACCGTCACGGGCAGCCCCCCTCGCAGCGCGCTGCTGACCGCCTGGGGCAACGCGTGGCTGGCCGGTCAGGCCGCGCTCCAGGAGCTCGTCGAGCGGGTGAGTGCCTACGACGGCGGGCATCTCGTGCACGGCCTGGCGGCGGGGAGCCTGCCGCTGGAGCGCGCCGTCGGACGGCTGCGCGCCGACGGTGTGCCACGGCTGCGGCTGGTCCTGCCCGCCCCGGGCGACGCCCTCGGGCTGCCCCGGCCCGGACCGTTCACGGCGGCGGCGCTCGCGGCCGGCGAGGGCGTGCTGGCGTTGCGGGCGGACGGCGGCGGCTACGGCCTCGTGCCGACCCTGTCGGTCCACGAATCGCCCTTCGACGGCACGGTGACAACGGTGACCTGGACGGCCTACGACGTGCTGGCCTCCGGCCCGGACCCGGGGCCGTTCCTGCACGACGCGGAGCACGATCTGCGCCGGGGGCTGCTCGAGTGCGCAGGCGTCCTGCGCACTCTGGACGTCGCGCGGTGGCGGCCGGAGCTGACGGACGCCCTGGCCGACCTGCGTCGTGAGGCACGCGGCGGTATCGACGACGAGCAGTTGCCGGGCGGCTACCCGCAGCGCGCCCGCGAGCTGCTCGTCCGGGCCCGCCAGCTCGACGGGGTCCTGCTGCTGGCAGGGGAGGACGACGGTGGCGCGCTCGACACCCGTGAGTCGATCGGCCGGGAGATGGCCCTGCGGGAGCTGGCGCGGCTGGTGCGACGTGCGCGGGTCGCGGGCTACAACGCCTACGGGATGACTCCGTGAGCCTGCTGCTCACCGTCACCGGCCCGGACCATCCAGGGGTGACCGCGGCGCTGTTCGAGATGCTCGCAGCGCACCGGGTGCAGGTCAGCGATGTCGAGCAGGTCGTCGTCCACGATCGCCTCCTGCTCGGCGTCGCGGTGCACGGGTGCGAGGACCGGCCGGCACTGACGGCGGCCGTCGCGGCGCTGGCGGTCGAGCTCGGTGTCGAGGTGGAGTGCACCTCGCTGGCCGGCTCCGCCCGCGACGAGCCCGGGGTGCGCCACCACGTCATCGTGCTCGGGGCCCCCCTGCTGCCCGCCGCTCTCGCTGGTGTCGCCCGCCGGCTGGCCGCGTGCGGCGTCAACATCGAGCGGGTCCTGCGGTTGTCGAGCTTCCCGCTCGCGGCCTACGACCTGCTCGTCTTCGGCGGGGACACCGCGCGGCTGCGAGCCGAGCTGGCGGCCGAGGCAGTCGCGCAGGAGATCGACATCGCCGTGGAGGCCGCGACCCTGTGGCGGCGCGCCCGCCGGCTCGTGGTCATGGACGTCGACTCGACCCTGGTGCAGGGCGAGGTCATCGAGATGCTCGCCGCCCAGGCGGGATGTGAGGCCGAGGTGGCCGCTGTCACGGCCCGCGCGATGGCCGGCGAGCTGGACTTCGAGACCTCCCTGCGGGCCCGGGTGGCCCTGCTCGAGGGGTTGCCGGTTTCCGCCGTCGACACGGTCCGGGCGCAGGTCCGCATCACCCCGGGCGGTCGTACGCTCGTGCGCACCCTTCACCGGCTCGGCTATGCGGTGGGCATCGTCAGCGGCGGGTTCACCTTGATCACAGACGATCTCGTCGCTGACCTCGGGCTGGACCACGCACTCGCCAACACCCTCGAGGTCCTCGACGGCCGCCTGACGGGCGGACTCGTGGGGCCCGTGGTCGACCGGGCCCGCAAGGCCGAGGCCCTCCGGGAGTTCGCTGCCCTGCAGAAGCTGTCGATGGCACAGACGGTGGCGATCGGCGACGGGGCCAACGACCTGGACATGCTCGCGGCCGCCGGGCTCGGGATCGCCTTCAACGCCAAGCCGGTCGTGCGGGCGGCTGCCGACGCCGCCCTGTCGGTGCCCTTCCTCGACGCCGTGCTCTTCCTGCTGGGCATCCCCCGCGAGGAGGTGGAGGCCGCCGACGCCGCCGACGCCGCCGACGCCGCGACCAGCGGTTGATCATCCGGCCATCCCTGCAAGATCTTCGGGGAGTTCACAGGGTGCCCACCCTGTGAACTCCCTGAAGATCTTGCGCTGGGGGCCGCCCCGCTGCGCTGGGGAGCCCGCCCGCTGGGCATCGGCCTCGCGGGCGGGCGGGTCGGCGCCGCCGGGCCACCCCCGGGCCATTCGAGCGCTGCTGCTACCCGGGCATGGGTGCCGGTCAACGCGGGGCCGGCGGCGGGCAGCAGCCCACCGGACACCGGTCATACGTCGCGGGCGCGCCGTGCGAGCTCTGCTCCTCACCGGCCAGCCGCTCGACCACCAGCCTGCGCAGCATGGCCACGAAGTCCGGGTGCGTCCCCACCGTGGAGGCCCGCTTGAGCGTGAAGTCCGATAGGTGCGAAACCTGCTGCCGTGCTTGCACATCCAGATCATAGAGCACCTCGACATGATCACTGGTGAACCCGATCGGCACCAGGACCGCCTCGCGAACCCCCTCCGCGTGCAGGGCGAGCAGGTGGTCCCCGACGTCCGGCTCCAGCCAGGGGATTCGCGGCGGACCGCTGCGCGACTGGAAGACCAGGTCCCACCCGTACGAGCGGTCCAGTCTTGCCACCACTGCAGCGGCCGCAGCGCGCAACGTCTGGACGTACGCCCCGCCCGTCGGCCCACTGGCCCTCGCCATGGAGACGGGGATGGAGTGTGCCGTGAAGACCAGCCGCGCAGCCGGGGACGGCTGGATGGCCGCGACGTTGGCCGCCATCGGGCCGAGGAAGCCGTCCTCGGCCCAGTAGTGCCGCAGCTTGCTGACGAGGGGAGCGTGCTCGCCGACCTCATGGCGGGCGCGCCACCAGTCCTCGCGGTACTGCCGGCAACCGCTGTAGGAGGGAAACGCGCTGGTCACGACAGCGAGCGCGTGCTGCACACCGTCGTCGCGCATCTGCCGCACGGCGTCCAGGAGGTAGGGCGTCCAGTTGCGGTTGCCCCAGTAGACGGGCAGCTGCGGACCACGTGCGGCCAGCTCGGTCTCGAGCGCGGCCTTCAGGGCTCGCACCTGCGCGTTGATCGGGGAGACGCCCCCGAAGACCTCCAGGTAGTGGCGGCTCACCTGCTCGAGCCGGGTGGCCGGGATGGTGCGGCCGCGGGTGACGTTGCGCAGGAACGGCTCGACGTCGGCAGGGCCCTCGGGGCCCCCGAAGGAGACCAGCAGCAGTGCGTCGACGGGTGGGGCGGGGCGCGGGCGGTCGTCGATGCCCTCAACGGTCACCGGCCCATCCTCCCGGTCGTGGCTGGATGACCGCGCCTCGGGACCCCGGAGCAATTGGGCCGTTCAGCCCAGTCACCTTCGGCCGTCCGGCTCGTTGTCTCGATTGAGACATAGCGTCACGACTCCCGTCGTAGCCACGCGAACCAGCCGGAGGCCTCGTGTCCCAGCGTCACCACCCCCGCCGCCTTGCTGCTGTGGGCCTGGGATCCCTGGCGCTGACCCTGGCCGCCGGCCCGGCCTTCGCGCTCGACACCGTCCCGGCGGTGAACACGGCGAGCGCATCGGTGAGCGCTCCGCTCGAACCGGTGCTGGACGTGGTCGAGCCGGTCGTCAAGGCCGTCGCCCCCCCGGCTTCGAGCCCGGCGCCGGCCCCCAGAACTGCTGCCGTCACAGATCCGATCACCGCCATCGTGGCTGCGGTCGTCAAGCAGGTCGACAAGATCACCACGGCTCCCAAGGCTGCGCCTCCGACGACGCCGACCGGCCCCTCGGCCACCGTCACCCAGGCCGCCGCGCCGGTGGCCCAGGCTCCCGCGACTGCGCCCCTCGAGGAAGTTCGAGGCAACGCGCTGACCGCAGCGGCCATCGCGCTCGGATCGCGCGTGGACTCCGGAAACAACGCAGCGCCGCTGGCATTCAGCCCGCTCGGCGGCCTCGCCCGCGGAATGGCCGCGGGTCTGCCCCCGCTCACGTCAGGGACGACCGAGTTCTCACCGACCCTCGCGCTGCCCGGTGTGTCGCCGCCGGCCGTGGTGCAGGACATCCTGCCCGTCGGCTCCAGCCCCGCAGGGCCCACCAGCCTGCCGGGCGTGCTCGTCGCGCTCGCGGTGATGGCTGTCGCCGTCACCGCCGCGGGTCACGTGAGCGAGGCCCAGCGCCGGCGTCCGGCCAGCACCGCCTGATCCGGCCGGCGACGACCCGGCTTCGCACCGCCTTGCGCACCGACACCTACGCCGCAGTGAACCTCGGGGCGGGGTTGAGCGGGCAAGCGCCGCCGATCGGTCGTGGGATCGTGCCCTCATGAGAGCGATCGTCATCGAGAGCTTCGGCGGCCCAGAGGTGCTGCAGGTCAGGCAGGACGTCCCGGAGCCGGTGCCGACGCGCGGGCAGGATCTGCTGGAGGTGGCTTCGGCCGGCATCAACTTCGCGGACACCCACGCTGCGGCAAACGACTACCTGGCCCCGCAGACGCTGCCCTTCATCCCTGGTAGCGAGGTCGTGGGACGGCTGCCCGACGGCGGGCGGGTCGCCGCCTTCACCCTCGGCGGCGGTTACGCCGAACGGGCGCTCATCCACCCGGGCATGAGCTTCGCCGTTCCGGACGGTGTCAGCGACGGGCAGGTGCTCGCCCTGCTGGTCCAGGGCCTGACCGCCTGGCATCTGCTCCGCACCTCCACCCATCTGGCGGCCGGCGAGACCGTTGTGGTGCACGCCGCTGCCGGGGGGGTCGGGACGCTGGCCGTGCAACTCGCGAAGGCGTGGGGAGCCGGCACCGTCATCGGCGTGGCCTCCAACCCCGAGAAGCGGCAACTGGCAGCATCGCTCGGTGCGGACATCACCGTGGACGCACATGAGCCCGACCTGAAGGCCGCCTTGGAGCATGCAAACGGGGGCCGGAAGGTCGACGTCGTGCTCGAGATGGTTGGCGGGTCGACCCTTGATGCCTCGCTCGCCGCGCTGGCGCCGTTCGGCCGGCTCGCCACCTTCGGGATGGCCTCCCGACAGCCATCCACGCCGATCACGTCCGGAGCGCTCATGTCCCGCAGTCGCGCGGTCATCGGCTTCTGGCTCGCGCACGCCTTCGCCCGCCCGGAGATGCTGCAGCCACCGATGGCCGAGTTGCTGTCGATGGTCGAGGCCGGGACCTTGCGACCGGTGGTCGGCGGCACCTATCCACTGGGTGAGGCGCACCGGGCCCACGAGGACCTGCTCAGCCGCGCCTCGCACGGCAAGCTCCTGCTCGACTGCCGCAGCTGAACCGCGCGCTCAGGCCAACTCGACCGCACCGTCGTCGACCGGACCGTCCTGGGTCAATGGCACCTCAGCCGCGACGAGTTTCGGGCAGTGACAGCCCCATTCGTCGTGCCAAGCCCGCCGGCAGCCGGGCGGGTAGATCAGCCTGCGCATGACCCGGGCCGGGTTCCCGGCCACCAGGGTGTCGTCGGGGACGTCCTGCGTCACGACAGCTCCCGCCGCGACGACGACGCGCTTGCCGATCGTCACCCCGGGCAGGATCATCGCCCGGTTGCCGAGCCAGGTCCCGTCTCCGATGTGCACCGGTGCATCGACAGGGGCCCGCCCCTCGATGCCGTGGCTGTTGCTGTCCATCACGTAGACCTCGTTGGCGAAGGCCACGTCGTCGCCGACGACGATCTCCCGCACCGCGATGATCACTGTCCCGCAGTTCACGAACACCCGGTCGCCGATCCGGATCCGTCCCCAGCCGCTGATGAGAGTCTTGCGATGTCCCGACCAGATCTTGAAGCTCTCCCCGACCTCGAGGTCGGTGGCGTCGACCGTCGGGCTACCGAGCACGACTGCCCTGGCACCGACCTTGCTGACCCTGCGCAACGACCACTTCGCCCAGGTCCGCTGGCGCAGCTCCGCGGTCTGCCAGTGAAGGGCGGTCCGCCGCTGCCTGAGATCCACGCGCCAAGACGGTACGTGGTGACCTTCGGGGTTAGCGTCGGGACCATGAGCCGCCGCCTGCGACCGCCCGCGACCGATCTGATCCGCCTGGGCACCCCGCTACCGCCCGCCGTCGACACCGAGGGCCACCTGCTCACACGGTGCGCACAGGCAGGAGTGCGCCTACCGGTCGGCGCCGTGCTCCTCGACGGTGGAAAGGGTCTGGGCCCGCTGCGCCGCAGCGAGCACGTCCTGCTCCGGGCGCTGGGGACCTCGCAGGCCGTTCGGGTGAGCTCCGACGACCCGGCGGGCCTCGGTGCGGCGCTGCTTGCGGCCAGGCAGACCCGCCCACCCGCCGGGCGGTGTGACCTGCTGGTCCTTCGGTCGGTGCGCTCCGTGCACGCCGGCCGCGCCATCGTGCGCGCCAGCCAGCCGTACGACGTCGTCGATGCGGTGGAGGGTGAGCCCTACGACCAGGCCGGCGCCGAGGTCCGGACCCTGCACCTCCCGCGACTGGAGCGCCGATGGCAGCGAGCTCATCGCGGTGCGGATCAGTGGCGCACGCCCTTGCCGCCGTACGGCATGCGACTGTCCCGGCTGCTGCGCGACGTCCGGCGGGCCCTCGG
>JBBSKF010000047.1:0-21439 GCA_038256525.1 Mycobacteriales bacterium | reverse complement strand
TGCGACTACGACGCGATCGAGCACCGGCTCACCTGCCCGCTCGGCGACATCCCGAACGGGGAAAGCCGGTCCTTCACGATCAAGACACTGGTCAGACCCGACACCGTGGTCAACGAGAGCGACGGGACGCTCCTGATCACGAACACCGTGACCGTGGGCAGCGTCAGCATCGACACCTCGACGGCGAACAACACCGCCACGGCGCCGACCTTCGTCCAGGACAAGGCCGACCTGCGGGTCAGCAAGATCTGCAAGCCCGACGGGCCGCTGCCGGCCGGGCAAATCGGGACGTGCACGATCTACGTCGACAACCTGGGTCCGTCGTCAGCTCGGGACATCGTGCTGACCGATGCCCACCTCAGCGACGGCGACTTCACGTTCGGCACGATCACGACCAGCCAAGGGACGTGTGACCCGCCGGCCAGCGGGGTGGTGCGCTGCGAGCTCGGCGACCTGGCTGCGGCTTCGCCCAGCCAAACCGGGCGAATCACGGTCACGATCCAGCTGTCCGCCACCGAAGGTGTCGACATCAACGACACCGCCACGGTCACCGCCGCAACTCCCGACCCGGTCCCGGCGAACAACCAGGCCAGCGAGTCCATCAACGTGATGGCCGTGTCCGACCTGGCCGTCACCAAGAGCGGACCCGCAACGGCAGTGGCCGGGACGAACGTCGTCTACACCCTGGGGCTGACCAACAACGGGCCGTCCACCGCGCAGGGGGTGATCATCGAGGACAACCTGCCTACCGGCGTCCAGGTCCTGTCGGTGATGGGAACCGGTGGGGCAAGCTGCAACGCGGGCGTACCGGGGAACCCGCTGCAGCCGACGACCTGCTCGTTCGGGACGGTCTCGCCGACACCCGGAGCCAACACACGCACCATGACGATCACGGTACGGGTGCTGCCGGACACACGCGGGGTGCTCAACAACGACGCGCGCGTCTCGAGTCAGACCTTCGACGACGACCTGTCGAACAACCTCGCAACCGTGGGGACTGACGTCGAGGGGCGTGCGGATCTGTCGATCACCAAGACCGACTCGCCCGACCCGGTCCTGGCCGGCAACGAGCTCACCTACACGATCAAGGTGTCCAACGACGGGCCGTCGACCGCCGACAACGTGATCATCACGGATCCGTTGCCGAGCGGGACCACCTTCGTCAGTGGGGTCGACGGGAACGGCACGACCGTCTGCGCCCTGGTGCAACCCGGAACGGTGGTCTGCGAGCTCGGCACCCTGGCTCCCAGCCAGTCCACGACGGTCTTCCTGACCGTCCTGGTCGCCCCGTCGGTGCCTGACGGGACGGTGCTGAGCAACACGGCGAGCGTCTCGTCGGACACGACGGATCCGAATCCCGGCAACAACACCTCCACAGCAACGACGGACGTGGACACCTCGGCGGAGCTGTGGCTCGACAAGACCGGGGTCCGCCGGTCCGGCAATCCCTCACCTGTCGTCGTCTACACGCTCGATGTGCACAACGACGCCGGCTGCGAGAGCGATGCGCAGTCCACGCCTACCCCGACCTGTGGGGCAGGCGGACCCTCGGACGCGGTGAACATCACCGTGACCGACAAGCTGCCGCTCGATCCGAAGAAGGTCGTCGTGCAGTACGTCTCGCCGCAGTGCACCTACACCAAGGCCAACCACACGGTGGTCTGCACCGCGGCCCGGGTGCCCGCCGGTGCGTCGGTGCAGTTCGTCATCGAGGTGCAGGTCGCCGGGAGCGTGGGGACGATCACCAACTCGGCAACGGTGACGAGCCCGACAGCTGACCCGGTCGCGTCGAACAACACCAACGCGGTCACCATCGTCGTGAAGGGCGGCACCGGCAAGAGGTAGCCCGCTACCAACGCGATCGGGGCCCCGTCACACCGACGGGGCCCCGGTTGTTGCGCAGAGGACTACAGCGGCAGCATTCGCCCCTCGGCGTTCGCGACCGACGCTGCTACGAACGCCCGGAAAAGCGGATGCGCGCGGGTCGGCCGGGACCGGAACTCCGGGTGGGCCTGCGTGCCGACGAAGAACGGGTGGGTCGTCACGGGAAGCTCTGCGATCTCGATGAGCCGGCCGTCCGGCGACACTCCCGAAAAGACCAGTCCGGCCGCCTCCAGCTGCGGGCGATAGGCATTGTTGACCTCGTAGCGGTGGCGATGGCGCTCGGTGGCCGGCTCGTCGCCGTACGCCGCCTTCGCCTGCGAACCGCGCAGGAGCGTGGTCGGCCACAGCCCGAGCCGCATGGTTCCGCCCATGTCCCGCTCCCCCGCCACCACGTCCTGCTGGTCGGCCATCGTGGCGATGACCGGGTCCGGGCCGGTCGGGTCGAACTCCGCAGAGCCGGCCTTGACGATGCCGGCCAGCGAGCGGGCGACCTCGATCACCATGCACTGCAGCCCGAGACAGAGTCCCAGCGTGGGGATCTGGTTGACCCGGGCGTAGGTGATCGCGCCCAGCTTGCCCTCGATGCCGCGGACGCCGAAGCCGCCCGGGATCAGCACCCCGTCGACGCCGGCGAGTGCTCTCGCGGCGTCCTCGTGGGTGCTGCAGTCGTCAGAGCCCACCCAGCGCAGGTGCACCCTCGCGTCGTTGGCGAAACCGCCGGCGCGTACGGCCTCGGTGACCGACAGGTAGGCGTCGGGCAGGTCGACGTACTTGCCGACCAGGGCGATGGTCACCGACTTGGCGGGATGATGGACCCGCTGCAGCAAGCGGTCCCAGTCGCTCCAGTCGACGTCACGAAAGGACAGGCCGAGCCGGCGTACGACGTAGGCATCGAGTCCTTCGGCATGAAGGACCTTGGGGATGTCGTAGATGGAGGCTGCGTCGACGGCGCTGACGACCGCCTCCTGGTCGACGTCGCACATGTTGGCGATCTTGCGCTTGATGCCCTCGTGGATCGGCCGGTCCGAGCGGCAGACGATCGCGTCGGGGGTGATGCCGATCGCCCGCAGCGACTGGACCGAGTGCTGGGTCGGCTTGGTCTTGAGCTCCCCCGCTGGTCCGAGGTACGGGATCAGGCTGACGTGCAGGAAGAAGCACCGACTGCGGCCGACCTGCTGGCGGACCTGACGCGCCGCTTCGAGAAAGGGCAGCGACTCGATGTCGCCTACGGTGCCGCCGATCTCGGTGATGACGATGTCGACCTCGGGTCCGCCGAGCGCCGTGATCCGGTTGCGGATCTCGTCGGTGATGTGCGGGATCACCTGCACGGTGTCGCCGAGGTAGTCACCCCGGCGCTCCTTGGCGATGACGGTGCTGTAGACCTGCCCGGTCGTGACGTTGGCGCTGCCGTGCAGATCTTCGTCGAGGAAGCGTTCGTAGTGTCCGACGTCCAGGTCGGTCTCGGCTCCGTCGTTGGTCACGAAGACCTCGCCGTGCTGGAACGGGTTCATCGTGCCGGGGTCGACGTTGAGGTAGGGATCGAGCTTCTGCATCGTCACCCGCAGGCCCCGCGCCTTCAGCAGCCGGCCGAGGCTCGAGGCCGTGAGGCCCTTGCCGAGCGAGGAGGCGACGCCACCGGTGACGAACAGGTGACACGTCTGCGCAGCCCGATTGCTCACGGAGGTTCAGGCTACAGGGACGGAGGTAGCGGCCGGACGGCGACGCGCCCGGACCACCACCGCGGCCGTCGCCGGTAGCGCGACGCAGATCGCCAACGCCGGGATGGCGGCGCCGCTGTCGTTGAGCGCGAAGCCGAGCAGGCAGGCGAGGCCGAGCGCGAGCAGGCCGTGCCGGAGGGCGGGTGCGGCCTCGAAGGCCGTCCGCAGTGGCGTCGGCGGGCGGGCCACGAGGTAGACGACGGCGGCCACCAGCAGCGGCAGCAGCGCGGTCACCGGGCTGAGGAACAGCAGGCCGAGCACGGCCGCGGCCTTGCGCTGCAGGAGCTCCCCCGCCGTACCGTCGGCGACGTCCTGCACGAACCGGCCGAGGTGGGTGCGCTGCGCCGCCGGTCGTGTCCAGTCGGCGAGTGCGAAGACGGCGACGACCGCGCAGCCCGCCACGGTGGCTGCTGCCAACCGCGGGATCGAGACCCGTCGCCCGGTGCGCAGCATCACGAGCAGGACGAAGGCCGGGACGAGGGCGAGCACCCCGCCGACGTCGCTGCCCCAGGCCGGCGAGCCGTCGACGGCGACAGCGACGGCCCCGACCACGGCGATGGCGGCGGCCCGCCGCGCAAGGACCGCCGTCGCGAGCAGGAGGGCCGCGGCAAGGACCCCGAACGCGACATTGCCGATCCCGGCGAAGCGACCGGCGACCAGCGGTGAGTAGCCGGCGACCGAGCTCATCTGCAGGCCGGCGCCGGTGAGCAGGTCGCCGAGCAGCACTGCCGCGACGAACCCGCACACCAGGGCCACCGGGACGGCCGGTGCCGCCGGTGCCGCCGGCTCCCGGTCGTGCCGCCCCCCGCTTCCCCGGTGATCTTCGCCATCTGGCGGCGCAGGACGGCGTGTCGAGGCCCATCTGGCGAAGATCGTCGGAGTCTTGACGGCGAGCAGGGCGACGGCCAGCGCAACCGGCACGACGACAGCGAGCAGGGCCACCAGCGGGCTGCCGGCCCGCCACCAGGGGAGCAGGTTCGCGAGGTACGACGCGCCCAGCGCGCCCGTCGCGGTCAGGGCGACGATCTCGGCAAGCCGGGCGCGTCGACGCAGGCAGGCGAGGACGAACACCCCGACCGCCACGCCGTAGAACACGACGATGAAGGGCACGGTCGTGGCGCGCTGGGCACCGGCCTTGCGGTCGAGGTCGACCAGCTCGGCGACCGTCGGAGCCGGGCCGGACACCTGCCACGGCTGGCCGTCCATGACCTCGGGGATCGGCAGGCCGAGCCGGGAAAGGACGGTCGGGGCGACATCGATCAGCTGGACGTACGGGGGGCGTCGCGTGCTCGCCGACGTCAACGCCCCGCGCGGGAAGGACGGGCCGGTTGCGACCGCCACGTGCAGGTGCGGCTGGTCGCTGCCGGCTGCTCCGGAGAGCCCGACGACCAGCAGGTCGACCGCTGCCGGGCGGGCGGCCACCGCCCGCGCCACCACCTCGTCGGCCGACCGCAGCGCGGCCGCCCGGCCCGCGCCGACGGTGAGCGTGCCGCCGTCGAGAAGCACCACCGGCTGGTCGAGTCGGCCGGGACCGCTTCGGGCCGCCGCCAGCTCGGCGCCCGGTCCGGACAGCTCGAGGCGGCCGTCCAGGGCGGCGTCGAGGGCACCGAGCGAGGCGCCGTCACGGGAGCGCGAGTTGCGGTCCGCGTCGGTCGGCTGGAGCACGAGCGAACCGTCGCAGGGCTCCCGCCCGACGCCGTAGGCCTGCGCGCGGGCGCCTGCACCCAGGGTCAGCCAGCCGTCGGCCGGGCAGGTCAGCCCGGGCAGCGACTTGACCGACAGCGCCCCTACCGCGCCGGCCGCGGCGAGCCGGGTGAGCGCGGGGGTCTCGGGGCCGACGTCATCCCAGCGCAGCCCAGCAATGCCGACCACGAGCACGCCGGCACACCGCCGCGCCGGGCCGGCACCGCTCCCAAGATCATCAGGACATTGCCGCGCAACACGCCCGGCGGGTCCGGCGGCAACCTCCTGATGATCTTGAGGGGCGGCGGCAGGGGTGGCGGGCAACGCCGCCGCCAGCAGCAGGACCGAAGCCACGCCGATCAGCAGCCTCCTCATCCGATCAGCTCGCGGTAGAGCGCGGCGACCTGGTCCACCGTGTCGTCCTCGCTGGGCCAGCTCGCTGCGACGGCGCGGCCGCGGGCCGCCAGCACGGCGGCCGCCGCGGGATCGTCCAGCAGCCCGCGCACCGCGAGCCCGAGCGCGCGGGCGTCGCCCGGCGGCACGAGGACAGCGCCGTCGCGGACCAGCTCGGGCGTCCCGCCCACCGCCGTCGCGACGAGCGGGCGACCGGCCCGCAGCGCCTCCTGGGCGGTCAACGACCGGGCCTCCCAGCGTGAGGGCAGCACGACCACGTCCGCGACGGCGAGCAGATCGGCGACATCGTCGCGCCGGCCGAGCCACCGCACCTGCGGCGCCGCGGCCCGAAGGACGCCCTCGAGCGGACCCTCGCCGGCGACCGCGACCACCGCATCGCCGAGCAGCGGCAACGCGGCCAGCAGCGTGTCATAGCCCTTCTGCGTGTGCAGCCGGCCGACGGCGAGCACCAGCGGGGAGCCGAGCCCGGGGTCGCGCCCGGTCGGCCGCAGCGGTGGAGCGGCGACCGGCCCGGCTCGGACGTCCTGCCCACCGGCTCCCCTGGCGCGAGCAGCCAGATCGGGGCTCGCGGCCAGCACCACGTCCGCACGGCGGGCGACGAGGCGTTCCAGGCCGGCGCCCAGCCGGCCGTCGACGGCGTTGTGCCACGTGGTCACCACCGGTCCGGGACCCAGCACCGCAAGCGCCGAGGCCCGCAGTCCGTGCGCGTGGACGATGTCGACGTCCGCGGCGAGCCGCCGCAGGACGAGCAGTGCGCGAGGGTCCCGGACCGGGTGCGGTCGGGCCCCGATCTCGACCGCGGCAAAGCTCGGGAAGCCGAAGACCCGCCGGGTGCCGGCCGGGCCGGCGACGGTCACCTCGAAGCCGCGTTCGACCAGTCCGGACGCCAGCGACCGCACGTGCCCC
Organism: Mycobacteriales bacterium; assembly: GCA_038256525.1. Lineage (GTDB taxonomy): Bacteria > Actinomycetota > Actinomycetes > Mycobacteriales > SCTD01 > SCTD01. Next base: position 14,834 of record JBBSKF010000047.1, on the reverse strand, counting down.
CCCACGCCGCCGGTGCTGGTCGCGAGCACGAGCAGCACCCGATCAGGCACGAAGCAGTCCCTTCAGGCCGGCGGGGTCAAGCAGGCGCACCACGAGCAGGAAGACGACTGCGGCGGCGAGCGCGGTTCCGGTGGCGGCCAGCAGGTCGGCGAGCGGCGCCGCCTCCGGCGTGGGCACGAGCGAGGCCAGCCCCACGATCAGCCCGGCCGCGGCCAGCCCCGTCACGCCGGAGCGGGTGGCGCCGGCAAGCGCCGCCGGTCCGGCCGCGCGCCGCAGGCCGAGCAGCAGCAGCCCGCCCGCAAGGCTCACCCCGAGCGTGTTGCCGACGCCGAGCAGGACCACCCGGTCGGCGTCCGGGAGGCCGGCGACGAGCGCGAGATCGGCGGCGCCGACCACCAGCCAGCCGAGCACGGTCGCCACGGCCGGGGTCCGCCCGTCGCCACGCGCATACAGCGCCCGGGCCAGCAGGGCCAGCAGGCCGTAGCCGACCAGGCCGGGGGCGAAGGCCGCGGTGGCGTCGGCCAACGACGCCGAGCTCTCCGGGCCGGGCACGCCGCGCACGAGCAGCCGGGCGACCGGCGGGGCGACCACGGCAAGGATGGCCGCGGCGCCGGTCATCGCCAGCAGCACCGTGCGCACCGATCGGCTGGTCAGCTCGGTGTAGGCGTGGGCTTGCCCGGCCTCGGCGCTGGCTGACAGGCCCGGGAAGACGCTGGTCGCGACCGGCACCGCCAGCACCGCCCAGGGCAGCAGGAACAGGGCGGTCGCCACGGTGAACACGATGACCGAGCCTTCGGCCGCCCCGCCCGCCGCCAGTCGCAGGGCGATCACCAGCGCGACCTGCTGGGCGGCGAGCCCGGCGATCCCGGCGAGGGCGAGGCGGCGCACCAGGACAGCGACGCCGGGCGGGAAGCCGAAGGCCGGTCGCAGCCGCAGACCGCACCGGCGCAGCGGCACGAGCAGCCCGAGGCTGAGCGCCGCCACCCCGAGGGTGGTCCCGACCGACAGGACCAGCTCCTGGCTCCGCGGCAGCGCCTCGAGCTCGGCCGTCGCGCCGCGGGCGGCGTACAGCAGGTAGGCGGTGATCACGACCAGGCTGGACAGCAGCGGCGCGAGCGCCGGCCCGAGGAAGCGCCGATGCGCCTGCAGGACGCCGGCCACGACGATGCCGACCCCGTAGAGCACCACCTGCGGCATGAACACCACGAGCAGGCGGCTGCCGGTGGCGACCGCACCCGCGCAGGTCGGGTCGCTCCCGAGCAGCGCGCGCATCAGCAGTGGCGCGCACAACGCGCCCAGCAGAGCCACGGGAACGAGGATCGCCACCGTCCAGGTCAACAACGCGCTGGCCGTACGCGAGGCCTGTGCACGATCGCCCTGCGCCACCGCACCGGCGAGCACAGGCACCACCAGGGAGGCGAGCGCCCCACCCGCCACGACCTCGAAGACGATGTTCGGCACGTAGTTGGCGGCCGAGTAGGTGTCGCCGACGCACGATGTGCCGAGTGTCCGGGACAGCACGGCGACTCGGCCGAAGCCGACGACGCGCGCCGCAACGGTGACCAGCGCGATGGCGCCCGCTGCCCCGAGCACGAGGCGCACCGGCCTCACGGCCGCCGGCCCACCTGGTCCACCCACCGCAGCGGCGCGACCGCGTCGATGATCCGGCTGTACGAGAGGACCTCGCTCAGCGCGGTGACGGCGGTCAGCACGCCCAGGGCGACCAGGCGGCGCTGCGGATGCCGGCGCACCAGGGCCAGGCCGAGGACCGCCCCGAACGCGTTCGCCCCAGCATCGCCGAGCATGGTCTTCTCGGCCAGGTCGGCGGGCAGCAGGGCGGCGGCGGCAGCGGCCGGTCCTGGCTGACCGAGCGCGAGCGCCGCAGCTGCGCCGGCCTTGAGGGCCCGACCGGGACGCAGGTCGAGCAGGTTGAGCAGGTTGGCACTCGCGGCGACGACCGCCCCTTCGAGCAGGACCTCACGGCGGCGCACGTCCGGACGGTGACAGGCGAGCAGACCGGCGGTACCGATGCCGAGGACCTTGACTCCGCCGCTGGTCAGCCGACCCTGGCGCAGCGCGGCCAGATGCCCCCGGAAGCCCCGCGCGGACCGGTCGCCGACCGCATCGTCGTAGCCGCCGACCACCGCAGCCCCCCAACCGGCAACAACCGCAGCGGCGAGCGGCAGGTCGGCGGTCACGACGACGGCAAGAGCAAGGGCGGGCCCGGACAGCAGGCTGACCGGCTGCCCGCGATGGTTGGTCCGCTGCCAGCGTGGAGCCCCTCCGGGCGGCCGGGCGGTCAGGATCCGCTGCCCGGCCCAGGCCACAGCGGCTCCCGAGAGCGCCCGCGCGACGAGGGCCGGACCGACGTCCGGCGCGGCGCGGCCGGGTCGCCGGCCCTGCGCCACCGTCGCAAAAGCGCTCGTCACGCGTGTGTTCACCGGGCGCGGTCATGACGACGCGGCGTCACGGCCTGGGTGGGCCTGGCAGCGCGCCGGTGGCGCGCGGTCCGCCGCCGTACTGACCGGCGACGCCCCGACCCTGTTCGGCCAACGCGAGCACCACCGCAACCATCCCGGTGCCGCGGTCGGCGTTGTCGACACCGGAGACCTTGCCGGCCAGGCTGGAGTCGTCGCGAAGGGCCCCGACCAGCCCACGTTCGTCGGCCGAGGTGAAGGGGCCGGCAAGGACCGCGCCGCGCCCTCGCTGGTCCAGGGCCGCAGCCAGGGACAGCATCGCTTCCTGCCCGGCGGTCTCGGCCGGCCCGCGGTCCGCGGTGGGCGCAGGTCCGGCGAGCAGCACGGCGAGACCGGCCTTGCGCAGCACCCCGCCGTCGCTGTCGAACTGGATCAAATCGGCTTCCTCAAAGGCGGAGACCACCGCCTGGGCCTCGTCCGGATCGACGCCCGCACCCCTGGGCGGGCTGGTCAGCGCGGCAGCCAGCTCAGCCGTCGCCCGCTCGACCGGCTCGCCGTCCGGCAGGTTCACGCCGGCCGGGACGACCTCGGCCACGAGGTCCTCGACCAGCTGAGCCTGGTCCGGGTCGGACAGCGCCGGCAACACCCGCAGCTGCCCGGTCACCTGCGCGCCGGCCTGTCCCAGCAGCACCGTGAGCCGCTCCACGACGTCGGCCGGCGTCTCGGGCGTGGTCACGAGCAGGACGCTCTGCTCGGCCAAGCTCCCGCGGACCAGGCCCGGACCGACGCCTGCGGCGAACTCATCGGCCGCCCCCACCTGGCTGCGAAGGCCGCCGACCTCGCCTTCGAGGGTGCGCTTGTCCGCGGACAGGCGCCGGATGTTGTCACGCAGGTCATCGAGCACCGGGCCCTTCAGGGCGGTGGTGCCGAGGACGATGCCGACGGCCAGCGCGAGGAACACCGCGATGATCGAGACCAGGTGGTAGCGAAAATCGACCACGCGCTCCAGCCTCCGCTGCTGTCAGGTCGCACGGCGACCCCACGCGACGTCGACCAGCCTGCCTCATACCGGCTCGCAGATCCGGCAGGACAGGCCGAGCCGGTGGGCCTAGAACAGGCCGGTGAACCAGAAGTAGAAGCTCGACCAGGCGTCGGACAGCAGATCGCCGTAGGCCTGCGCCGCGGACGACACGTAGATCGCAGCCGCCATCGTGACGAGCGTCGCGAGCACGAGCAGCACCAGCGACCAGCTGGAGATCCGGCTGCGGTACAGCCGGCTGACGCCTTTCGCGTCGACGAGCTTGCCGCCGACACGCAAGCGGGTCAGGAAGGTCGAGGCCATCCCCTGGCGTCCCTTGTCGAGGAACTCCACCAGCGTCGCGTGCGTGCCGACCGCGACGATCAGCTGGGCGCCGGCCTCGTCGGCCAGCAGCATCGCGACATCCTCGCTGGTGCCGGCGGCCGGAAAGACGACAGCGGTCACGCCGAGGTCCTGCACCCGCTGAAGGCCCGGCGCGTGACCGTCGGCGTAGGCGTGGACGACCACCTCGGCGCCGGAGCGCAGCACCTCGTCGCTGACGGAGTCCATGTCGCCGACGATCAGGTCGGGTTGGTAGCCGGCCTCGACGAGCGCGTCCGCGCCCCCGTCGACGCCGATCAGGATCGGGCGGTACTCCCGGATGTAGGGCCGCAGCGCACGCAGGTCTTCGCGGTAGTCGTAGCCACGCACGACGAGCAGCGCGTGCCTGCCCTCCAGGACGGTGCGGATCTGCGGGACACCCACCCCGTCGAGCAGCAGCTCCCGCTCCTTGAGCAGGTATTCCATGGTGTTGGCCGCGAAGGCCTCGAGCTGGGTCGCGAGCCCGGCTCGGGCCTCGGCCATCGAGGCGCTGATGCTGTCCTCGTCCTGGCAGACGCCGACCGCGAGCACCCGCTCCCCTGCGTACAGCGTGTCTCCGTCGAGTCGCACCAGATCGCCGTCGCGGACCGCGCCGAAGACCTCGTCGCCGACGCAGTCGAGCAGCGGAATCCCTGCGGCCAGCAGGATCTCGGGGCCCAGGTTGGGGTAGCGGCCGCTGGTGCTGATCGCAGCGTTGACCACCGCAGCAACCTTGCAGCTCACCAGCGCATCCGCGCTGACCCGGTCGATGTCCACGTGGTCGATGATCGCGATCTCGCCGGGCTGCAGGCGCGTGGTGAGGCGCTTGGTGCGGCGGTCCAGGCGGGCCACACCGAGCGTGCCGGGCAGCCGGTGGGCGTCCCTGCGGCGCAGCAGCTTCATCAGGGTGATTCTGCCAGACCCGACCCCTAGCGTCGGTCAGGCAACCGGGCGCGTCCCACCCGCGTCGGGCCCCGGCTCACGAGGTGTGGCGCTGCTCGGCGGCGACTGCGAGCAGCTCCTCCGCATGACCCCGGGCGAGCCCGGTGTCGACGCCCGCGAGCATGCGGGAGAGCTCGGCGACCCGGTCGCTTCCCTCCAGGGACACGACCCCACTCGTGGTGACCGTGCCGTCGTCGGCCTTGACGACCAGCAGGTGCCGGTCGGCGAACGCGGCGACCTGCGGCAGGTGGGTGACGACGACCACCTGGTGGTCGCGCGCCAGCCGGGCCAGGCATCGGCCGACCTCGACCGCTGCCCGCCCACCCACTCCGGCATCCACTTCATCGAAGACAAGAAGCGGTACGGGGTCGGACCCCGCGAACACGACCTCGACCGCCAGCATGACCCGGGACAGCTCGCCGCCGGACGCCCCCTTGTGCAGCGGGCGTGGCAGCGACCCGGGGTGTGGCGTCAGGAGCATCTCGACGTCGTCCACACCGGCCGCGGTGGCGGCGAGCAGCTCCCGCGAGCTGACCGCCACGTGGACCGCGGCATGTGGCATCGCCAGGCCGACCAGCTCGGCCGTCACGGCGGCCCCGAACTCTCGGGCGGCCACGATCCGCGCCGCCGACAGCTCGGCGGCGAGCTTCCCGAGCGCGCCTTCGAGCTCGACATCCTGCTGCTCGAGCTCGGCGATCTGGTCCTGCGTGCCATCGAGCTCCAGCAGCCGGTCAGAGGCCTGCTGCGCCCAGGCGAGCACACCGTCGGTGTCCTCAGCGCCGTACCGACGCACGAGGGTGGTCAGCACCGCGAGCCGCTCCTGCGCTGCGGACAGGCGCGCCGGGTCGGCGTCGACCGACGCGAGGTAGGACGCCAGCTCCCCCGCGACGTCGGTCAGCAGGTGGCCGACCTCGGTCAGTCTCGCGGCAAGGAGGCCGAGCTGGGCGTCGTGCCCGGCGGCGGACTCGAGGCGCCGCCGGGCGCTCACGACCAGGCTCAGTGCCTCGACGCCGTCCGGAGACGTCTCGTCCCCGGTCAGCGCCTGCTGGCCGGCCGCGGCCGCTGCGCGCAGGTCATCGGCGTGGGCGAGCCGCTCGATCTCGGAGATCAGCGCTCTGCCCTCCCCCGGTTCCGGCCCGGCGGCCTCGACCTCGGCGAGCCCGCGCCGGAGCGAACCGGCTTCGCGGTGGCGCTCGACGGCGTCGGCGCGCAGCTGCTCAAGGGTCGCGCGTCCCTGCCGCCAGCGTGCCCAGTCCGCGGCGAAGCGGTCCCGCAGCTCGAGCACGGCCGGTCCGGCATGGCGGTCCAGGGCCGCCCGCTGTTGCGCCGGTTGCAGCAGCCGGTGCTGATCGCTCTGCCCGTGCACGGCGAGCACGTGCTCGGCGAGCTGGCCGAGAACACCCACTGGTACGGCAGCTCCGCCGAGATGGGCACGGGAACGGCCGTCGCTGGCCACGCTGCGGCGCAGCAGGAGTGCCCCCTCGTCCAGCTCCGCCCCGGCCGCGACAGCCCGGTCGAGGGCGGCGTGCCCGGGGGCGAGCACCAGACGGCCCTCGACCAGCGCACGCCCGTTGCCGGGGCGGACCCGACTTGCCTCCGCGCGTCCGCCGAACAGCAGGGACAGCCCCTGCACCACCATGGTCTTGCCCGCACCGGTCTCCCCGGTCACGACCGTCAGACCGGGACCGAACTCGAGCACGGCGTCGTCGATGACGCCGAGCCCCCGGATCCGCATGTCCTCGAGCATTGGTAGCGAGCCTAGGCCGCAGCCGCCGCCGGGGCGGCAGGGCAGTTCACTCCGTCGCGCCGCGCCACCCCGCCACCGGGAGCGCGAACTTGCGCACCAGCGTGTCGGTGAACGGTCGATCCCTCATCCGGGCGAGCAGCACCACCTCGGCCCCGCGCCGGATCTCGATGCGGGCTCCGTGCGGCAACGGCCGCGTACGCCGTCCGTCGCACGCGAGCATCCCGGTGGTGCCGCTGGCCAGCACCTCGACGGCGACCACCGAGGTCGGCCCGACCACCAGCGGGCGGGCGAACAGCGCGTGGGCGCTGACCGGCACGACCAGCAGTGCCTCGACGGTCGGCCAGACGACGGGGCCGCCGGCGGAGAAGGCGTAGGCCGTCGATCCGGTCGGGGTCGCCACCACCACCCCGTCGCAGCCCCAGCGGGACAGCGGTCGCCCGTCGATCTCGACCACCACCTCGAGCATCCGCTCCCGCGAGGCCTTCTCGATGCTGCACTCGTTGAGCGCCCAGCCGGTGTCGACCGGCGCCCCGTCGACGAGGATCTCGAGGTCCAGGGCGAGCCGCTGCTCGACCGTGTAGTCCCGGTCGAGCACGCGGTCCAGGGTGTCGTCGAGATCGGCGGATTCGGCTTCGGCCAGGAACCCCACCCGGCCGAGATTGACACCCAAGAGCGGCACCGCTGCGACTCGGGCCAGCTCGGCCGCCCGCAGGATCGTCCCGTCACCGCCGAGCACGAGCACGAGTTCGGTTCCCTCGGCTGCGGCTGGGCCGTCCTCGCGCACGTCGACACCCGTCAGGCCGAGGTCGGCCGCCTCCTGCACCAAGGCCCGGACCTGCAGGCCGGCGTCACGCAGCCGCTGCGCGGCGTGACGCACCACCTGCGCGATGGCCGGGCGGCCGGTGTGGGCGAGCAGCAGCACGGATCGGGTGGTCACGGCGACCAGCCTGCCACCGAGGTGCCGCCCGCGCTTCGACATGGTCTGCCTAGGCGGCCGACTCACGTAGGACCGTGCGCTATCGCGCGGGCGAGCGCGTCCTCGTCGAGAGCCGGCGCCCCAGCACGCAGCCAGAGGAAGAACTCGACGTTGCCGCTGGGCCCGGGCAGCGGGCTCGCGGTGACCCCGCGCACGCCGAGCCCGAGCTCGGCAGCCGCGGTCGCCACCCGGCGTACCGTCTCGGCCCTGAGCAGCGGGTCGCGCACGACACCGCCGCTGGGCAGCCGGGCCCGACCCACCTCGAACTGCGGCTTGACCATCGGCAGGATGTCCGCGCCCGGTGCCGCACACCGCACGAGTGCTGGCAGGACGAGGGCGAGCGGGATGAACGACAGATCGGCGACGACCAGGTCGACGGGCTCGCCCACGTCGTCGAGAGTGAGCGCACGGATGTTCGTACGGTCGAGCACCCGCACCCGGTCATGGGTCCGCAGCGACCAGGCGAGCTGCCCGTACCCCACGTCCACGGCGAGGACCGAACGCGCGCCACGCTGCAGCAGCACGTCGGTGAACCCGCCGGTCGACGCCCCGGCATCAAGGGCCCGCGCGCCGGCCGGGTCGTAGCCGAGGGCATCCAGCGCCCCAGCGAGCTTGTGGCCACCCCGAGAGACGTACGTGGGGCCACCCGGCTCGGACACGACGACCGGCGTTGCCGGATCGACTCCGGTCGCCGGCTTGGTCGCCGTCTGCCCGCCGACCCGGACCAGCCCCGCAGCGACGAGCTCAGCGGCCTGCTCCCGGCTTCGGGCAAGGCCCCGGCGGACCAGCTCGGTGTCCAGCCGTGCGCGGCGGACCAGGTCAGGCCTCGTCGATGGTCGCGAGCGCGTCCTGCAGCAGGCGATGAACGGCGTCGAAGAGGTCCACGTGCTCAGCCGTCGGCAACCCCTCGAGCTCCTCGAGCTCCGCGAGCCGGGCGAGGGCCGCAGCCACGCCGTCCGATGCCGTTGCCGGCGCTCCCCCGGCCGCGGTCACGGGCCGCTGGCAGCCGGCCCGGCGGCGGGGGCCTTCTTGGCCGGGGCCTTCTTGGCCGGGGCCTTCGTGGGCGACGCTGACTTCAACGGCGCCGCGTCCGCCGCCCGCAGCTGCGCCTCGAGCGCCCGAACCCGCTCGGTCAGCTGCGCCACCTCCTCCGCCGAGGCCAGACCCACCCGGCCCAAGGTCCGGTCCACCTCGTAGGTCACGAGCGACCGGACCGCCTCCCGGTTGTTCTTGGTCTGGGCGAGCAGGTCCTCGGCGAGCCCACTCACCTGCTCTGCGGTGGCCTCACCCTGACTGACCAGCGCCCTTGCGGCGGCGACGGCCCGCTGCCGGGTGAGCTCGGTGACTCCGCTCGCGAGGGCGAGGTAGACCTTCAACGCATCACGCATGGTGGGGGGTCCCTGTCGTCGGGAGCATCGAAGGGCACGCTACCGCGGGCGTCGGCCCAGGTCGCAGTAGCGTCGAGTGCAACGGCCGATGTCGGGACCGGCGGGAGAGGGGAGCACGGGTGGCGTCGCAGCAGGAGTGCGAGCAGGCCGTGCAGTCCCTGGTGGACCGGGTCGCTGCCCTCGATCCCGAACTCCGGCGCAAGCACGCCATGGACCGCACGCTTTCCTGGCGGGTGCCCGACCTCGATCTCGGCTTTGTTGCCCAGCTGGACGCGGACGGCCTGTCCGGCCTCGAGGTCCGCGCAACCGAGATGACCACCGTCGCCCAGATCCGCCTCACGTCGACGAGCGACGACCTGGTCGCGCTGCTCGCCGGTGCCCTGGCTGCGCCCGTCGCCTGGGCGACCGGGCGCCTCAAGGTCGAAGCCAGCGTGTTCGACCTGATCCGCCTGCGCACGCTGCTCTGAGTAGGAGTCAGAGGCGCAACGGCCGGCCGGCGTCTGCGCAGGCCCACGCCAGCGCCACCTCGGCGCGAAGGGCGTCATCGCCGTCGCCCCTCACGGTCAGCACGCCGTCGTCGTAACGCGCCACAGCTTCGCCGCAGCGGGCAGCATCTGTCTCGACGACGACCTCCGGCTGGGCCAGCGCGAGTCCGCGCAGGTCGCCGGCGACGTAGGTCGGCCGACTGCCAGCGGGCGCGCGCAGCAGAGCCGGCCGGTCGACCACGCCGGTGAGGACCAGCAGGCTGTCCGCCCCGCCGCGGACCGCCCCGAGCACGTCGGTGTCGAGCCGGTCGCCGATGACCAGCGGCCGTCGGCCCGCGACCCGCTTCAGCGACTCCTGATGCAGGGCCGGATCGGGCTTTCCGGCGACGAGCGGCTCGAGCCCGGTGATCTTCTCCAGCGCGAGGACGAAGGCACCGTTACCGGGCATCGGCCCGCGCGGGCTTGGCAGCGTCAGGTCGGTGTTGGAAGCCACCCAGACCGCGCCGGCCCGCAGCGCCACGGCCGCCTCCCCGAGGTCTGCGTTGCAGGTCTGGGGCGACAGGCCCTGCACAACGGCGGCAACCTCGTTCTCGCCGGCCTCCTGCACCGTACGCACCGCGCGCAGCCCTACTGCAACGATCTCATCGACCAGCGCCTGGGTGCCGAGCACCAGCACCGCCGAGCCGGCCGGCACCCGCTCGGCCAGGACCCGGGCCGCTGCCTGGCCGCTGGTGACCACCTCGTCGTCGGTGGCGGGGATGTCCAGGGCGTTGAGCTGCTTGGCCACCACGGCGGGAGTGCGGGAGGCGTTGTTGGTGACGAAGGCAACCCGCATGCCGGCCGTACGCGCCGCCTGCACCGCTGCGGCGGCATGCTCGACCGGGCCGTCGCCGAGGTAGAGGACGCCGTCGAGGTCGAACAGGGCAGCGTCGTAGGCGGTGTGCAGCGGAGTGGCCGAGCTGCCCAGGGACAGCCCGCGCGGCCCGCTCAGCGCTGGGCGGCGGTCAGGGCCGCCCGGGCTCCACGCAGGGCGGTCGAGTAGTAGGCGATGTCAGGGCGCATCGCCGCCGCAAGAGCCAGGTGCTCGACAGCGCTGGCCAGGTCGCCAGCCTTGGTGGCGGCGAGCCCCAGCCCGAACTGCGCGTAGTCGTCAGCCGGGTCGACCGAGATGATCCAGTGGAAGTTCTCGCGGGCCTCGTCGTACATGCCGACGTCGAACTGTGCCCGCGCCAGCGCCTCCCGGACCTGGCGTGACTCCGGCTCGGCCTGCGCGCAGTGCTGGAGCAGCTGGACCGCCGCATTGGTGTCACCGCTGTCGAGCAGGTCGACGCCGCGGATGAACCAGTCGTACATCTCACCCGAGGGCACGACGTCGGGGGGCGGCGGCGGCAGGTCCGAGAACGGACGTGGCCGCTCCTCATCCGGCGCACGCGGGTCGTACCGGGGGTCATACCGACTCTCAGACACGTCGTTCCTCCCTCTCGTGCTCGCCGTGCGGCCCGTACATGGCCATCTCGCACCTCTAGTCCCGCACCTCTAGTCTCGCCGCATGACTGCCGGCACCGACCAGAGCCCGCTGCTCGCCTCCCCTCCCCGCCCGAGCGGTCTGGTGATGAGACCTTTCCGTGCCCTGCGCTTCGACTCCGCCGTCGCCGGGGAGCTCCGAAACCTGACCTGTCCGCCGTACGACGTCCTCGATGCCGAGGCCGTCACGGCGCTGGAGTCGCTGAGCGGCCACAACGTCGTACGCCTCATCCTTCCACGCGACGGAGTCGTCGCCGACGCCGACAGGTACGCCGGCGCGGCGGCCACCCTGCGGGTCTGGCGGGAGGCTGCGGTCCTGGTGCCCGACCCGGCCCCGGCGCTCTACGTCTACGAGCAGGCTGCCCCTGACGGTCATGTGCAGCGCGGACTGCTCGGCGCGCTCGCGCTGAGCCCCGACACGGACGGGATCGTCCTGCCGCACGAGAACACGATGGCCGGCCCGGTGAGCGACCGGTTGGCCCTCTACCTCGCGGTCGGGGCAGATCTCGAGCCGATCTTCCTGGTGTACGACGGTGGTGGCACCGCCAGCCAGGTCGTCGCCTCTGTCGGAACCGGGGACGTCGACGGCGACGCCGACCTGCTCGTCGACGCGGTGCTCGCGGACGGCCTGCGCCACCGCCTGTGGGCGTTGACCGACCCGCAGGTCCTCGCCGGGATCGCCGCCGACCTGCTGCCCCGGACGGCGCTGATCGCCGACGGGCACCATCGCTACGCGACCTACCTCGAACGCCAGCGGCTGCGGCACGAGGCCGGGCACGGGCAGGGACCATGGGACACCGGTCTGTGCCTGCTCGTGGACGCCACCTCGTTCGGGCCGCAGGTGCACCCGATCCACCGCGTCGTCCCCGGCATCCCCCCGGGCGAGCTCGCCTCGCGAGCCGCTGCCGGCGCCGTCGTCCGACGGCTCGACCCTGATCCGGATCCGGCCCTGTCGCGAGCGCTGGCCGAGCTCGCCGAAGCCGGCAGGCACGGCCCCGCCTTCCTGCTCGCGTCCGGCGACGGCGACCAGCTGCATCTGGTCACCGAGCCCGACCCGGCCCAGCTCGCCGCAGCCGTGCCAACCGGCCGGTCGGCCGCCTGGGCGGCGCTGGACGTCAGCGTGCTGCACGCCTTCGTCGTCGCTGTGTTGTGGGCGCTGCCGGACGACGTGGAACATCTGGGCTACCAGCACGACGTCGCGGGCACGCTCGCCGCGGCGCGGCGCAGCTCCGGCACGGCGATCCTGCTGAACCCGACTCCGGTCGAGGCGGTCGCCGCGGTGGCCGGCGCCGGCGAGCGGATGCCCCGCAAGTCCACCCTGTTCACTCCGAAGCCCGCCAGCGGCCTCGTGCTTCGTGACCATCGGGACGCCTGAGTCCGCGAGCCGGCAGTCGGGACTCAGACCGACCTGCCTCGCCGGCTGAGCCGGCGCACGCCGACCACCTCGAGCTCGTAGCGGCTCGCGGTTGCGCCCCCAGCCCGCCAGAACCGGCGTCGCAGCGCCGCTTGAACCTCCACGATGTCGCCCTGAACCAGCGCGAGGGCCGAGCGCCGCAGCCGGGCCGTCCACGCGACGCAGTCGAACGTGTCGACAGAGGCTGTCCGCACCCCTTCGGGCGGGCGCCGGACCGGCGTGCGGTCGACGACGACCCGCCAGGCGACGATGCGGTCCCCGCTGGGCAGCTCGCGCTGCTCCGGAGGGCCTGACACCCGGCCCACGAGCAGCACCTCGTTCCGGGCGGTCAACGCGACGCCTCGGCCCCCGGCGCCGCTGCCGACATCGGCGTCGCTGCCTGCGCTCATGTGTCCAACCCTCCATCCGGTGCCCGTGCCGGCGCCGACTCCACGATGAGCCAGGCCTGCGCGCCGCGCCAGGAGGCCAGGTCGGGCTGTGGACGCCGTCAGTGCTCTGTGGACAGTGGCCGACACAGCGACCGGCACGGCCCGCCCTCCGACGATCTCGGTGCCGCTTCTGAGCCCGACCCGGGCGGGCGTGGCACCGAGTTCGGGTTTGACGGGGCTGCTCCGAAGGTGAGGGCCGTCAGGCCCCGGGCGGTCGTGCAGTGAAAGTTCGGGCGATGTAAGCCGCCAAGTCCGCGTCGGGTTCCTCGAGCTCCGCGTCCTCGGCATCCTGCTCGTCGAAGCCCTCCAGGGCGACACCGTCCAGAAGCAGGAGCCGATCACCCGCGTCGGTCTCGCCGTCCCCGTCTGCTGCGGCCGTCTTGGTGAACCACTCCCGTGCCTCCGCCTCCCGACCGGCCTGCAGCAGGACGTCGGCGTAGGCGTACCAGAGTCGCACCGCCCAGGGGCGCCCAGCGGTGGTCCTCGTAGCCGGGTCCTGCAGGGTCAGGACCGCGGCGTCCCGCTGACCGAGGTCGGCTCGGGCCCCGGCAAGCACGATCACCAGCTCGACTCGCTCGGCTTGCGGCAACCCGCGCACGTCGGGATCGTCGGCGTAGCTCAGGGCACGCTCAGGGCGACCGAGCGCCCGCTCGCAGTCCGCCAGCACCGCCAGGTGCTCGGGGCGTCCGGTGATGCGCCGAGCCGCCCGCAGCTCCGACAGCGCCTCGCCCCAGTGCTCTGCCGCATAGGCAGCAAGGCCGACCGCCTCGCGCACGACCCCGATGCGCCCAGCCATCGCCTTCGCTGCGTGCGCGTGCGCCCGTGCCTGCACGGGGTCGTTCTCGATCAGCTGACCGGCGACCACCAGGTGCCGGGCCACCAGGTCGGCCGTCTCCTTCGACAGCGAGCGAAGCTCGCGGCGGGCGTCCGCGTGCAGCATCCGCGGGTCGACATCGTCCGGCAGCGTGAGGCGAGCCGCCTTGCGACGTTCCTCACGGCGTGGGTCGTACGTCCGCTTCTCGATGATCTCACGGCGCACGGTCCCGGCCGGCGTCGGCTTTGTCGCACGGGACGCGGCGCGCGGCTGGGACGGACCAGGCCGGGGTGCAGCAGCTCGACCGACTGCTGGCTGCGGACCAGCGACAGTTGGGCCCGCGGACCGCTCGTCTGCACGCCATGGCGGTGGCACTGCAGGCTTCGCACTTCCCGACCCGCCTCGCGGCCCGTTCCCCTCCGGCATCCGCGCTGGCTGTTGCCCCTTCCCCCGGGCGACCGGCGACTGAGAAGGACTCGCCGTGCGGGTCGGCGCGGCGTTGCCGACCGACCGCGCCGGCGGATCCCAGCGCGGCCGGTCCCCGAACTGCCGTGCCTGGCGGGAGTGACGATCCTGCCCGTGGCCGGCCGGCTCCACCGTCGGGAACGCCTCCGGCGGCGTGGGGCGCCGCCGTTCCGTCGGGGTTCGCTGGGCTCCGGCGACGGAACCGTCGTCTCCCGCAGCCGCGGGACGCGGTGGCCGTGCCCGGCTGACAGCGCCGTTCTGACGCGAGGTCGGGGTGCGCGAGGTCGGGGTGCGCGAGGTCGGCTGACCCGCTACCGACTGGTGCGCGGGCTTTCCCGGGTCGCCGACCCCACGGCGCCCGCGGCTGTTCTCATCCGGTTTCGCCATGAACGAATGCTCCTTCCCGCGACAAAGGTGCCCGCAAAAGCGACGAGGGCCATGCACAATGTGCATGACCCTCGTCAAAGAATGTCCGGCGACGTCCTACTCTCCCACACAGTCTCCCGTGCAGTACCATCGGCGCTGAAAGGCTTAGCTTCCGGGTTCGGAATGGAGCCGGGCGTTTCCCTTTCGCCATGGTCGCCGTAACTCTATGGAGATGTCGGTCGTGCCCGACGCGACGAGAGATCTGTCCTCTCAACCGATCGTGTCTGGCTCCCGACCGTATCTCGGGAACCGCACAGTGGACGCGTATGCTTCTCGCCCGAAGGCGAGCTAGCAGCAGTTTGTGGTCAAGCCCTCGGCCTATTAGTACCGGTCAGCTGCACCCATTGCTGGGCTTCCACTTCCGGCCTATCAACCCGATGGTCTAGTCGGGGGCCTTACCAGGTTGACCCTGTGAGAGACCTCATCTTGA
>JBBSKF010000046.1:0-21476 GCA_038256525.1 Mycobacteriales bacterium | reverse complement strand
TTCCTCGCCGTCGGCTGCCTGTTCCTCGTCAGCTCGGCCTTCACCCTGGCCAAGTGCATACGTGACCAGCAGGAATACGCCCTGGTGAGCCGCGCCGAGCAGGCCCGGATGGAGAAGTTCTTGACCGAGCACGACGCGTACGTCCTTCAGCCATCAGCCTGATCTCGGTGCGGCGAACGAGGATGTTCCTGCCAGCGCGGTTGTGGGGAGGGACCCGGGGGATTGACCTGACTTGCCCACCGATGGGAGCGCCGCCGTGCCGACGCCGAACGACGAGGTCGACCCTGACCTCGGCAACGTGCCGGACCCGTATGAGTCGGAGTCCAGCAGCGCCGACCGTGCCGCAGCCCGACGAGACGTCGCGGCTCAGGCGCGGGACGAGGCCGCGGAGGCTCGTGACTCGGTGTCGGCTCTGGCCGACCAGTCCCCATCAGCGGCGGGCGACCGACGCTTCGCTTCTGACGACCGGTCAGCATCAGCGCTCGACCGTCGGGAGGCGGCGCTGCGCGCGGTGGCCGCATCTGCCCGGGACACGGCCGTGGAGTCGCGGGACGCAGCGTCCGCCGGCGCCGGCGAGGCAAGGCACACAGCGGGGGAACGGACGGCTGCAGCGCTCGACCGGCACGAGCAGGCCCTGCGGGCGGCGGCAATCTCCGCACGCGACATCGCGATTCAGCTCCGTGAGGCGGCGTCGGTTGACATGGGCGAGCAGCAACAGGCTCACGCCGATCGTCGACTTGCCGCGCAGGACCGCGCCGTCGCGGCACACGACCGAAGCGATGCAGCCGTCAGAGCCGTTGCGGCATCGGCGCGCGACAGTGCGGCCGAGGCACGCGACGCCGCAGCCGGCGGCGGCGACACGATGCGGGCCGACGGGGACCGGCTCAGCGCTGCGGGCGACCGGGCGGCAGCGGCGGCCGACCGTCAGCAGGCAGCGCAGGACCGGCACGGATCGGCGGACGATCTGCAGAACGCCTACCGGGACGAGCTCACCGGAGCCCTGGTGCGACATGCCGGCTACGACCAGCTCGCGCAAGCCGTCAGCCGGGCGCACCGCACGGGCGAACCACTGGTTCTCGCCTTCCTCGATGTCGACCATCTCAAGCAGCTCAACGACGAGCAGGGACATGTCTTCGGTGACCTGCTGCTCACCCACGTCGGTTCCGCACTTCGACAGGGCCTGCGGTCCTACGACGTCGTGGTGCGCTACGGCGGAGATGAGTTCGTCTGCGGCCTGACCAATGTCACTCTCGCTGAATCCGAGCGGCGGTTCGCAGGCGTCAACAACACCTTGGCAGCAGCCGTACCAGGGGCGTCTACCAGCGTGGGACTGGCCGAGCTGCAGCCGAAGGAAGACCTCGCCTCGGTGATCGACCGCGCCGATCACGACATGTACGAGCGCCGACGGGCCCGCCGGGTGTAGGCCTCAGACCGGGTCGAGGTCGACGTCGGCGTCGCCGAGGTCCCCCCGCAGCGAGGCGAGCAGCTCGTGCCGGCGCTCCCACGCCCCCAGCCGCCACGCCAGCGCCCGCGCGGTGCCCTCGACACCGCGTACATGGTCGACGTCGGCGATCCGCACCCAGTCCACCTCGACCGGGTTGCCGCCCGCATCAGCCACCGACAGGACCTCGTGCCGGCAGAGCCGGCCGGGCACTCCCGGCCAGACCTGCTCCCACCCGACGACGCCCTCCTCGGGCAACGCCGCGGCCGACACCACCTCGGATGCCAGCGCGAGGTCGAGCACGTCCGCGAGCGCCTGCGACAGGGCCAGCGGAACAGGCACCACGGCGTACGGGGTGATGCGCGCCAGCAGGTCGGGCCGGTCCACCACGACCGCGTCCCCCGCCGGGACGACCTGCAGCGCGCCGTCGAGCACGGCGCGGACGAACAGCGGCGGATCGAGGTCGACGTCGCCGGCGGCCACCGCGGCATGCACGGCGCGCAGCTGCTCACGACCGATCGAGCGCGCTGCGTCAGCGAGCCGCTCCAGCACATCCTCCGGCTCGTCGAGCAGCACCTCGGCCAGTGAGGTGCGGGCACCGAGCAGGCGGGCACGGACCGGGTCGCCGGGCGCCTCGTCGTACAGGCGCTCGAGTAGCGGATCGGTGCCGGGAACGCGCAGGCTGCGCGGACGCCGGCCGGCGAGGACGGGAGCATCGGCAAGCCACCACCGGACGTAGGGAAACACGAGAAGCCCCGACTGATCGAGGATGTCGAGGGCCTGCGGCCAGGCGTCGTCCCGCACCAGCTCGAGGTCGCGGACCACCAGGCCCGGCTCTTGGCCGGGGGCCAGCGAGGCGAGCCAGTCGTCCAGCCCGTCGACGTCCTCGACCCCGTCCTCGACCCGTGCGGTGGAGAAGCCGCGCAGGACCCCGAGCGCGCCCAGCACGTCGTCGTGCGCGACACCGGCGCGGACGACCCCGAATCCGGCCGAGGTGTCGACGACCCGGGCAAGCGGTCCCGTGGGCAGCAGCAGCTCCCCTGCCGGCCGCCACTCCCCCGCGTCGTCCGGGAGCGGAAGCGCCGCGAGCCAGGGCAGCTCGCCGGCCCGCAGGTCTGCTGCACCGACGAGCGCCACCACCGCCGCCACGATCGGACCCGGATCCTCCTCGTCGGCGGCGGCCTCGACGGCGGACCGCACCCGCGGGTCCTCGAGCAGGCTGCGCGGCTCCGCCTCGACAGCGCCGAGGCGCAGGAGCAGCGGATGCGCGGCGTCCGGGTGCGCGACGCGCAACCCCAGTGGGGTGAGGTCGACGACCGCGTCGGACAGCAGCAACCCCCTCGGCCCAGGGGCCAGCCGACCGCCGACGAGCGGGACCGGAAGCGCGCCGAGGGCGTCGCGGTCGGGCGGCAGCGTGGTGTAGAGGGTTCGCCACCAGGCCGGTGGCCGGTCGAGTCCCTGCAGGATCTCGGTGAGCCCGGCGAGACCGAGGCGGCGGACCCCCAGGGCCCGCAGCGGCGCCGCCCACCGGTCGGCGCTCCAGTCCGCAGGCAGCAGACCGGGCAGCACGTCGGTCAGCGCCTCGACGAGGTCGGGGCCGGCCCCGTCCAGCACCACGGCGTCGGCGGCCCGACGACCGCCGGCGAGCACCGGGGCGTTGCGCAGCAGCCGGAGCACGGCGGAGCCGAGTGACGCATCGACCTCACCGGCCCCGAGCGGCCCCGGCACGAAGCACAGCCGGGACGGGTCGTCGGCGAGGCGCGGCATCAGCTCGACCAGCAACTGCGCAGCGAAGCCCAGCACCGCGTCCCGCAGCGGACCCGGGGCGACCCGGCGGCGGTCGGGGCCGAGCGGGAGTGAGGCGGCCAGCAGTGCCGGGAACGACAGCGGGTCGTCGGTGGGCGTCGGTGCGCGGACGGCCTGCGCCGACAGCGACTGCGGGACCCCGGCCGCGTCGACCGGCACGGCCCAGGTCACCGTCCACCGGGTCTGCGCACGTTCCTCCACCGGCCGGTCGGCCAGCAGTCCAGGCTCGAGATCGCCTTCGGCCCGGGCGATCCGCCACCGCACACCGTCTAGCAGGACGTCATCGCCGTCGGACACCACCTCGAGCAGCCGGCCGGCCAGGTCGACCGACTCGAGTCCGGGCAACACGAGCAGCAACGTCGGGTCGAAGGCGTCGAGCGAGGCCTGCACCTGCTCGACGGCGTCGGGGCGCAGAACGATGCGGACCTCGGTGTCGAGCCCCGTCGATGGCTCGGCGTCGACCGGGAACGGCAGCCGCAGCAGCGGGACGTGCAGGTCGCGGGCGGCAAGCTCAGCCGCCAGCTCCGGCAGCGTGCGTACGGCGTTGAGGGTGTCGGCACGAGAAAAGCGGACGGCGCCGGGGTGCGAGGCGACGACCACCTCGTCGGCGACCGCGGCGACGGCCGCGAAGCCGACTCCGAAGCGGCCCACGGTGCGACCGCTGCGCTTGGCCGATGCCCTCAGCGAGGCGAGCGCGCGCACGCCCTCTGCGTCGAGCGGTGATCCGGTGTTGCCTGCGAACAACACCTGACCGTCCAGCCGCAAGACGAGTCGGCCACCGGAACCGGCTGCATCTGAGGCATTCTGGGCGAGTTCGACGAGCAGTCGGTCGCGATAGCTCCCGCGCGCGAGGTCGTCCTCGGCGTTGGCGTCCTCACGGAAGCGGGACGGCGAAGCCCCCCAGGAGGAAAGCACCGCTTCGCGCAGGGCAGCAGTGCCGTACGGGTCGGCGCTCAGGACAGGGGCGAGGCGATGCTGTCGAGGATCTCGAACTCGTCCTCCTCGACGGCCATCCCGGCATAGGTCGACTCGACTGCCTCGACCACCGTCTCGCTGTGCGCACCGCAGCCGTGCGTGAGTGCGACCACCCGCCCGTCGTCCGGCGCCATGGCGTTGGCGCAGGCGCCGAACACCGTCCCCAGCGAGCCGGCGAGGGGGGTGAGGAAACCGCAGTCCCCGCAGCGGCCGGGCGCGGCCTTGGCGATCGGGGAGTCCGGACCGGCCGGACCGTCGTACCAGCGTTCGGCGGCGTCGGCGCGGCCGTCGGCGGACAGCACGCGCGGTCGACCGAGGCCCATCTCGCGGTGCAGGTCGAACGGCAGCCGATCGGCGTCGACGTCGGCGTAGGCGGGGACGAGCCGGGGGTCGTCCGGGACCGGTGGCAACAGGTCGCCCGGGGTGAGGTCGCCGGGTGCGACGCGCTCGCTCCACGGGACCCAGGCCGGGGCCAGCAGAGCGCCGTCGCCGGGCAGCAGCACCAACTCGTCGACGGTGACCTGCTCGAACCCCTCGGCCCGGGCCACCGTCACGGCCCAGCGCCACCCCGCGTAGCCGGGCTCGGCGGCCGCGAAGGAGTGGGTGACGACGCGCTCCCCGTCGGCCTCGACCCCGAGGTGGCCGCCGACCACGGTGCCGGCCACCTCGACGGCGGCCGAGCGCGCCAACTCGACAGCCCCGGCACACTGCGGATCGATCCCGGCGACGGTTTCCGGGGCGAGAACGGTCACAGCGATGGGTTCCTCCTGGACGGGCGGCGTGACGTTCGTGGGCGTGGCGTTCGTGGGCGTGGCATCGGTCACAGCAGCGGCCGGCTCACGCGGTTCGTCGCGCGCAGCGGACAGGACGCCGGATACCTTCTTACCGACTTCCCGCAACCGACGTCTCACCCCTGGCACCCGCACAGTCTCCCCTATTCGAACCGGAGCGCACCATGACCCCGCGCCGACGCCTGCGAACGGCCGCCGGCGCGATCGCTGCGCTGGCGTCCCTGACCGCATGCGAGAAGCCCGCTCCGATCGTCACGGTCGTCAACGTGGGCCAGAGCGTCTACGCCGAGGCCAACGTCTTCTGCTTCGAGGGGCAGTCCGCCGCCGCCGCGAACTGCGCCCAGCGGCGAACCGGCTCGACCACGCTCGAGGTCGTGCGGGGGCAGACCGTCGGGGTCGATGTCGACAAGGAGATCGTCGACGACGGCTGGTTCATCGAGCTGACCGACCCCGACGCCGCAGGCAGTGGGGCCGAGCCGCAGCAGTCCGAGGTGCAGACCGGCCACTACTTCAGCTTCACCGCCCCGAATCTGCCGAGTGGCGCTGCACTGCTGCTCACCGTGCGGTCACTGAACCGGGAGCAGCAGCCCGCCGGTGAGTGGTCGTTCACACTGGTGCCGCGCTAACCCTCGAGCTCGGTGGCGATCGCCCGCAGGATCTGTGCGACGCGCTTGCCGGTCTCCCGGTCCGGGTGCTTGCCGCGACGTAGGGAGGGCTGCACCTTCGCCTCGAGCAGCTTGATGGTGTCCTCGACCATGCTCTGGAGGTCCTCGGCCGGTCGGCGCGCAGCGGCCAGCGTGGGCGGCGCATCGAGAATCGTGAGCGACAGGGCCTGCTCGCCACGCTGTCCGGCTGCGACGCCGAACTCCACCCGGGCGCCGGCCTGCAGCTCGGCGATCCCCGTCGGCAGCGCCGAGCGCGGGACGAACACGTCGCCGCCGTCGTCGCGGGACACGAAGCCGAAACCCTTTTCCTTGTCGTAGAACTTGACCTTGCCGGTGGGCACGGGAACCTCGTCGCGTCGAGAAGCAGGAGCGCTCAGGCTAGCCGGACGCACCTACGATGCGACATGTGCCGTCCCCGGGAGCATCGAGCGGGCGGCACTCCGCTCCGGACGAGCCGCGCCCGGGCGAGCGGATGGTGCGGGCGGGCGTCCTGCTGTTCGGAGTCGGAGTGCTCGGCGTCGTCGCTGCCTTCGTGCCGTTCCTGCTCGGCCGCAACGACGCGCCGCTGTGGACGACGATGCTGACCCTGCTGCTCCCGGCCGGGCTGGGGCTGTCCCTGCTGGGCCTGCTGCGCGGCGCCCGCGCCCGCCGTCACCCCCCTTGAGCTCGGGGTGGGGCGGCCGGGTTCATCGAGCCGGAGCGGAACTCGCGGGCGGTCACGGTCGCAAAACCCTCCGCGCGTACGACGGCGAGCGCCGCCTCGTCGCAGCGTCCGAGCGCCGCAGCGTCCAGCTCGACGCAGGCCACCCCTGCCCCCAGGTCACGGACCCGAAGGTCGCGAACCTCCCCCAGGGCCACCCGCAGGGCACGCTCGGCCCGGTCCACCCGCGCGAGCCCTGCGGGGGTGACCGACAGGCCGTACGCGATGCGGCTGGCGAGGCACGCCAGCGCCGGTTTGTCCGCGGTGACGAGCCCCCACCGGCGGCTGGCCTCGCGGACCTGCGCCTTGGTCAGCCCGGCGTCGAGCAGCGGGGTGAGGGCGCCCCGCTCAGCGGCCGCGGCGATGCCGGGGCGAAAGCCCGCGACCGCATCGTCGGCGTTGGTCCCCGTGGCGACCGGAAACCCCAAGGTCACCGCGTACGGCCCCAGCGTGTCCAGCAGCGTCGCCTTGCAGTGGAAGCAGCGGTCGGATCCGTTCGCGACGTAGCCGGGCCGTGACAGCTCGTCGGTCGCCGGTGTGAGGTGACGGACACCGAGCGAGGCGGCGAAGGCGGCTGCGGCCGGCAGCTCATCGGCGGCCAGCGAAGGGCTGACTGCCGTGGCCGCCAGCACGCGGTCCGGGCCGAGCGAGCGCACGGCAGCGGCCAGCAGGAACGCCGAGTCGGCGCCACCGGAGAAGGCGACGAGCAGGCCAGGCAGGGCGCTCAACCCGTCCTGAAGCGCCACGACGCGGGCGTCCAGCAGGTGCCCGGCAAACCAATCGGGGAACGAGGTGAGGTCGTCCAGCAGGACGTCGGCGCCGACCGGCGCAACCCCCCCGGTGTCGACCCCGACGCACAGCGCCGAGGCCGCGCGGGCGGCGCGCACGTCACCCGGATGGTCGCCGACGAAGACCGTCGCGCCGTGCTCGAGCAGCGCCTCGGCCTTGGCCTCTGCCCAGCGCCACCCCACGACGGCGTCGACCTCGAGCCCGAGGTCGGAGAGGGCGAGGCGGGCCAGCGGCTCGGACTTGGCGGTCACGACGATCGCCCGGCCGCCGGCCGCGCGCACGGCCGCGACCGCATCGGCCGCCCCCGGCAGCAGCGTGATCAGCGACCTGCCGAGGCTCGCCATCAGCTCCCGGTAGCGCTCGGCCGCCGGGACCACGCGCAGAGGCGCGACCCAGTGGGCCAGCTCGGTCTCGAGCGGCGGGCCGAGCCGGGAGGCCCACAGGTGGGCGTCGAGCTCGACCCCCTCCTCGACCCCGAGCCGGCTCGCCACGGCGACGACCGCGGGGCGCGGGTCGATCAGCGTCAGGTCGAGGTCGAAACCGACGGTGATGCGCACGCTCCGACACTAGGCCGGAGCAGACATCGTGCGAGCAGACCTGGCGCGAGCTCAGCCCTCGCCGGCCTCCAGCTGCTGGCCGGACGCCGTCCCCTGGGCCTCGCGCGACTCGTCGGTCTCCAGGGTCTGCGGCGGCGCAGGGTCGGACTCGCCCTCGGTGGTCGAGGCGGCGGACCCCTCGTCCACGCCCTCGGTCGCGGTCAGCAGGTCGTCGTCGGGAGAACTCATCTGGGTGCCGTTCCCACCGGGGCGGCGGCGAACCGGCGACTACCCTCGTCCGGATGGATTCCTCCGCACGAAGCCTTGCGGAGTGGCTGCGCAGCTGGCCCGACGAGCGGCTCGCGGCGCTGCTGCAGGCCCGTCCGGACCTGGCCGTCCCGGTCCCCCCGGACCTGGGCGTGCTTGCCGCCCGCGCCGCCGTCCGGCTGTCGGTCCTGCGCGCCCTCGAGCAGCTCGACGCCTTCGCGCTGGCCCTCCTGGACGGTCTGGTGCTGACCGAGGACACCACGTCGTACGCGGCGCTGGCCGCCCTCGTCGGGGACGCCGCCCCTGCCGCCTGTGTGCACGAAGGCCTGCGCCGGCTGCAGGACCTCGCCCTGATCTGGGGGCCCGACGCGGCGCTGCGCGTGGTGGGACCCGTCCGGGAGGTGATCGCCCCGTCCGCAGCCGGTCTCGGCCGTCCCGTCGCAGTGCTGCTGGCGCGGCTGCGGCCGACTGACGTCGCCCCGACCGCCGAGCGGCTCGGCGTCGAAGGAGCCGGCGGCATCGCCACGCTGTTCGCGGACGGTGCCCGCCTCGCGGATCTGCTCGCCCGGGCCGACGGGCCGGCCCGGCGGGTGCTGGAGGCGCTGGCCGCCGGCTCGCCGCTGGGCCAGGTGCAGGACGCCCGTCGGCGCACCCCGCCGCTGCCGACCGACTCTCCGGTGCGCTGGCTGCTCGCGCACGCCCTGCTGGTGCCGATCGACGACGACACGGTCGAGCTCCCGCGCGAGGTGGGGCTCGCCGTGCGGGGCGCGTCCGTCCTCGGCGCTTTGCATCCTTACCCCCCGACGCTCGAGACGACAGCCGCCGGGACGCGCCAGGTCGACCCGGCCGCAGCCCAGGCGGCGGCGGACGTGGTGAGCAAGCTCGAGACCCTCCTGGAGGCCTGGACGTCGACGCCGCCGGCGGTGCTACGGGCAGGCGGGCTCGGGGTGCGAGAGCTGAAGCGGGTCGCCGGGATCGTGGACACCTCGGCAGCGACGACGGCCCTGCTCGTCGAGATCGCCTCGGCAGCCGGCCTGATCGACCAGACACCCGGCCCCGACCCGGAATGGCTGCCGACACCGGGATATGACGCGTGGCTGGCCGCCTCACCCGAGCGGCGATGGGTGCAGCTCGGGTCGGCCTGGCTGGCGATGACCCGGTTGCCCGCCCTGGTCGGTGAACGCGACGACCGAGACAAGGTGCTGGCCGCCCTCGGTCCGGAGGTGGAGCGAGGAGGCGCCCCGGCCGTCCGCCGGCGCGTCCTCGACGTGCTGGCCGAGGCGCCGCCGGGGCGCGGCGTCGAGCGGGGCGGCGTCGGCGCGCTGCTCGTCTGGTCGGCACCGCGCCGGGGCGGCCGGCTTCGCGACCTGATGCACCGCTGGACCCTCGAGGAGGCCGCGCTGCTCGGGTTCACCGGGCGAGGCGGCCTTGCTTCGTACGCCCGGGCGCTGCTCGAGGGCGACGAGTCCGCGGCCGCCAGACTGCTCGGAGCCGAGCTCCCCGACCCCCTCGACCACGTGCTGCTCCAGCCGGACCTGACCGTCGTCGCCCCCGGACCGCTCGAGCGCGACCTGGCCCTCGAGCTGAGCCTGGTCGCTGATGTCGAATCCACCGGCGGGGCAACGGTCTTCCGGATCAGCGAGACGACCGTCCGCCGGGCGCTCGACGCGGGACGCAGCGCCGGCGACCTGCATGCGCTGTTCGCCACGCGCTCACGCACCCCGGTTCCGCAGGCCCTGACCTACCTGGTCGACGACGTGGCCCGGCGGCACGGCCGGATGCGGGTCGGCCTCGCGCACACCTATCTGCGCTGCGACGACGAGGCGCTGCTGACCGAGGTGCTGGCTGCCAGGCGAGTCGCCACCCTTCGCCTGCGGCGCCTCGCCCCCACCGTGCTGGTGAGCATGCAGCCGATGGAAGTGGTGCTCGAGCAGGTGCGAGCCGCCGGCTACGCCCCCGCAGCCGAGGCCCCGGACGGCGCCCTGTTGGTGGCGCGGCGGGACGTCCGGCGCACTGCGCTGCGCCCGCGACCGCACCGCTATGCCGAGACGACCTTGTCCGCCGAACAGGCGGGCTTGTCCGTGACCGCCCTGCGGGCAGGAGATCTCGCGTCGCGAGCGGCGCGCCGCCCACCGGTCACGACCACGAGGTCGACGACGGCGGACACCCTGGCCTTCCTGCAGCAGGCCGCCCGGGAGCGACGCCAGGTGTGGCTCGGCTACGTCGACGCGCAGGGGCGCGCCACCTCACGCGTGGTGGAGCCGCGCAGCGTCGGCGGAGGCTTCATCACCGCCTGGGACCACCTGCGCTCCGAGGACCGGACCTTCGCGTTGCATCGCGTGACCGGGGTCGCGGACGTCGGGGAGAGCTGAGCCGTCCCGCGGGGCGGGCACGGAGACCGGGACGGATTCGACCACGCAGCGATCCCGGCCGGCCCGCTTGGCGGTGTAGAGGGCGCGATCGGCCGTTCCGAGCAGCTCGTCGACGGACACGCCGCGTCCGGTGGCCACCCCGACGGACAACCTCACCACCGCGCCGCACACGGGCAGCCCGCCCACCGCCAGTCGCAGCCGCTCCGCGACGTGCAGCGCCTGGACCGCATCGGTGTCGGGCAGGAAGACGCAGAACTCCTCCCCGCCGAACCGTCCCGCGACATCGCGGCCCCGGAGCCCTTCGACCAGACGGGCCGAGACGGTGCCGAGGACCTCGTCGCCGACCAGGTGGCCGAGGGTGTCGTTGATCACCTTGAAGTGATCGAGGTCGGCGAGCAGCACGGCGACCGGGCGGTCCCGGCCCAGCTCGCGCTCGACGAGGACCCGCCAGGCGGCCAGGTGCAGAAGCCCCGTCTTGCCGTCGGTCTCGGCTTCGGTGCGCAGGGTCTCCACCAGCACCGAGCGCTGCAGCGCGACGAGCAGCGGGACGGCCAGCAGCATGAAGGCCGGCGACGACAGCCACAGCAACAGCACGACGGCGCCCGAGGCGAGCACCGACAGCTCGGTCACGTAGAAGGCCGGACTGCGAAGCTGGCCGCGCAGCCAGGCCTCGTCCTGGGCGTCGTTGAGCAACGCACATCCGGCCAGCAGCAAGGCCTCGGTGAGCAAGAAGACGGCGGCGCCGGCGGCGACCCGCCCGGGAGAGGTCCCACCCGGCAGGACGGAGACCGCGCACCCGGCCAGCACCAGGATGGCCCCGCTTCCCACCCACTTCCACAGCGGGACCTGGATGCCCCGCGCCCGCGTCCAGCCGTAGGCCGCGATCACGACGGGGACCAGCAGGATCGGGGGCAGGACGAAGGCGGCGGCGAACGGCCAGGCGGACAGGGCCTTGTGGGGTCGCTGGCGCAGGATCAGCGAGCCTCCCTCGGCCCTGCGCCCGAGCTCGGCGCTGAGCCCGGCCAGCCCGATCAGCATGCCGGTCAGGCCCAGGTCTCGGGCGCTCGGCGACCCTTCGGAGAGCAGGACCGGGATTCCCGTCGCGAGCGCCACCATCAGCGCCGTCCACATGCGCGCCGGGAGCGGCACCGCGACGTACGCCCGCCACGATGCCAGCAAGGACACCCAACGGCCCGACGTCACCATGCGGGGACTCTCGACACCTGGGGGCGACACCTATAGGCGTGCTTCCGGCACGCCGGCATGCAACAGGGCGTCCCCGACGTTGGACACTGGTGTGGTGAACCCCCCCGACGGCCCGCTCATCGTCCAGTCCGACAAGACCCTGCTGCTCGAGATCGACCACCCGCTCGCCGCCGACTGCCGGGCGGCGATCGCCCCGTTCGCCGAGCTGGAGCGCTCGCCCGAGCACGTGCACACCTACCGGCTCACCCCGCTCGGGCTGTGGAATGCCCGCGCCGCCGGCCACGACGCCGAGCAGGTCGTGGACGCGCTGGTGCGCTTCAGCCGCTACGCCGTGCCGCATGCGCTGCTCGTCGACGTCGCCGACACCATGGACCGGTACGGCCGGCTCCGCCTCGAAGTGGACCCGATCCACGGGTTGGTGCTGCGCACGACTGACCGGGCCGTGCTCGAGGAGGTCGTGCGAAACAAGAAGGTCAGCCCGATGCTGGGCGCCCGACTCGACCCCGAGACCTGCCTCGCCTTTCCCTCCGAGCGGGGCCGGCTCAAGCAGGCGCTGCTCAAGGTCGGCTGGCCGGCCGAGGACCACGCCGGTTACGTCGACGGCGAGGCCCACGAGATCGTCATGCGCGAGGACGGCTGGGAGCTGCGCGAATACCAGAAGCTCGCCGTCGACGGCTTCTGGCTCGGCGGTTCCGGTGTCGTCGTGCTTCCGTGCGGCGCCGGTAAGACGATCGTCGGCGCCGCAGCGATGGCCCGGGCCGGCGCGACGACCCTGATCCTGGTCACCAACACCGTCTCCGGGCGGCAGTGGAAGTCCGAGCTGCTCAAACGCACGACGCTGACCGAGGAGGAGATCGGGGAGTACTCCGGGGAGAAGAAGGAGATCAAGCCGGTCACGATCGCCACCTATCAGATCATGACGACCAGGCGAAAGGGCGAGTACGCCCACCTCGAGCTGTTCGGCGCCCGTGACTGGGGACTGGTCGTCTACGACGAGGTGCACCTGCTGCCCGCCCCGGTGTTCCGGATGACCGCCGACCTGCAGTCCCGCCGCCGGCTGGGGCTGACCGCGACGCTGGTCCGCGAGGACGGCCGAGAGGGGGATGTCTTCAGCCTCATCGGTCCCAAGCGCTACGACGCTCCCTGGAAGGACATCGAGGCTCAGGGCTGGATCGCCCCGGCCGACTGCACCGAGGTGCGGGTGACGATGACCGACGCGGAGCGGCTCACCTATGCCACTGCCGAGCCGGAGGACCGCTACAAGCTGGCCTCGACGGCCCACACGAAGCTGGCCGTGATCCGCAAGCTGGTGGAGCGCCACGACGACCAGGTGCTCGTGATCGGCGCCTACCTCGACCAGCTCGACGAGCTCGGGGAGGCGCTCGACATGCCGGTCATCCAGGGCTCGACCAAGAACGCCGAACGGGAGCGTCTCTATGACCTGTTCCGCCGC
This sequence comes from Mycobacteriales bacterium, assembly GCA_038256525.1. GTDB lineage: Bacteria > Actinomycetota > Actinomycetes > Mycobacteriales > SCTD01 > SCTD01. The sequence continues at coordinate 8,475 of JBBSKF010000046.1, read as the reverse complement.
AAGGAGATACCAGGACTCGTGGTGTCGAAGGTGGCGAACTTCTCCATCGATCTGCCCGAGGCGACGATCGCGATCCAGGTGTCCGGCACGTTCGGCAGCCGACAGGAGGAGGCGCAGCGCCTCGGCCGGGTCCTGCGACCGAAGGAGGACGGCCGCACCGCGCACTTCTACACCGTCGTCAGCCGGGACACCGTCGACCAGGAATACGCAGCGCACCGCCAGCGCTTCCTCGCCGAGCAGGGCTACGCCTACACGATCGTCGACGCCGACGACGTGCTCTCCGGTGGCTGAGGTTGCAGCCGGGCACGCCAACCTGTGGATTGCCGCCACGGATGGTCGGACGACCGCGGCAGAGTGGACCCGATAGCCGAGGAGGCGCACGATGGGAAGCGTGACCGGTGGGACGATCGACCTGGAGCGGCGCTACACGATCGCCGAGCTCGACGACCTGCCCGAGGACGGGCGGCGCTACGAGCTCGCCGGCGGGTGGCTGCTCGTGAGCCCGATGGCCCGGCGGCGACACCAGCGTGGCAGCCAGGAGTTGCGCGACGTCCTCAACGACGCCTGCCCTCCCCACCTGTACGTCTTCGGACTTCCGATCAACGTCGATGATCCGGATGCGACCCACTTCGAGCCAGATGTGACGGTCGTGCGCCGCGAGTTCGTCGACATCGAGAATGGCGATCTGCCACTGCTGGCGGTCGAGATCCGCTCCCCCTCCACGGCCGGTCGCGATGCGGTCCGAAAGCGACGGGAGTACGCCCGGCTCGGCATCTCGTCGTACTGGCTGCTCGATGTCGACCGGCCGTCCTTGCGAGTGCTCGAGCTCCAGGGCACCGATTACGTCGAGATCGCCTACGGCGAAGGTGAAACACCGGTGACCGTGGAAAGTCCGTTCCCGGTCACCGTCGTTCCTGCGGATCTGCTCAGGTTCTGACCTTACGCTGGCCAGCGACGACGATCCGCCGCAGCGCAGGCGGTGCCGCAGCGCCACCGCGCGGGCGACGCAGCCGACTGTCACGACCAGCGTCCCGAGGGCGAACGTCACGAAGCCGACCGGCGAGAGCACCGACGTGTCGGTACCGAGTCGCTCGGCGGTCGCGTCGGGCGTGCCGCCCAGCAACGGCAGCACCGCGAACTCCAGCAGCGACCCAGCCAGCATGAGCGCGGTGCCCGCGACCACCACGGTGCGGGCCTTGCCGCCGTCACGGGCACGCGCCACTAGTGCGTGCCGCCGGGGACTGGCCGTGCCGAACGCTCACCCGTCGAGAGCTGTCCGCGTGCGTAATCTGCAGACGCCATGTCCAGCCTGACCCCACCGGTTCGGGTGGGCCGTCGTCCGCGACGATCTGCTCGTCGGGCGGATCACCCTGGTGCACCTGGATCTGCCACAGGGACAGGCAGAGGTAACGTACTGGGTCGTGCCCGCCGCCCGTGGCGCCGGCGTCGCAGCCCAGGCAGTTCGGGCCCTGAGCGCCTGGTGCTTCAAAGACGTCGGGCTGCACCGACTCGAGCTCGCGCACTCGACCCGGAACGTCGCCTCGTGTCGGGTTGCCGAGAAGGCCGGCTTCCGGCTCGAGGGGACCAGACGGCGCCAGGGCCTGCACCTTGATGGCTGGCACGACATGCACCTTCATGCCCGGCTGCGCGGGGACTGAGGGTGCACCCTGCACTCACTGCGGCCGCTGAAGCCGTCCGCCGGGATCTGTCGGCTTCGACCTACGACGAAGCGTTCCGGGACGCGGTCGAGCAGCGTGCCTGGTGGTTGAGTCAGTGGGAAGCCGGTGCGCCGTACGTCCTGGGACTGCTTGCCCAGGACGTGCAGGAAGCCGTGCACGTGGACGACCCGACCTGGCCGCTGTGCATCGAGACCTCCTGTCCTGCATGGCAGGCGCACCCGCTGTTCGTCGAACCGGATCTCGGCGCCGACCCGTTCTGGACCTGCCACCGGACCGGGCTCCCGGTGGCGGCGGTCGGATCGCTCAGCGGCTGAGCTCGGCAGGGACGACGAGGACCGGGAAAGGCCGCACTGCCTCGAAGGGCTCGCCACCCGCGACGCGGGCCACCTCGCGGTAGGTGCCACCGTCGAGCTCGAGCACCGTGAGCACGAGGGCGTCGGGCTCCACCAGCCAGTACGACTGGACGCCGGCCTCCTCGAACGCCCGCCGCTTGAGCGTGAGGTCGACCGCCCGGGTGCTCGGCGAGTGGATCTCGACGACAAGCAGCGGCACGCCCGCGAGCCGGCGCCCGGTGGCATCGCTGCGGCGCGCGACAGTGATGTCGGGGACGACCTGCCGCGCCGGTGACAGCCGGACATCGACCGGCAGGAAGACCTCGAGATCGGCGGGCGCGGCGTCCTGCAGGACCCGCAGCAACCGAGCATTGACCCGCTGGTGCTGCAGCGTCGGCTCACTGGTCACGAGCAGCGCGCCGTCGATCAGCTCGTAGCGGACGGTCGGGTTGTCCCGTGGCAGACCGTCGAGATCGTCCACCGTCCACGGTCCGGTGGGCATGGTGGCCCGCGCTGTGGTCATGGCACTCATCGTGCGCCTCCCGGCTCGACATGTCACGAGTTTGCGCTCCACGCCGGCGACTCGGCTACCGGCCACCACCGATCTGTGGACAGGTTCTACGGTCACCGTCATGACGCCACGAGACCCCAACCTGACAGCCACCACGAACAAGGGTGTGCTGGTCACGCTCAAGCGGGACGGCCGCCCGCAGCTGTCCAACATCAACTACGCCTACGACGCACCGACGCGTACCGTCCGCATCTCGGTGACCGAGGACCGGGCCAAGACGCGCAACCTGCGCCGTGACCCTCGCGCCAGCCTCTACGTGACGAGCGAGGACTTCTGGTCCTACGAAGTGCTCGACGGCACGGTGACGCTGTCGGAGGTGACCACCCGACCGGACGACGACGCAGCCGAAGAGCTCGTGCACCTCTACCGGGACGTCAGCGGCGAGCACCCCGACTGGGACGACTACCGCGCCGCAATGATCGCCGACCATCGGCTCGTCGTCCGCCTGACTGTGGAGCACGTGTACGGCAGCGGCTCGTGAGCGGTCACTCGGGAGTGAGGGTGACCTCGGTGGTGGTCAACGGCTGCTGCTCCGGTCCCACGAGGACCTCCACCGAGTAGTTGCCCTCCTGGAAGCCGCGATTCGCGCCGAGGCCGACCTCGACCTCGGTCAGCTCGGTGGGCAGGCAGCCCTCGTCGTCGGCGGCCCAGACGCTGCTGATCGTGCGCAGCGGTTGGCCGTCACGGCGCAGCACGCGCACGACATCCTCGCCGCGCGCCATGCCGCGCAGGAAGACGTGCGCCACCACCTTCGCCGAGGACCCGTCCAGGAAGGCCCGCCCGTCCTGCGGACACGGGGGTCCGCCAACCGTCCAGCCCAGGTCCTCCGCCTGTTCGCTCGCCGTCCCCGGCAGAAGGTAGGGCGAGACGTACGCCGTGCTGTTCGTCGCCGCCCGGACCAGCGGGAGGGCGAGGTCGGCGGCGCGCGCGACTCGCAGGTCCGGCGGGTCGCCGGCCGTCGGCCGGGTGCTCGCGACGCCCACGAGCCGGCCGGCGTTGTCGATCACCATGCCCCCCGAGGCCTGCATGGAGAAGTCCGCCGTTGTCTCGAGCAGGAAGCGTCGCTCGGGCACCCGCCCACGCCGATCCGGCTGGAACGTCTGCACCGCGCCGGCAGCCACCGCCAGGACGCCCCCTGCGGGTCCGCTCGGGAAGCCGAGCACCGTGAGGTCGTCCGCAGCATCCAGGTCGGCGACGCTACCCAGCGGAACGAACGCAAAGGTGGTGCCCGACCGCAGGGGGCGTCCCTGCGCGTCAGCAACGATGCGCAGCACCGCGAGGTCGAGGTAGCCGTCGACGACCAGCACCTTGGCCCGAAAGGTCGGCGCCGCGGGGCCGTCGCCGTCCGGATTGACCGACACCACCAGGTCGTCCAGCGGGCCCCCCGCCAGGGTCTGCGCGCCGCCGTAGAGCATCGCGAGGCCCGGGGCCGTAGGGGCCGCGATGTGGGCGCTGGTGAGGATCAGGCCGTCCGCGGAGATGATGCTGCCTGAGCCGGCATAGGCATTCGAGGCCGGTGACAGGCGCACGGCCGCTCGCCTGGCGAGCGCCCGGGACTGACTGGAGAGCTCGGGGGGGACGCCGGGAGGGGGCTGCGCCGCAGCGGCCGGCGGCGCCGTCCGATCGTCGGCAGCCGTACGCGACTGCTGGATCTCGCGACCGCCGACGTAGCTCCCGGCGCCGACCGCAGCCGCCAGAACAGCTGTGGAGGCGAGCAGGGCCAGCGTGCGACCGGGACGAGCATCAGCGCCGAGCGCCACCAAGTCTCCCCAACCTTCGCCTCGGCGTGCACTATGACATCCCCAGCCCGCGCGGCGGACGAGGCAGGAGCACAGCACGGTGTCGGTCGGAGACCTTCTCGCGGGGCGCTACCTGCTGCGGGAGCAGATCGGGAGCAGCGGGACAGGCATCACCTACTGGGCGGAGGATCAGGACTTCGGGCATTCCGTCGCGCTCACGGTCACGAACCCCGCGACCGTTGCGGACCCGCGCCGGCGCAGCCTGTTCCTGCGTGAGGCCCGGGCGCTGGCGAGGGTGCGCCATCCCAACGTAGTCACTGTCTTCGAGGTGGACGAGCAGGCCGGTTTCCTGACGACGGAGCTGTTCGAAGGCAGCGACCTCGGTCAGCTGCTCAGCGCTCCTCGACGGCTCGCGACCACCTGGGTGGCGCACCTGGCCGATCAGCTCGCCGCCGGCCTGGATGCCGCACACGCTCGAGAACTGGTTCACCGCGACGTGAGCCCGGCCAACATCATGCTGGAGGGGGAGAACGACGTCCCCGTCCTCTGCAACTTCGTGCTGGCCGGGTCGGCGGTGAACGCGCTCGGCAGCCAGCTCTACAAGAGTCCGGAGCAGCTGAGGAACGAGCCTGCGACACAGGCCTCCGACATCTACGCGCTCGGGTGCGTGCTGTTCCACTGCCTGGCCGGTCGACCGTTCCCCGGGGCGGCACGTCGTAGCGCCGGAGCGGGCCCGGGAAGTGACGTGCGCGCCTTCGCTCCGGCACTTGCCGAGGCCGTTCAGGATGTGCTGCAGACCTGCCTGGCTACATCCCCGCGGGACCGCTTCCCGACAGCCGGAGCTGCGGCCACGGCGCTGCGCTCGGCGCTGGCCCAACGCCAGCAGCACTCGGTCCAGGAACGCCCGTCGCCCCCGCCTCCCGCGACCGCCCGCACGTCCAGGGCGCTGCTGGCGGGCTGCGTGGCGGTGGTGCTCGCGGCCGGGATCACCGGTGGCGTGGCCGGGGTTCGGTCAGTCGAACCGGGAGACCTGCCCTCGGCAGTCGCCGTCCTGTCGGCCCCCGACGCGGAACTTCTCGCGATGCTGCCGCCCTCGGTCTACGGCAGGACGTGCACCCCTCTCGAGCGCACGGCCAACGATCTCGCCGTCGTGTCGTGCACATCCGTGCCTGGCGGGGGCGTCGACCAGCTGATCGTCTACCGGTGGCGCGACACCCCTGCCATGAAGGCGGCCTTCCAGGCGTCCTACGTGCGCAGCCCGGCCTACGCTCCGGGCCAGTGCTCGATGGGCAACGGCCGGCACAGCCAGTGGCAGCAAGACGGTCAGACCGTCGGCGGGCTGGCCTGCGGCACGAATGGCGAGGGCTCGGCGACCTTGACCTGGGAATACGACGACCGGGCCGTGCAGGTGCTGGCAGTGCGCGCCGACCGGGACAGCAAGGAGCTCTACCAATGGTGGGACAAGGCCCGCCGCACCCCGCTGAACTGACCTGTCAGCTCACGCGCAACCGACCGCCGCACACGTGTCGGCAGAACGCAGGACCACCCATCCATCACCCCGGCGCACGAGCTGCAGCTCGATCGTGTCGATGTTCCCGGGCCGCGTGAGGCGCATCTGCGCAGTCGCCCGGTTCCCCATCGCGCGAACGGCGAGCAGCTCGATCCCGATGGTCGTGGGCTCGCGCCGGGCCTGCTCGGTCCTGCGGATCAAGGCGGAGCAGAGCTCGCTGTCGGCGCGCTCCTCCCGTACACCGATGTCAGGAACGGACAGCGCGCGATAGGCGGTGCAGTCCCCGAACACCGCCGCCCCGGTCCAGGCCAGCGCCGTTCCACGCGGGGTCATCAGCCGGCGAAGATCGACCGCGGCGACGACCCCGACGGCGAGGCAGAGTCCGACCAGAACGGCGACCAGCGTCTCGGGCCCCCGCCGCACGCGCCGCTCGTTGACGGCGACCAGCGACTGCTCGGCCTGCGCGTAGACCCGCTCGGCGCGCTGCTCGCGGGTCTCGGTCACGGGCAGGCTCAGCCGTAGATCAGGCGGGTGACCCACTCGGCGACCAGCGCCGGCTTGCTCTCACCCTCGATCTCGACGGTGTAGGTCTTGGTGACCTGCAAGGTGTTCGCGTCCTTGGCGTCCACCGCGGTCAGAACGGCGCCGGCGCGAATCCGCGAACCGACCTTGACGGGACAGATGAAGCGGACCTTGTCGAAGCCGTAGTTCACGCCCATGACGATGCCCTCGAGCCGCTCCGGTGGCTGCGGCACCGACTCGGCCAGCTTGGTCAACAGTGAAAGGGTGAGAAACCCGTGTGCGATCGGGACACCCCAGGGCGAAAGCGTCTTGCATGCCTCGGGATCGACGTGGATGAACTGCTGGTCCTCGGTCACGTCGGCGAAAGTGGAGATGCGCTCCTGCGTCACCTCCAGCCACTCGCCGGGTCCCTCCGCCTGGCCGAGACCTGCCTGATGCACCTCGTAGGCACGTTCGCCGTTGCTGGCCATGCAGACAGACCTCCTGCTGTACGGGGGGATGTGCCGTCAGGATCGCGACCGCTCCTGGGCGCGGGCCCGCAGCCGGGCGTGCACCTCGTCTGGAGTGTAGGCGCGACGGCGCCGCTCATTGCGAGCGAGCACCGCGCCGGACGCTGCCACACCGGCCACCCCCGCGAGGCCAAGAGCCTTCCACCACCGCATGGCGTCATTGTGCCCCTACCTAGGCTGCGGCCATGAGACAGCCGCCCTTGCTGCCGCTCGACGCCGCCCTGGACCTGACGCGCACCGGGGACATCTGGCTGTTCCGTGGCAGCTCCGCCGCCGACCGGCTCATCCGGGTGACGACGAACAGCCCGGTGAACCACGTCGGCATGTCGGTCGTCCTGGAGGACCTGCCTCCGTTGATGTGGCACGCCGAGCTCGGCCGCTCGCTGCCGGATGTGTGGTCCGGTGACCACCACCGTGGGGTGCAGCTGCACGATCTGCGGGACGCCGTGACGACCTGGGTGCACCGGTACGGGCAACGGCCCTGGCTGCGTCAGCTCGACGGGGACGTGACAGCCGAGATGGAGGACGCGGTCCTCTCGACCATCGCGCGGCTGGACGGCACACCGTTTCCCTCCACGGCGGCGCTGGCCGTCGGTTGGTTACGAGGAAGGCGCCCGCTGGGGCGGCGGTCGACCGGCACCGAGGGCGGCCACACCCGCATCGAGACAGCCTACTGCGCAGAGGTTCTCGCCCGGACCTACACGGCGATGTCGTTGCTGCCGGATGATCGCCCACCGCAGTGGTACGACCCGGGCCGCTTCTGGAGCGGGGACGAGCTGCCGCTACGGGGCGGCTTCCGGCTCGGGACCGAAGTCGCGGTGGACGTGCCCCCGCCACAGGCCGACGGGGCGGCCACCCGCAAGGGGTGACCGCCCCGCCATGTGAGCAGATGCTGCGGAGCAGGTGTCGCGGAGAGACTAGAAGTCCATGTCTCCCATGCCGCCGCCACCACCGGGCATGCCCGCGCCGGCCGAAGCCTTCTCGGGCTTGTCGGCGATGACGCACTCGGTGGTCAGGAACAACGCCGCGATGGACGCGGCGTTCTGCAGCGCCGAGCGGGTGACCTTGGCGGGATCGATGATCCCCGCCTTGATCATGTCGACGTATTCGCCGGTCGCGGCGTTCAGGCCCTCGCCCACCTTCAGGTTGCGGACCTTCTCGACCACGACGCCGCCTTCGAGGCCGGCGTTGATGGCGATCTGCTTGATCGGGGCCTCGAGCGCCAGCCGAACGATGTTGGCGCCGGTGGCCTCGTCGCCGACGAGGTCCAGCTTCTCGAACGCGGTGACCGACGCCTGCAGCAGCGCGACGCCACCACCGGCGACGATGCCCTCCTCGATGGCGGCCTTCGCGTTGCGCACAGCATCCTCGATGCGGTGCTTGCGCTCCTTGAGCTCGACCTCGGTGGCCGCGCCGACCTTGATGACCGCAACGCCGCCGGCCAGCTTGGCCAGGCGCTCCTGCAGCTTCTCGCGGTCGTAGTCGGAGTCGCTCTTCTCGATCTCGGCGCGGATCTGGTTGTCGCGGCCGGCGATCTGGTCGGCGTCGCCGCCACCCTCGACGATGGTCGTCTCGTCCTTGGTGATGACCACCTTGCGGGCCGTGCCGAGAAG
>JBBSKF010000045.1:0-21528 GCA_038256525.1 Mycobacteriales bacterium | reverse complement strand
GCGCTGGCCGAGACCCTCGAGACCGCCGCCTTCTGGTCGGCGCTACCGACGGTCTACGACGCCGTACGCAGCGCCCTCATCGACGCCCTGCCCGCCACCCCGCCGCTGGTGCTGTGCCACGTCTCGCACGTCTACCCGACCGGCGCGTCGCTCTACTTCACCGTGGTCTGCGCGCAGGAACCCGACCCGGTGGCGCAGTGGAGGCGGGCGAAGGCGCAGGCGAGCCGAGCCCTGCTCGCCGCCGGCGGCACCATCACCCACCACCACGGTGTCGGCGCCGACCACCGCAGCTGGCTCGCCGACGAGATCGGGCACCTCGGCGTGGAGGTCCTGATGGCGGTCAAGGCCCGACTGGACCCCTCGGGGGTGCTCAACCCGGGCGTGCTCCTCCCGTGACGTGGTCGATCCTGCCGGCGACGCCTCGGGATGCCGGTGAGCTGCTGACCCTGCAGCGGGCGGCGTACGTATCGGAGGCGCAGCTGTACGACAACCTGCACCTGCCGGCCCTCACCCAGACGCTCCAGGGTCTGCGCGCCGACCTCGAAGCCGGGCCAGCTCTGAAAGCGGTGCTCGGCACCCGGATCGTGGGCACGGTGCGCTGCCGGCAGGAGGGCGAGGTGGTGCACGTCGGCCGGCTCGCAGTGGCCCCCGATCAGCAGGGCCGGGGCCTCGGGACCACCCTGCTGCTCGCCGCCGAGCGACTCGGCGGCCCGGGAGTGCGCACCTTCGCGTTGTTCACCGGCGCTCACAGCCTGGGCAACATCAGGCTGTACGAGCGATGCGGCTATGTCGAGGTCCACCGCGAGGCGCTGGCCAGGGGTCCAGGCCTCGTGCATATGGAGAAGCCGCGGCCTGGGAGTGGACCGACCGAGTAAAACCGGTCATACTTTACGAGTGAAGACCGCCATCAGCCTCCCGGACCCTGTCTTCGAGCGCGCCGAGCGCCTGGCCGGCAAGCTCGGGGTCACCCGCAGCCGGCTGTACGCACTGGCGCTCGAGCAGTATCTCGACCAGGCCGAACATCAACCAGACCCGGTGACCGAGGCGTTGAATCGGGTCTACGCCGACAAGCCGCCCCCTGACGAATTTCTTGCTGCCGCGGCGAACAGACTGATCAACAGCGGTGGGTGGGAGTGGGAGGAGTGACACCTCGTCGCGGAGACATCTTCTGGGCCGACCTGGGTCAGCCGCGCGGCAGTGCCCCCGGCTTTCGCCGGCCCGTTCTGGTCGTCTCCAGCGACCGATTCAACGCCAGTGCGATCGGAAGCGTGACCGTAGCCGTGCTCACGACCAATCTGCGACTCGCCGAGTCGCCCGGAAACGTCCTGCTCGACGCGGAGGGCACCGGGCCGACTCGAGAGAGCGTCGTGAACGTGAGCGCTCTGACCACGGTGGACAGGGACGCACTCGACGATTCAGCAGGTCGTCTGTCCACGTCCCAACTGCGGGCCGTCGACCGCGGCCTGCGCCTCGCCCTCGGCCTGTAGTCACCCGTACCGGGCGACGACTTCGGCCAGTCGCGCCGCCACCTCGCCGGCGAGCGCAGCCGTCTCGGCCTCCACCATCACCCGCACCAGCGCCTCGGTGCCCGACGGGCGCAGCAGCACCCGGCCGGCCGAGCCGAGCACTCCCTGCTCACGGGCGACGGCGTCGAGCACCTCGGGGGCGGTGGCCCGCGACCGGTCCACCCGCACATTGGTCAGCACCTGTGGCAGCCGCGTCATCACCGACGCCAGCGAGGCCAGCGACGCCCCCGTCTCGGCCATCCGGCCCAGGACGCTCAGCCCGGTGAGCAACCCGTCCCCGGTGCTCGCATGCTCCAGCAGCACCGTGTGCCCGCTCTGCTCGCCGCCGAGCACGAAGCCACCGGCCCGCATCGCAGCCAGCACGTAGCGGTCGCCGACTGCGGTCTGCACGACCGACAGCCCGCGAGCCTCCATCGCGCGCACGAACCCGAGATTGCTCATCACCGTCGCGACGACCGTGTCCTGCGCCAAGCGGCCGCGATCGTGCAGCGCCACCGCGAGCAGCGCGAGGAGCTGGTCTCCGTCGACGACCGCACCGCTCGCGTCCACCGCCAGGCACCGGTCGGCGTCGCCGTCATGGGCCAGCCCCAGGTCGGCCCCGTGCTCCACCACCGCGGCCTGCAGCAGCCCCAGGTGCGTCGCCCCGCAGCCGTCGTTGATCCGAGCGCCGTCGCCATCGGCCGCGATCGCCACCACCGTCGCCCCGGCCGACCGGTAGAGCTCGGGCGCCAGCGTCGAGGCGGCGCCCTGCGCGCAGTCGACCACCACCTTCAGCCGGGTCGGCCGGGTGGGCAGCGCCGCGAGCAGGCCGTCGACGTACGCCGCGACAAGGCCCGGGTCAGCCGGACAGACGCAACCGACGTCGGTGCCCACCACGCGCTCGCCCTCGGCCCCGAGCCCGGCTTCCAGCGCCGCCTCCACCTCGTCCGGCAGCTTCCAGCCCCCCGGACCGAACAGCTTCAACCCGTTGTCGGGCATCGGGTTGTGGGAGGCGCTGACCACGAGCCCCAGATCGGCCGCCCCGCTGGCGCAGGCGTGCGCAACAACGGGCGTCGGGACCACCCCCAGCAACGCGACGTCGACACCCGCGCTGGCGAAGCCCGCCGCGGCAGCCGCCTCGAGCATCGGGCCTGACGGGCGGGTGTCCCGACCGATGACTGCCAGCGGGCGCCGCCCGTCGCCGGTTCGCACCGACAGCAGCTCGTGCGCCGCCGACCGGGCGACCGCGAGCGCCAGCTCGGGGGTGAGAACCGCCCCGTTGGCAAGCCCGCGTACGCCGTCGGTGCCGAACAGCCGCGCCACTACCAGCGGGTCAGCGCTTGCTGTACTGCGGCGCCTTCCGGGCCTTCTTCAAGCCGTACTTCTTGCGCTCCTTGATCCGCGAGTCGCGGGTCAGGAAGCCTTCCTTCTTCAGGGCCGGGCGGTCGTCAGGCTCGATCTCGATGAGCGCCCGGGCGATGCCGAGGCGCAGCGCACCGGCCTGGCCACTGATGCCACCGCCGTGCAGACGGGCGATCACGTCGTACTGCTCGGCCTTCTCCAGCGTGACGAACGGCTCGTTGATGGCCTGCTGGTGCACCTTGTTCGGGAAGTAGTTCTCGAGGGTGCGGCCGTTGAGGGTGTAGTTGCCGGTGCCGGGGACCAGGCGCACCCGGACGATGGCCTCCTTGCGACGACCGACGGTCTGGATCAGCTCAGCGGGAGCGGTCACTGCGAAACCTGCTTCAACTCGAAGGGCACCGGCGACTGGGCCGCGTGCGGGTGGGTCGGACCGGCGTAGACCTTCAGCTTGGACAGCATCTGCCGGCCGAGCGTGTTGTGCGGGAGCATCCCCTTGACGGCTTTCTCGATGATCCGCTCGGGTCGGGTCGCGAGCACATCGGCGTACGACGTCTTCTTGAGGCCACCGGGGAAGCCGGAGTGCTGGTAGACCGTCGACTGCGCGGCCTTGTTGCCGGTCATCGCCACCTTGCCGGCGTTGATGACGACGACGAAGTCACCGGTGTCCAGGTGGGGGGCGTAGTAGGCCTTGTGCTTGCCGCGCAGCAGTTGCGCGACCTGGCTCGCGAGCCGGCCGAGCACGATGTCGTCGGCATCGATGACGTGCCAGGCTCGGACGATGTCGCCGGCCTTCGGGGTGTACGTGCGCACAGGACCGCTCTTCCTCGAGACATCTTCGGGGCCACGCCGGGCGCACGGGTGCCTGCCGCGCCGCGCAACAGCCCGCCACGATACCTGAGCGCCGCTCGGGGCAGCAAAGCACGAGCCTCGTTCGCTTATTCTGCTATCGTGTAGCACATGGAGCGCATCGGCGTACGAGAGCTGCGCCAGCACGCGAGCACCTATCTGGACCGGGTCAAGGTGGGCGAGACCATCGAGGTGACCGAGCACGGGCGCCTGGTGGCACTGCTCGTCCCCCCCACCGGTCGCGACACCTGGGACCGCCTCGTGGCGACCGGTCAGCTCCTGCCCGGCAGCGGCGACCCGTTCGAACACGAGCCACTGCCGGGCACGGCCTCGGACACAGCCTCCGAGCGACTTGCCGCCATGCGTGCTGACGAGCGCTGAGGCGCGATGCTCTACCTCGATTCCTCGGCCCTGGTCAAGCTTGTCGTCGTCGAGGCGGAGTCGGCGTCCCTGGGCAGCTACCTTCGAGCCTTCTCAGGACGGCGGGCCAGCAGTGCGCTCGCCAGGGTGGAGGTGCCGCGGGCGGTGCGCGCCGAGGGCAACTGGGCCGTGATCTCGGCCCGCACCCTGCTCGGCAAGTTCGACCTGTTGGCGATGCCACCCGATCTGCTCGACGAGGCGGCCGACCTCGCGCCGGCCGGGTTGCGCAGCCTCGACGCCATCCACCTGGCCAGCGCCCTGCGTCTGGGGCCGCGCCTCACGGCCCTGGTCGGATATGACCGCCGCCTCACCGAAGCAGCAACCGCGCTCGGGCTGCCCGTGGCCGCGCCGGTCTGAGGCGTCACAGCCGGCGTTCCCGGGCGTAGTAGGCCTCGTGCTTGCCGCGCAACACGGCCCGACCGGTGCGGGCGCGGCCGTCCCGATCAGGACGGGACACCGGTCACTGCCGCCGGGACACCTCCGTCACCCACGATGCCCGGGTGGCGCCATCGGGCGTCCGGGAGGGAGCTGAGACATGAGCAAGGACGACACAGCGGGTGGGCTGCTCGGACGGGTGGGGTTCGCGGCGGGGGCAGCCTGGGTGGTCTGCATCCTGGTGGGCAACGGCATCACCGAGTCGGGGGCTCCGTTGGAGGACACCCCGGCGGCGGCGCTGGCCTACTTCGAGCTGCAACAGAGCGGGGGGCACCGGTTCGCGATCGGGCTGGAGCTTTTTGGCTTCTGCCTGATGGTGGTGTTCCTCGCAAGGCTGTATGCGGCCCTGCGTGAGGCAGAGCGGCCCGGCGGGTGGCTGGCCGGCCTCGCGCTCGCCGGCGGCCTGACGACCGTCGCGATCAAACTCGGATCGGTCGCGCCCTACCTCGTCGGCCTGAGCGTCGAGAACCTGCCCTCAGAGCAGGCTCGACTGTTGATTCAGCTCGGGGACGGCGCCTTCCTGGTCAGCGCGATGACCAGTGGCCTGCTCGTCCTGGGCGTCGCCGCATCGGCGCTGTCCTCCGGCCTGCTGCCCAGGCGCTTCGCCCTGCTCGGCCTGCCGATCGGCCTTCTTGCCGTCTTTGGCTCGCTCGCACCGTCGTCCCTGGACGGCGGCCCCGGCGTGCCCGGTTTCCTGCTCGGCCTGCTCTGGCTCGCGGCCACCAGCGTGCTGCTGGCCGTCCGCCGCGAACCGGCTGTGGACGTCGCTGGCCACGAGGCGGTCTTCGCGCGAGCATGAGCCGCATGGGGGGACGGCTCATCTGGGGGGCGCCGGTCGCAAGCGGGCTGCTGCTCGCCGCGACCGGCGCGCTCGCACTCGGCGCCCCGGTCCCCTCCGACCACTTCCTGGACCAGGTCCTGCCCAATGTCGTCCTCGGACTCGTCCTGCCGCTGCTCGGAGCGATCGTCCTGTCCAAGCTGCCAGGTCACCCGCTCGGGCGTCTGTGGGTGCTGACCGGGGTCGCCGGAGCGCTCACCCTGGCAGTGCACACGTACGCGCTTTTCGGCAGCGTCGTGCGGCCCGGGGCCGTTCCCTTCACCGCCGTGGCCGCCTGGGTGTCATCGTGGTTGTGGGTCCTGGGGTTCACGCCCCTGCTCACCCTTGGCCTGTTGCTGTTCCCCGACGGCAGGCTTCCCTCATCCCGCTGGCGGCCCTTGCTGGCCGTCGCCGGTGCTGCCGTCGTGCTTCCCATCCTGGGCCAGGCTCTCGCCCCGGGCAGGCTGGAACAGACCGCTGTGGAGAATCCTCTGGGCGTGCCGGCGCTGGCGGAGCTCACCGCGCTGTTCCGGGGGGCCGGTGCCCTGTGCTTCACCGTGGCCGTCGCCGGCGGGGCGGCGGCACTGGTGGTGCGGTGGCGACGGGGGGGGCCGGAACAGCGCCGCCAACTGGCGCTGCCGGCGGTAGCCGCCGGCCTACTCGGAGCCACCTTCCTCGTGCCGGCCGCCGACCCGCTCCTGCCCTGGCTCGACACGGTCATCATCGCCGAGGTCACCCTCCTGCTGCTGTCCTTCGGCGTCGCCGTCCTGCGCGACCGCGTCGCCGGAGCCGAGGTGGTGCTGCGACGCTCACTCACCTATGGGCTGCTCACCGGAGCGCTGACCTTCACCTACGCCGCCGCCGTGGCCACGCTGTCGGCGCTCGTGAACGACCGGGGCGCCGATCTGCTGGCCGCAGTCGCGACGGCGCTGATCGCGATGCCCCTGCGCGACCGGCTCCGGCGGATCGTCGACCGGGCGGTGTACGGCGAGCGATTCGACCCGTTCACTGCGCTGGACCGGCTCAATCAGCGCCTGGATGGGGCCGCTGACCCCGAGTCGGTCCTGACCGGAGTCGCCGAGTCGGTGGCGACCATCTTGCGCCTGCCCTCGGTGCGGGTCGTGGTGATCAGCGGGGACAACGAGGTCGTGGCGGCGTCCGCTGGAGCCGATCGCGCCAGCTGGACGCGGCTTCCCCTGCGCCACCATGACGAGCAGGTGGGGGCGCTGCTGGTGGCGCCTCGCTCCGGCCAGACCATCCTCGACCCCCGCGACCTGCGCATGTTGGAGGCGCTGTGCCGACCGGCGGGAGCGGCGGTGGCGGCGGTACGCATGAGCACCGAACTGCGGCGCTCCCGGCAGCGGATCGTGGCTGCGCGAGAGGAGGAGCGCCGGCGCCTGCGCCGGGACCTGCACGACGGTCTCGGCCCAACCCTCGCAGGTATCGGCCTGGGTCTGGAAGTCGCGCGGGCTGCCTCGGACCCCATCGCCGTCGACCGGCTGCTCATCGAGCTGAAGCAGGAGGCCGCTGCTGCGGTGCTCGATGTCCGGCGGCTCGTGGAAGACCTGCGCCCGCCGGCGCTGGACGAGCTGGGCCTGGTCGGCGCGCTTCGGGAGCACGCCGACCGGATCACCCACCGCAACGGCTGCGCCGTGACGGTCAAGGCGGCGGCGATCGAGGGGCTGCCCGCTGCTGTCGAAGTCGCCGCCTATCGGATCGCGATGGAGGCAGTGACCAACGCCGTCCGGCACGCCCACCCGAGCGCGTGCCTGTTGGCCCTCGCGCTCGACGACGTGCTCACCGTGGAAGTGACCGACAACGGCTCTGGCATGCCGGCATCGCAAGTCGACGGGCTCGGACTCGGTGTCGGGCTCGCCGCGATGCGTGAGCGCGCCACCGAGCTGGGCGGCACGTTGCGGGTCGGGGCCGGTCGCGAGGGCGGTACCACCGTCATTGCCCGACTCCCCCTGCAGGGACGCTGAGGTGGAGCGCATCAGGGTGCTGCTGGCCGACGACCATCCCCTCTACCGGCGTGGGCTGGGTCAGCTGCTCGAGACACCCACGACGACGGTCGTGTGTGAGGTGGCGGACGGCGCCGCGGCCGTCGACGAGGCGCAGCGACTGCAACCCGACGTGGTGGTGATGGACCTCAACATGCCAGGCATGGACGGTGTCGCGGCCACCCGAGAGGTCGTGGCCAACAGCCCGCACATCGGGGTCCTGGTACTCACCATGCATGACGATGACGACTCGGTCTTCGCCGCGATGAGGGCCGGCGCTCGGGGCTACCTCCTCAAGGGTGCGGAGGGTGTCGAGATCACCCGGGCCGTTGCTGCCGTCGCCGGGGGGAGGCGATCTTCGGGCCGAGCGTGGCCCGCCGGGTCCTGGACTGGTTTGCCACGCCGCGCCCGCTCGCCAGCACAGTCGGCTTCCCGGCCCTGACCGATCGGGAGAACGAGGTGCTCGACCTGATCGCCGCCGGACGTAACAACGGCGAGATCGCCGACGTGCTCGTGCTGTCCCCCAAGACGGTCCGCAACCACGTGTCCAACGTCTTCGCCAAGCTCCAGGTGGCCGACCGCGCGCAGGCCATCGTCCTGGCCCGGGACGCCGGTCTGGGGCGGCCGCGCTGAAGGCGCCACTCTCAGCTCAGCAGTCGGACCAGCTCCACCTCCTCAGTGGCCAGGTCGAGCGGGTAGGGCTCGCGGTGCCCGGTGGGACGAAACCCGAGCCGGGAGTACGCCGCGCCGGCCCGGTCGTTGCTCTCGTGCACCAGCAGCCGCAACAACCCAGCACCCTGCCCCGCAGCCCACGCTGCCACCTGCTCGACCATCCGATCGAGCAGACCCTGCCCGCGACAGTCCGGCGCCACGTAGACCGCGGCCAGCACCGCGTCGGTGTCCTTGCCGAACCCGACTGCCGTCCCGACCGGCCGGGCGTCCACCCAGCCGATCACCTGGAAGCAGTCGCCGCCCTCGGCGCCCCGTGTCGCCCGTTGCTGCCAGAGAACGTCCGGCGCGACGACCGCGTCGGCCAGCCGCTCGCAGTAGGCGATCGGCGTGTCCGCCAGCGCCTCCAGCCGCAGCGCCTTCAGCGCCGGCCAGTCGGCGGGCGCCACCCGCCGGACCTCGATCTCAGCGGGCACTGACGGCGACGACATCAGCGTGCCCGCGCGACGCGGCCCTCGTCCCAGACGGGCTCGGGCGCCTCGTACACCCGGCCGTCCGATCCGAAGACCACGTAGCGGTCGAAGGCGCGCGCGAACCAGCGGTCGTGCGTCACGGCCAGCACCGTGCCGTCGAAGCCGGCGAGGCCCTCCTCGAGCGCCTGCGCGCTGTCCAGGTCGAGGTTGTCGGTCGGCTCGTCGAGCAGCAGCATCGTGCACCCGGACAGCTCCAGCAGCAGCACCTGGACCCGCGCCTGCTGACCGCCGGACAGCGTGTCGAAGACCTGGTCGGCCTGGCCGTGCAGCTCGTAGCGCCGCAGCGCACCGATCGCCTGCGCCCGGTCGAGCCCGCGGCGGGCGCCGTTGCCGGTGTCGTCGGTCCCGCGGTGCAAGACCTCGACCAGCGTCCGCCCGTAGAGGGCCGGCTGCTCGTGGGTCTGCGCGAACCAGCCGGGGACGACACGAGCGCCGAGCTTCCAGGCGCCGGTGTGCGCGACGTCCTGGCCCGCCAGCAGCCGCAGGAAGTGCGACTTGCCGCTGCCGTTGGAGCCCAGCACGGCGACGCGCTCGCCGTAGAACACCTCGAGGTCGAAGGGCTGCATCAGCCCGGTCAGCTCGAGCGACTGGCAGGTCAGGGCACGCACGCCCGTCCGCCCGCCCGACAGGGTCATCGCCAGCTTCTGGTCGACGACCTGCTCGGGCGGCGGCCCGGCCGCGAGGAACTTCTCGTACCGGGTCTGCATGGCGCTGTAGCGGCTGGCCATGTCCGGGCTGATCTTGGCCTGCTCGCGCAGGGTGATCACCAGCTTGCGCAGCCGCTCCTTCTCCTCCGCCCACCGCTTGTGCAGCTCGCCGAGGCGGTCCCGCCGGGCCTGGCGCGCCGCGGCGTACGTCTCGAACCTGCCTCCGTGCACCCAGGCGCCGTGCGCCTCGATCGTCACCACCCGGGTCGCCGTGCGGGCGAGCAGCTCACGGTCGTGGCTGACGAACAGCACCGTCTTCGCCGACTCGGCGAGCGCCGCCTCGAGCCAGCGCTTGCCGGGCACGTCGAGGTAGTTGTCCGGCTCGTCGAGCAGCAGCACCTCGTCGGCACCGCGGAGCAGCGCCTCGAGCGCCAGCCGCTTCTGCTCCCCACCGGACAGCGTGTGCAGCATGCGGAACTGCGCCTTGTCGTACGGCACGCCAAGCGCGGCCATGGTGCAGATGTCCCACTGGACCTCGGCGTCGTAGCCGTGCGCATCGCCCCAGTCCGACAGCGCGGTGGCGTAGCGCAGCTGGGTCGCCTCCTCGTCGCGTTCCATCATCGCGAGCTCGGCGGCCTCGAGGGCTCGCCCGGCGGCGCGGATCGCGGGCGGCGCGAGTCCCACCAGCAGGTCGCGGACGGTCGTGTCGTCGCGGATGGATCCGATGAACTGGCGCATCACCCCGACCCCGCCGGTCCTCGCGACGGCGCCGGACGCCGGCTGGACGTCGCCCGCGATCATCCGCAGCAAGGTCGTCTTGCCGGTGCCGTTGGCGCCCACCAGCGCCGTCTTCGCGCCCTCACCGACCCGGAAGCTGACGTCGTCGAACAGCACGCGCCCGTCGGGCAGGACGCAGGCGAGCTTCTGGACGTCGACATACCCCATGCGCCCATTGTCGCGGGCAACAGGCGGTACGGGCCACCCCCAACCTCACCCCCTGCGGCGATCATGAAGTTGATGCTCACCCGCTGAGCGTGACCTGCGAGCACGAACTCCATGATCGCCGCGAGGCGGGGGAGGCGCGGTCAGCCGCGCAGGGACCGGGTGACGGCCTGCCGGGCCAGGAGCTGATCGTCCGGGGGGTAGGCGACGTGCTCGAGCACCAGGCCGTGCGGCGGGACGACCGGGACCTCGTCGGCGCGCCGTCGCCGCACCAGCAGCGAGCCCGGCCACGCCGCGTCGTACCGACTCTCCCCGACCGCCACGAGCGCGCCCACCAACGAGCGCACCATCGAGTGGCAGAAGGCGTCGGCCCGCGCGGTCAGCACCAGCAGCCCGTCGCCCTCGCGCTCCCAGCCCAGCTTGAGCACCCGGCGGAGCGTCGTGGCCCCCTCCCGCCGCCGGCAGAAGGCCACGAAGTCGTGCTCGCCCACGAGCGGGGTGCAGGCGGCCTGCATCGCCGCCAGGTCGAGCGGCCGCGGCCAGCTCAGCACCTCACGGCGGCGCAGTGGGTCGACCGCCTGCGGGCCGTCGGCGATGCGGTAGCGGTAGGTGCGGGCGAGCGCCGAGAAGCGGGCGTCGAAACCGGGCGGCGCGACGGCGACGGCCCGGACCCGCACGTCGACCGGCAGCAGGCCGTTCAGCCGGCGCAGCAACAGCCGGTCCGCCGCGATCTCGCCCGGCAGGTCGGCATGCGCGACCTGACCCCGCGCATGGACACCGGCATCGGTGCGGCCGGCGACCTGCAACCGGGGCGGGTCAGTGCGCAGAATCACCCCGAGGGCGTCCTGCACCACCCCCTGGACCGTACGAAGACCCGGCTGCTGCGCCCAGCCCGAGAAGTCGGTCCCGTCGTAGGCGAGGTCCAGCCGTACCCGGACCGGTGCGATGGCTGTTCGAGCCTCAGCGCTCAACGCGCGCTAGCGAGCTCCGGCACCCAGCCGCGGCTCTCCAATGCGTCGACCGCGATCCGAATGTGTTCAGGGGTGAACATCCGTCCCTTGCGGGGGCTCCACTCGCGGACGGCAGCCACCACCGCGTCGAGGTCGCGATTTTCGTCACGACTCAGCAGCCAATGGACTGTGGCGAGAAGCTCCAGCGCGTAGGCGGACTCGAAGCCCTCGATGAGCTCGAGCACGCGGTCGATGCGCTTCTTCGTCTCGGGGTGGCGCTCCAGCACCGGTTGCGCGGCGGCCTCCGCACCCGGCAGGACCGTCAGGGGCTCGGCCTGCTGCACAGGCGTCGACCCGTCACCAAAGCCGCTGAGGTACTGGCCCTCGACATCGCGCAGGACGGGGCGCAGGTTGTCTGCGTACGGCCCGTAGTGGTGACCCTGGAAGTCCAGGCGGAGCGGCTCGCCGGCCAGTTGCAGGAAGTACATCAGCTTCTGCGCCTCGATCAGCGACGGCTCCGCGAGCGCGTGACGGGAGTAGTTCGCCAGCAGCCCGATCAGCGCTGCTCGGCCGGCAGTCATTCGAGGGGCTCTCTCCGCCGTCGGCATGCTCGCGGAGGCCGGAGCCCCAGACGGAGGGAACAGCAGGATCTCGACATCGCTGAGCGGCTCGAGCTTGGCACGGATAAGCGGCTCCACCGCCGACCAGCCAAGGCCCCCGTTGCCGCACCCGAGCGGCGGTACAGCAACCGAGCGGATGCCTTCCTCGCGGATCACACGGATGAGGTCATCCAGACCCCGCTCGATGTCGGTCATCCGGGAGGAGGCCTTCCAGTGGCCTTTGGTCGGGAAGTTGATGATGAAGCGCGGACCGGTGAGCTGACCGGTCGACCAGACGTGCATCGACCCCAAGTGCACCTCGCCCCTCTTGGCTGCCCGTGAGTAAGCCTGATACATGTCCGGGAACGCTCGCTTGAACTGCAGCGCGATCCCCTTGCCCATCACCCCCACCGTGTTGACGGTGTTGACGAGCGCGTCGACATCGGCCTGCAGCAGGTTGCCGTGCGACTCCGAGATCACGCCGCTCCTCGTCATGCTGCTAGCAGTACCAGCCCCCTCGGACAGTAACGGGTAAGGCCAGGCCCTCGGCAGCCAACAGCCCGAGAACATCCTTGCGGGTCGTGGCCGAGCGCACGACGATCTCCGCGATGGCCTCCCACGGCACCCGCTCATGGACTAGGCACTCCGCGGACCGGCGGTCGGGACGCTCCCGATCCTCCGCCGTGTAGCCCCAGTACTGCGCACGCATCAGCGGCCAGTCCACATGCCCGTCGAGGTCCCCATCAGGACGGACGAACGCGGCGAGGTTCTGCGCGGCGTTCCGGTCGCTCACGACCCAGTTGCAGCCAACCTCGGTGAGCCTCTCGAGCGAGCTCACGAGGTAGACGACGCGGTCAAGGTCAAGGCCTTCCCGCTTTGCTAGGCGGTACATCATCGGCCCCGGACCGGCAAAGTAGAACGGGACGAACTCCCCCACGACTCCGCCCGGCGGGACCGGGACCGGCTTGGCTCGGCGCCGGGCCTTGATCGAGGGATCACCAACCTCGACCTGCGTCGCCGCGGTCTCGCGCGCCAGCACATCACTCACCAGGCCGCCAGCGACGATCCCGGCGAGGTTCTCCACGGGCGTGAAGTGCAGGACCGGCGTGGGCACAGGGCGCATCTCAGGCCAGCTCGCCTCGACGTCGCTCGGCGTACCGCGGCGCCATCGACTCCATCTGCTCCATGACCAGCTTGATCGCGGCCGGCTGCTCGTCCGGCGGGTAGCCGTGCTTGACGAGCAGCCGCTTGATGGACGTTCGCAGCTTGGCCCGCACGTCGTCGCGGACGGTCCAGTCCGTACGGATGTCTCGTTGCATGACCGCGACCAGCTCGCGGGCGATGTCGGCCAGGATCCCCTCACCCATCACATCGACGGCCGCCTCGTTTGTCGCCACGGCGTCGAAGAAGGCGAGCTGGTCGGAGTCGAGCGGCGGGGTGAAGTGTGTCCCCCGCGCTGCCTCGGCCACGACGTCCTTGGCCAGGGCGATGAGCTCCGCGATCACCTCGGCCGAGGTGAGCTGCTGATTGGTGTACTTGCGCATCAGCTCGTTGATCCGGTCGGAGAAGGCCCGCTGCCGCAGCGCGTTGTGGCCGGTGGCCTTGGCCGACTCCTGTTGTACGAGGGCCCGCAGCGCCTCGATCGCCAGGTGCGGGTTGGTCGCCTCCTGGGCCTTGGCGACGAAGGAGGGACCGAGGTCGGTGAGGCTCGGCTTGGGCATACCGGCGGCGGCGTAGATGTCCAGCACCGCGCCACTGGCTGTCGACGTCGCGATGAGACGGCCCAGCAGGCGCTCGATCTCCTCCGGGACCGGTTCGCCGCGCGCTTGCCGGTCGGCCGCGTCGAGCTTGGCCATCCAGACGCGCACCTCCTCGTAGAAGGCGATCCGCGGGCGCAGCGCCTGCACCTGCGGGTCGGTGGAGCACAGCGCCCAGGCCCGAGCCAGCGCGCTGCTCAGCCGGCGGTAGCCGGCGGCCAGCGGTTCCTCCCCTTCCAGCACCTGATTGCCGGCCGTACGCGGATCGCGCAGATGGTTGACGGTCGCCTGGGTCACGAACAGGAAAGCGCGCGCATCCCCCTTCGCGCGTCGGTTCGCGAGGACGGTCTTCCAGTCGTACGACAGGAGCAACTCGTCGAGCTTGCCGACCAGCTCGACGGCCAGTTCGACTGCCTCCGCGATGTTCCGACCCACCGGCTTGGCCGCCCGGTCGCGGTCGCTGTACTCGGCCAGAGCTTTCTGCAGGTTGTCGGCCAGCGGCGCGTACGCGACGAGCAGCCCGTCGCTCTTGCCGCGGAACGTGCGGTTGACCCGGGCGAGGGTCTGCATGAGCAGGGCGCCTTTGAGCGGCCGGTCGAGATAGAGCGTGTGCAACGGGGGCGAGTCGTAGCCGGTGAGCATCATGTCCTTGACGATGATCATTTCGAGCTCGTCGTCGGGGTCCTTGAGCCGCTCCTTGAGCGCCTTGTTCTGCGTGTCGCGGCGGACGTGCTCGACGACGGGCGAGGGGTCGGCGGGGGTGCCGGAGAAGACGACCTTGATCCGGCCCTTGGCCAGCTCGTCGGAGTGCCAGTCGGGCCGAAGCGCGGTGATCGCCGCATAGAGGTTCGCGCAGATCTCGCGGGTCCCGCCGACGATCAACGCCTTGCCGGGAGTCTCGAGGAAGGGTTCCATCGTCGCCCGGCGCGCCTCCCAGTGGGCCACCAGGTCTGCGGCGAGGGCCGCGAGGCGCTCGGGCGCGCCGTACACCGCATTGACGACGGCCACACTCTTCTCGACCCGAGCCCGCTCGGCGTCGTCGAGCCCCTCGGTCAGCTCGTCAGCGGCGGAGTCGAGCGTTTCCGCGGAAACGTCCTCGGCAAGGGACATCTTGATCAGCCGCGGCTCGAAGTAGACCGGCACGGTCGCGCCGTCCTCGACCGCCCGCGTGAGGTCGTAGACGTCGATGTCGTCGCCGAAGACCTCGCGCGTGTTGCGGTCGTCGAAGGCGATGGGGGTGCCGGTGAACGCGATCAGGGTCGCGTGGGGCAGCGCGTCCTTGAGGTGTCGCGCATAGCCGTCGAGGTCGCCGTAGTGGCTGCGGTGCGCCTCGTCGGCGATCACGATGATGTTTCGGCGGTCCGACAGCTGCGGGTGGTCGGCCCCCGAGTCCCGCTCCTGCTGGCTGCGCGAGAACTTCTGCAGGGTAGTGAAGTAGATCCCGCCGGTTGTGCGTTGGCCGAGCTCCTCCCGCAGCTGCGCCCGGCTGCCGACCTGCACGGGCTTGTCGGGCAGCAGCAGGCTCTGGTTGAACGCGTCGAAGAGCTGGCCGTCGAGCTCGGTGCGGTCCGTGACCACGAGGATTGTCGGGTTGAGCAGCTTGGGCTGCCGCGCGACGAGAGCGGCGTACAGCTCCATCTCCATCGACTTGCCGGAGCCCTGGGTGTGCCAGACGACGCCGGCCTTTCCGTTGCTCTCGACGGCTTGCACGGTGCTGCCGACGGCCTTGGTCACCGCGAAGTACTGATGCGGCTTGGCGATCCGCTTGGCCAGCCCCTCCGCGCCCTCGTCGTAGGCGACGAAGGACCGCTGGAGCTGCAGGAGCCGCTCCTGGTTTGCCACCCCGAACAGCAGCACCTCCAGTGGCGACTGGTATGCATCGTCGACGAGCTCGTCGAGGCGGACAGGTCGGCCGTCGTCGTCGACGTTCCACGGCGAGAAGTGGTGGAGCGGGGTGAAGGGTGTGCCGTATTCCGCGAACAGCCCGTCGCTGGCGACGGTGAACACCGCGAACCGAAACGCCATCGGGAACTCGCGCAGGTAGGTCCGGAGCTGACCGTGCGCCGCCGCGACATCCGCCTTGAGGGCACCCGCCTTCTTCAGTTCGAGAACGACGACCGGCAGCCCGTTGAGGTAGAGCACGACGTCGAAGCGGCGCTCGTGGTCGCGGTCGACGACAGTGACCTGGTTGACGGCGAGCCAGTCGTTCTCGGCCGGGTCGGCGCTGACGATCCGCAGGGTCGGGTTGTGCTCGGTCCCGTCGTGGTCGGTCCAGCTCAGCCCGCGGTAGCCATCGACGATCCAGGAGTGGACCCGGTGGTTCTCGGTGATCGCGTCCTGCGACCTCGGCGTGAGGATGTCCGCGCGCGCCTGGTGCAGAAAGTCGATCGGTACGGTCGGGTTGAGTCGCTGCAGCGCGTCGAGCAGTCGAGCCGGGATGACCAGGTCGCTCCACGTCTCGCGCTCCCCGGAACCGGGGGCGATCGCCGCGCCGGCCCTGGGCTGCCAGCCGAGCTCGCCCAGGGCCTCGAGGGCGAGGGCCTCCCAGTCGCCCTCGCTCATCTGGTCGTCGCGCCTGGCCATCAGAGGGTCTCCCCGACCGCCCGCTCGGCGTCCTTGACCCGCAGCCGTCCGGACATCAGTTCCGGCAGCAGGGTGTCGCGCAGTTCGGCCAGGATCGCGTTCTCCGCCAGGGCGGCCTCGACTCGATGTCGCAGGATATCTACTTCGGCGCCCAAGGCCTTCGCATCACTTTCGCCGGGCCAGGGCACTCGGACCGCGCCGAGATCCTTCCAACTCGTACGCGGCATCCGGGTCCCCTCGCTCGCCGCGGTGCAGCGCTCAACCGTCGCGTCGCTGGAAGCCGCCGCCAAGAGGAAGCCCGACAAAGCATCGCTTTTAGCCCGGAGGACGAGGATATCGGTCGAGCAGATGCCGTCTGAGGGAGCCGACACCACCTTGTGAAAGTACGGACGCAGCTTGCCGAACAGTACATCCGCGCGCCGGTAAGCGGCCTTGGTGCTGGTGACATCTGCCGCAGCTCCGGAGTCGTTCAGCCACATCAACCGACGAGGTACGTGCTCCAAGCCGACGTAGGTCCCGCTCAAACCAGCGCCAGAAGGCTCCACCAGTTCACGAGGCTGCAGAACGAAATCAGAGATCGGAACAGCGGACAGCGCGTCGCGGGCGACCGCCTCGAATTGGGCCCGGACGAGTGCGTCCGCCACCTCAGCCATAAAATTGTTGGCCGCGATCTTGTCGTCGAGCGCCCCCAACACCTCCGCGATCGCCCGCTGCTCAGCCAGCAACGGAAGTTCGATCTCAACGCCACGCAGAGAGGCGAGTGGCTGACCAATACCCGGCGTTCCAACGGTTGAGGCACGCGCGAGCAGCTCTCTCTTTCCTGGACCGCGGAAGTAATAGAGAATGAACTCGGGAAGCGCCTTTTCCGGGTCGCAGGTCAGTTTCATCATGCTCGACGAGAGCATCATGGCACGATCTCCGACCAGCGCGACTCTGCCGATCGCGCCCCTGTGGGGGAACACAAGATCGCCCTTACGAACCTGACAGGCGGGAAAACGTGCCGCTGTCTCGCCAGCAACGAAAACTAGGTCGGATTCATTGACGTTCGCGTGGTCACGGATGTCTTGCCCACGAATAACCGGCACCCCCTCACTGGTGTACATGTCCGCACGCAGGCTTGACCCGAAGGGGCCGATCGCTATGGCTCTTGGAATTGGGGCGGCGATTGCCGCAACCGTGGTCCTCTCGAACGTCATGGCAGTCGGACTAGTTGTTGCCGGACGGCATCTGCAAGCCGGGCCGACTCTTCCAGGCGCGCGAGCAGGTCCGCAGTAAGCCGCTCGATCTTCAGCTCGATCGCCTCGCCACCTTCCTCAGCATCAGCCGCCCCGACATACCGCCCCGGGGTCAGCGCGTACTCGCTGACCTTGACCTCAGCCAACGTCGCGCTCTTGCAGAAACCGGCCACGTCCTCGTACACAGCACCAGCCGCCGACGCCGTACCCCGCCAGGCGTGAAAGGTGTGGGCGATTCGGGCGATGTCCTGGTCCGACAGTGACCGCTCCGCCCGGTCCACCATGAACCCGAGCGCCCGCGCGTCGATGAACAGCACCTGACCCGACCGGTCCACCGAGCCGCCAGGACCGCGCGTCTTATCCTTGGCGAAGAACCACAGGCAAACCGGGATCCCGGTGCTGCGGAACAGCTGCGTCGGCAGCGCCACCATGCAGGAGACGAGGTCGGCCTCGACGATCTGGGCGCGGATCTCGCCCTCGCCACCGGAGTTCGTCGACATCGAGCCGTTGGCCATAACGACGCCGGCGCTGCCACCCGGGGCGAGCTTGGACAGGATGTGCTGGATCCACGCGTAGTTGGCGTTGCCGGCCGGCGGGATGCCGTACTTCCAGCGCGGGTCGTCGGTCCGTCGTACCCAGTCCTTGATGTTGAAGGGTGGGTTCGCCAGGACGTAGTCGGCGCCGTTGTTGCCCGACAGGTCGGGGTGGTTGTCGTGCGCGAAGGTGTCGCCCCAGCGGCTCGACAGGCCCTTGCTCTCCAAGCCGTGGATGGCGAGGTTCATCTTCGCCATCCGCCAGGTGCGTTCGTTGAGTTCCTGGCCGTAGACGGCGATGTCGGAGCCCTCCCGCTGGTGGGCCTCGAGGAACTTCTCGGTCTGGACGAACATGCCGCCCGACCCGCAGCACGGGTCGTAGACGCGACCGTGGCTGGGCTCAAGCACCTCGACGAGCACGCGTACGACACCCGCGGGGGTGTAGAACTCGCCGCCCCGCTTGCCCTCGGCCTTGGCGAACTTCTCCAGGAAGTACTCGTACACCTCGCCGAGCAGGTCGCGGGCCTTGGTCGCGCCCTGTCCGGTGAAGCGGGCGGAGTTGAACAGGTCCAGCAGCTCGCCGAGCCGGCGCTGGTCCACGTTGTCGCGGTTGTAGATGCGCGGCAAGGTGCCGGCTAACGAGGGGTTCGCGCCCATGACGAAGTCCATCGCGTCGTCGACGAGCTCTCCGATCGGCTTGAACGGCTGACCCATCGCGGCAGGCAGGCCCTTGGCGTGCTGGGCCAGATACGTCCACCGGGCATGGATGTTGACGTAGAAGACGCCGTTGCCGGTGTATTCGTCGATGTCGTCCAGCTGCCCCGCAATCTGCGCCTCATCCCACCCGTCGGCCGCGAGCTCGTCGGCGATCTGCTGTCGGCGCTCGTCGAAGGCGTCGGAGACATACTTCAGGAAGACCAGGCCAAGGATGACGTCCTTGTACTGCGAGGCGTCCATCGAGCCGCGCAGCTTGTCGGCGGCCTTCCAGAGCGTGTCTTTCAGCTCCTTCATCGTCGACGGCAGGGCGTCGACCTTCTTGCTCCGGGGGGGCATTAGGAGTCCTTCGGATCGGGGGCGGTCAGGGCGAGGGTGCCGCTCGTCACGGCATGTACGACGGTGTCGCGGAGCTGGTCGAGCTCGTCGAGTCGCTGGCGCAGGGCGTTGCGCTCCGCGTCGACTGTCGTGAGCGCGGCGGACAGCAGGGGCGCTTGGGTCGGGTCGATGCGCGGCAACAGCCACGACCGCCACGAGCCGCCAGCTTTGCGGCTGTTGATGGCGTGGGCGACGACGTCCGGGGACAGTCCCTCGTCGAGCACCGGGTCGATGCGCAGGATCCGTGCCGGCGACTGCACGGCGCTCCCGCCCGCCGCGTCGACGACGGCGTGGGGACGGGGGCTGGTGCAGAACACGACGTCGCCCGCCTCCGTGAGCCGAGCAGCTGCCTGCGAGCCCAGGAAGGTCAGCCTGTCGAGGTGTCGGGAGCCCGCGGGAACAGCGCCCGAGAGCTCCGGCACACCGATGACGGGAAGGTTCCCGCCCATCTGCGGGACAATGCCGTCGCGGTTGCCGGGGATCACGCGTACGAGTCGTTGCTCCACCGCCTGGCCGGTCGTGACCGGCGGGAGCGCGCGGCCCTCGATCACATGGACCGACACCCCGCCCAGGACGTCGGAGGCGTTCCTGCAGGAACGCAGCCGCTCGACCCGCAGGGCGGCCTCGCGACCGTCCGTGCCGACCGAGACGGGCGCCGCCGCGGCTGGGAACAGGGCGCCGCTCTGTGCGAGGACGGACGACGTGGCGACCAGCCGGGCGAGCGCGAAGCTGCGTGCCCGGACGATCGCGGGCGCTGCCAACGCGGCGAGGATGTCGTCACGCAGCTGGTCGACGACAAGTCCGGTGAGGCCTGCGCCGGAGACGTCCGCGACCGCGATGCGCCGATCCGCCCTCGGGCGACCCGTGACCTCCGGGCCGAGCACCCAGAGAGCGAGGGCTTCGCGGGACCGGTGCGGGGCAAGTCCGGCTGGCAGCCGTACGACAGCGCGCACACGACCGGTGCGCAGCGCCTGCGAGCGCTGCTGCTGCAGACCCCGGTCGGCCAGGCGGTCGGTCAGCAGCGACGCCGGCGCCAGGACGAGGCCCCGCTGTTCGTCGGTAAGGGACAGCGCGAGTTCGTCGAGGGCATCGAACGCCTGCTGGCGGAGCGCAATCCCCGGTGCCTCGACGGGGTAGTGCGCGATCACCACCGCCGGACCGACCGATGGCAGATCCGTCGTGGTCTCGGCATGCAGTCCGAGCGCCCGCAGGCGCCGGCGCAACAAGCGCCCACCCGACGAGGCGCCGCCGAGCAGCACCAGATTCGCGTCAGTGTCGCCTTCCGCCAGCGCCAGGCTGACAATCAGGTCGCCGCCACCACTGGTCGCGCTGACGTACGTCGCAGGATCGGACCCGCAGTCCCGCGCGAGTGAGCCGGCCAGGACTGCACACAGGGTGCGGACCGGCGCCGCCAGCGAACCGGCGATGATCTCTGCTGGCCCCTGCCGGAAGCGCTGGTCGAGCAGTCGTTCGAACGCCTGAGCCGGTCCGTACGCCGCCTCGGCCTGCGCATCGGCGTACGCCGCGAGCGTCACCACGTGGCGCTCCACCGCGGCCACCTCGGAGCGCAGGAGGACGTCATCGGCGTCCGCTGCGGCCGCCAGGTCAAGGATGCCGGCCGCCGTGAGCCCGGCGAAGTCACCGGCAGTCATCGCCTTGAGGCACAGCAGCGCGGTGAGTCCGGCGTGCAGCATCGGCTCGCGGAGGCTCAGCCCAGCCGGTGAGGCGAACGCTGCGGCATCGGCCCGCGTGTCAGGGTTGCGCCCGCGGCCGGTGGCTTCGAGCCAGGCAACGACGCTGTCGGCGTTGAAGCGCTCCTCCGTCCCGACTCGGGCCACCGGCTCGGGGAAGGGCAGCTCTCCGTCGGCCGACCTCGTCCGCCACATGGACGGGACAGGACGCTGGACGCGAGCGAGCAGCGCGACATCGCCGAGCGAGAGCTCGAGCCGAGTCGCTTCGATCTTCGCCGTCTGCATGGCGGAACCGTAGTTGTGGTAAACCGCTTAGGTCAAGCAGCAACCTGATAAGCCCCCTTATCAGAAGCAAGTTTCGGCGCGAAGATCCGCGCGTCACACGCGAACGGGATCGCGCCTGCGCGCTGCACTACAGGCGGGGTCGCGGGCGGCGTGCCCTCGATCCGTCCGTCTGGATGTTGCGACCGAGTCCGGCTTCGCAGAGATCGACTCGGAACCTGCGATGCTCATCCTTGCGAAGTGTCGCGACGCCCCGGTAGCGCCGTGCACCCAAGGACGGCGTGCGAAGTCGCCGGGCGTCCCGAACGGTCAGAGCCCGCCCTCCCCGAGGGGTGAGCGGGCTCGTCGGACGCGCTGACTACGTCTTGCCCTCGTCCCCGTCGACCGGGCCGGGGGCAGCAGTGGGCGCCGGCTCCGGGTCGGTCACGGCTCCCGCGGACTCGTCCACCGCCACGTCCGCGTCGCTCACGTCCGCATCCGGCGCCGGGGCCGCTGCCTCCGATACCGGCGGCGCCTCGGCGGGCTCCGGCTCTGGTGCAGCCGGCGCAGCCGCCACCCCCGCCGCCGTCGGGCTGTCCTTCGCGAGGTCCACGGCCGACTCGCGGGTCGCCGGCGTCGGCGCCTTGGTCG
>JBBSKF010000044.1:0-21734 GCA_038256525.1 Mycobacteriales bacterium | reverse complement strand
GTCAGCGACGCCGCAGCAGCCTCAGTCCACGCGGTAGAGATGTCATCCCCTTCTCGGTATCGGACGGACTCGAGGGGGTCCCGACAGAAATTCCATGACGGGCGGCACGCCCTCGAGGCGAGCCTGCTCCAGGCGATGGAAGCTTTCGGCTAGCAGGTCGTACGACCGCTCGGTCCGACATCTGCGAAGCGTAGGGCCAGGCGGCTAACGGCACTTCTTGGTCGTGCGCCGCTATGCGCCTGGCACCTCATCGTTCGCGACTTCTTCGATCCAGTCGATCGCCTCGTCCGGCATGCTGCGACCTGCTGAGCCGTCAAGGTCCGTCCACCACGCACTGGTGCCCCCCGGACCGCCAACGGCAGCGATCTCATCGACAACCGGCTGCGGGACAACGTCACCATTGTTCGAAACCAGCCACTCTCGGGTCTCCGGTCGCAACCGCGGCCACCACGCCTCGATGCTCATGCCGCAGTCTGTCTCCTCCCGGCGGTCAAGTCGAGTTGCCTGTCGTTCGTCCGTCCTGGCTACCGTGGCGCTATCGGAGGGCTGCTTGTGGGGCGGTGGGTAGCGTCGGCGGCCGTCGAGAACGCACATGCCTCCGCGCGGGTAGGTGGACATTCGGATCCTCGGTGGCGGCGGCGTGCGACGCTGCCTCATGAGTGATGGAGGGGTGAACGACGCCGGACGGGACGACGCGGTGCCGGACGTCGACCCGGCGATGAGGGGATCGCCCGGTCATGAACTGCGGACGGTGAAGGTTGACGGCGAGACGTTCGCCATCCGGCGGTCGTACGACGGCGGCACTCACCACGATTGGGTCAGCGGGCCGAACCAGGGCTACGGCTTCTCGTTAAGCGGTCCCGAGCAGTCGGAGGAGGAGCACAGGCAGAGCATCCGCAACTTCCCGAACATGATCGACCCCTTTGACGGGCTCCATTGCCGAGGAGTGACCGGCTATCCCTTCGACTCCCGATATGGAAGGACGACCGCGCCATGGAGTACGCCGTTGATGGTGACGGCCGGCAAGTCACGGCCTGGAGCACCAAGCGGCTGGCCTTTGAGCCGAAGGGCTGGCAAGTCGCCTTCCGCGCCGATCTGCGGGCAGCGCTGCGGTCGCTGCGACCTCAACGGGGTCGTGGCCTAGTCGTCACCTATGCGACGCCAGACCAGGGCTTCGTCGATCTGGAGAACGTGCTGCTCTACAACGTCGGACAGGGATGCATCAGTCACCTGCTCGACGATGGCCTTTCCTGCCGACGCATCACCAGCCCAGATGGACTTCATCATGTGCGCTACCAGGTGGCGGGCCTACCTGGGCAGTCGACGGCAGTGCCCGTCGGACATGTGGACTCGACTTGGCAAGGGCCTCTGCCGATCTCGGTCGCTGAATGGTGGGCACAGCTTCGTCCTGGAACACGTGCTGCGGCTATGCAGGAAGAGTTGCCGCGGTTCGACCTGGACGTCACCCTGACCGGTCCCGGATTATCGGGCGTGCGGATGGGCGGAGCGCTGAAGTCGTTGCTGGATGGCCTCGTCGCCTGCTTCAACGCGCATGACGGCAGCAACCACGACCGGCTAGCCGATCTGATTTTCGTCTCAGGGCCGGGAGACACCACGTGGAGATCGTTGTGCGATACGTCGACAGCACTGCTGGGTGTGCGGCCGCTCATCAGGACCTACCGCGGCGGGCTGGCCTGGAACCCGGCGGATGAGCGCTGCGACGCCTTCACTATCCGACCGAGTTCAAGTGAGAGGTGGGCGCTGCAAGCGAACGTTCATGGTGTGAGCACCAGACGGTAGGGACAGAGGGTGATCGGGCGGCATAGTCCGGAAGAGTGGTCTTCATCAACCCTCCGCATCAGCGCATCGACGGGTCCATGGCAGCCAGTCCCTGCGGCGGGTGTCGATAGTCCGCAGGCAGCATTTCCCACGGCGTCCATCCGTCGTCGTCCCAGCGGCTGCGGTACCAGCCGGTGAAATCAGGACCCATGTCGGCGGGCAGCCCTTCCGGAGGCGGCGCTGCCGGCGACCAGTGTCTACTGATCTGCGTCTTATGGAAGCCCGCGGCGCGGACGCGCTCGACTGCATCTTCCGCCGTCTCAGACCAGACCAGGTAGCGCCCAATATCTGCCGACGCTACGCGCACCCCACGCACAGGGTTGCGAACGGCCGGGCCTCCAGCCGCTGGTCCGGGATAGTTTGGCCGCAGGACTCGCACCGGCCGTAGGTCCCGTCGGCCAGGTGCTGGTCGGCCCGGTCGAGCTGGCGCAGCGTCCCTAGCAGCCCGCTGTGGGCCGCGACCTCAGTCAACCGCTCGACCGCGACGCTGGTCGTGTCGCCCACGCGTTTGCCGAACCCGAGCCCGGCGGCGGACGCGGTGGAGCGGTCAGACTCGGCGCGGACTGCGGCAAGCTGAGCCTGGGTCTGCGCGCGCTTGGCGGCCAGCAGCCGCGCGGCGGCCTCGCGTACAGCGGGAGTCATACCCCGTACATGCCCCATCCTCGGGCCGGCTCACCCAAAGGGCGCCGCAGCGGAGTCCACAGGCATCTCGCGGACGGGACGACGATCAGCGGCTGCTTCCACGGGACCGCCGGTAGTGACGTTCCCGCTGCAGAACACGGCCTTGAGAAATCGCCGCTCGAGGAGGGACACGTGCTCGTAGACCGCAGAACAAACCTCATTCTTCGGCGCGGCAGTGACGTCCTCAACCGCGTCAATGGGCTCCTCCACGATGACGGCATCGCGGTGAAAGCCGACCCCCGGCAGCGGCACCTGCCGTCGTCACGGCGCCGGGGGACAACCAAAGCCGCACTCGAGCAGCAGCGAAGCACCGACGCCGCCCGGTGCCATACGTGACGTCTGCGTGGCACTGAAGGGCGTCCACCCTCAGGTGAGACGCCCTTCGGACGCGGGGTGGGCAAGAAGTCGATGACGTTCCCGGCGATGACGAGGTTTGAGTACGTCACTGTGCCGCCGTCGCCACGGTCGTTGAAGGCGAAGACCCGGATCTTGCCGCTCCGCTGCAAGGTGTAAGAAGCGGTGTCCAGCGAACCGGAAGTGGCGGACGTGCACGTCCCCGTGTCGAAGGTGTTCTCGCCGCCCCCGCCCTTGAAGCCGAGGTAGAGGCGTAGCACGCCGCCCCCGCAGACCTCACTGATGTGGTTGAACGTGACCGTGTCGCCTGCCGAGACCGTCAGGTTGGTGTAGCAGCCGACGTTGTTGCCTGCTGTGCTCAAGTCGTCGGTGATGGTGACCGTGTTGGCCGCTCTGTCGACCATGGCGTCATCAGGGTCGCTTGCTTCGCACTGGTCCACACCGGGGCCGCCGGAGGCGGGCGGGGCGGCAGCGGCGGGAACGGCCAGGGCAAACACCGCCAGCGGGGCGAGCAGGGCCGTCGTGATCAGGCGTACGCATCAGCTGTCTCCCCTTCAGGAGGTTTGTGAGCGCCGGCTTCGCCCCTGGCTCCCTGCTGGGCCTTGGCGACCAGGTCGCCCAGCAGATCAACGCTTCCGTTCGCGGCCCTCGCTGAACCAATAGCAGCAGACTGCCGTCTCGGTGACAACGTGGACATCAGCCGAGCAGTCGGAAGGTTCTGCACCTTCGGCTCAAGCCACAACGGTCCGAATGGACTATGCAGGCGTGGTCACTCCGCGTTTAGGCAACTCGCGTGCACATCGCAAGTGCCACCGACCGCGTCCACCCACAGTCCCCGCAAGCGCCCGACCCACTTCAGAGCGGTGCTGCCGACCTCCGTCGTTGTCGCGCTGCCGGCCTTGCCATTCGGGTCGACCTCGGCAAGCGGCACTTCTCCTCCTGCAAGGCGGCGGTCAGGCGTCGTTGGGGCGGACGGCATCCTCGCTGTGACAAATTCTCGCTCCCGGCGGCTTACCGACTTCCTCAAGCTTCCAGAGCAACTGCCCAACTCCCCGCTTGAGCGCCTGCCACTCTCCCTCCGGGGAAACCGCAAGCGCCGAAACGGCACTTCCCGCTGCTTCTCATCCTCCTCGAGGCGCCGCGCCTCCTGGGTCACCACTTGCGGTCGAAGGCGCTGCGCAGATCCTCGAAGCGGTCGCGCGCTGGGCTGCGGTCTGGTGCGCACTACGACGGTGGTCAGTAGGTGCGATCGGGACGCCGATGAGATTTGGGGCTGGCCGTCGTCCAAGTACGGTCCGGTCGACGCACGACCGCATCGCGAGAGAGAACGAGGATGAGACCACTTCGCTACTCGATCAACGTCACGCTCGATGGCTGCTGCCATCACGAGGCAGGGCTCCCTCCGGACGAGGAGTCGATGCGTTACTGGACCGCTGCGATGGAGCGGGCCGATGCCCTGCTCTTCGGCCGGGTGACATACCAGATGATGGAGTCGGCGTGGCGGGAGCCGACCACGGGCACGTGGCCTGAGTGGATGGGTGAGCGGGAGATCCCGTTCGCCGAGGCCATCCACCGGGCGAAGAAGTACGTCGTGTCGAGCACCCTCGGCGGGGTCGACTGGAATGCCGAGCTGGTGCGAGAGGACTTGAGGCAGGCGGTTGAGCGGCTCAAGGCGGAGCCAGGCGAGGGCCTGTGGGTGGGTGGCGTGACGCTCCCGCTGGCCTTGGCAGATCTGCGACTGATCGACGAGTACGAGTTCGTTGTGCAGCCGGTCCTTGCCGGATACGGGCCGACCGTGCTCGCCGGCCTGCGCGAGCGCATCGAACTCGAGCTGGTGGATCGCCATGAGTTCCGATCCGGGGCGGTCGCCCTGCGGTACCGGCCCACGCCAGTCACGGCTTGACGTGTTGTGTCCTGACACGTTGGCCCCTGCCTCGTCGACGGAACGCTTGCTCGGGTTGTCGTCGGCTGTCCCAGATCGTGCAGCAGTGCCGGCTCACGTCCGCCAGTGGCGGGTCCTGACTGACCTGGCCAACGCCGGCTACACCTGTGGATGACTGACTCTCCGCGGAAATGCCTCACGCCCGGTTATCTGGTGTCGTCGAGGCGTGGCAGCGTCGTGCCGTCGGGGATGCTCGATCTCGGCCAGCAACGCCTGGGCCTGCCCGACCAAGAGCTGCCCATGATCGAGCCCGGCGAGCAACCGCGGTTGGACGCAGACCCCGAGCGCGATGGCGACCCGGCCGATCCCGGTCGCTGGCGCCAGGTGCAGCACACAGCCGACCTCACCGGCCACGAACTCCTGCTGCTCGTCCTGGGTCGCCTCGATCATGGCCGTGATCGCCCGGACTCCGCCGAGAACGCCACCGCCCCGACCCGCGCCGCCGAGCGCAACCAGGCCCGCAACGGCGGCGGCGACGGGAACGACAGATCTCTCACACCACAGACGACAGAACCAGCCTCCGACAAAACCGGAGGCCGAAAGAGCCTACGGAGAGGGTTTTCTCGTACTCACGAGGCCCAAGGCACACAGTAGTCCGGCCACTGCTGCGGAGAACTCTTGTCGGTGTGCACGAGAAGCGCCGACTGCTGCGACGGCGGCTGATCGTTTTGTGCCACACGACGCCCCGCTTGACATCCGCGCTCCGGCCCCCGCCAGACCCCCTGGTGCGCCGATAAGATCGAGCCCGGGAACGGCTCGGCGAACAATGCGTTGTACGACGGGTGACGTCTGTACCGCTGTCCGTGCTCGACCTGTCCCCGATCCCGTCCGGAGGCTCGAGCCGACAGGCCCTTGCCGACACCGTGATGCTGGCGCAGGAGGCCGAGCGGTTGGGCTTCGAGCGCTTCTGGGTCGCCGAGCACCACGCGAACCCGGGGGTCGCGAGCAGCGCCCCGGCCGTGCTGATCGCCGCCATCGCCGCGGCGACCGAGCGGATCCGGATCGGCTCGGGTGGAGTCATGCTGTCCAACCACGCGCCGCTCGTCGTCGCTGAGCAGTTCGGCACCCTGGAGGCGCTGTTCCCGGGGCGGATCGACCTCGGGGTCGGCCGGGCGCCCGGGGCGGACTCGGCCACCGAGTCGGCACTGCGCCGTGGCTTCACCGCAGAGGACTTCGCGCAGGAGCTGCTGGCCCTGCGGTCGTTCTTCGACGGCGACTGGGTGAAGGGCCACCCGTGGGCGCGTCTGACCGCGCCGCCCGCCCTCGGCAACGGGCCCGCCCTGTGGCTGCTCGGGTCGAGCACCTACGGCGCCCAGGTGGCGGGCATGCTGGGGCTGCCGTTCGCCTTCGCGCACCACTTCGCGCCCGCGGCGACGCTGACCGCTCTCGAGCTCTACCGGTCGAGCTTCGCCGCCTCAGAGGTGCTCGACACGCCGTACGCCATGGTCTGTGTCTCGGTCGTGCTGGCCGACACCGACGAGCGGGCCCAGGCCCTCGCCCTGCCCGGAGCGCTAGCCGCGCTCCAGCTGCGCCGGGGAAAGCCCCGGGTCCTGCCCAGCCCGCAGGAGGCCGGCGCCTACCGCTTGGCCCCGCAGGAGCAGACGTTCGTGACCGACCGGCTCGACCAGCAGGCCGTCGGGGGGCCGGAGAAGGTGCGCCGCCGACTGGACGAGTTGATCGTCGCGACCGGGGCAGACGAGCTGATGGTGACAACAACGGTGCACGATCCGCAGGATCGACTGCGCTCGTTCGCGCTGCTGGCCGACCTGCGCACTGCCCCGGTCTGAGGCAGGCTGGTGGGAGAGTCGAACGGAGCACTTGTCATGCTTGGCCCGACCAGGACGTGAAGGAGCCGCCGCCGGTGGAGCAGTCCCCGTTCGACGAAGGCTTCGTCGCCGCTGCCTGCTATCAGGTGGCGCCGGTTCGGGAACGGACCGCCGACCGGCAGCGGGTCGGCCGGACACCCGAGACGCAGGCCTGGCGGACCCCACCGCTGCCGCCACCGAGGCGGCCCTCAGACTCCCACCGAAACATGATGACGCGCCGGCTCTGGAGCGGGCTCGCCCTGCTCGCCGGCCTTCTGGCCGTCGGCGTGAGCCTGCTGCCGGCCGGCGCGACCAGGGTGGGGGCGCAGACCGACGCACCCCCCGTGCCCGCCGATGCCTCGGCCACACCGCTGGGCCGGCCACCTCCGCCTCCTGCCGGCGAGGGCGGCTTCACCTTCCTCCACACCCGGCAGGGGAGCGACCAGCCGATCACCTTCGACCCCTGCCGTCCGGTGCACTGGGTCATGCGACCCGGGGGCGCGCCCGCCCTCGGCCAGAAGCTGCTGGAGGAGTCCTTCGCCAAGCTCTCCGCTGCCACCGGTCTCACCTTCGTCTATGACGGCCCCACCTCCGAACAGCTCGGTGACACACGCGAGTTGGTGCAGCCCGTTCGCTACGGGGACCGCTGGGCGCCTGTGCTCGTGGCCTGGTCCAACCCCGAGGAGTCGCCCGCGCTGGCGGGTGAGGTCTCCGGCTTCGCCGGTCCGGCCGTGGAGGATGACGGCGGGCCGCACCTCGTGTCCGCTGTGGTCGTCCTGGACGCCCCGCAGCTGACGAACGCCCAGGGCGGGGCCAACGACTTCGCCGTTCCCACGATGGAGCACGAGATTGCGCACGCCGTGGGCCTGGGCCACGTGTCCGACCCTGATCAGCTGATGTTCGATTCCGCGCGCGCCCAGACCACCTATGCAGCCGGGGACCTGCGCGGTCTGGCCGCTCTCGGTCGCGGCCCCTGCGGCACCCGTCCGCTGCGCTGATGACCGGTCAGGCGGGGGGCAGCAGGGCCCGGCCGGTCGCCGTGATGCTCCAGTGATCCTGCAGGAGCGATCCCGAGGTCGTGATCGCGTCGAGCCCCAGCAGGGTGTGCCTGGCCCGGCCGACCGCCACCCGTACGTCCAGGTGGGCGAGAGGGGACCCCTGCCGGGTCCAGGCCGGGGCGAGTCGGTGCAGGGCGGCGTCGACCAGCACGCTCTCGGCCACCTCGTCGACGCTCACCAGGCTGTCGAGCAGCAGCCGGCAGAGCTGGCCGTGAAAGGTCCCGTCGAAGATCCCTGACCGGAGCCGGGAGATGACGTCGACATCGTCGGCTGCCGCCCTGGTGGGGCTCAGCCGACCGTGCACCAGCCGGAGTAGGTGGACCGCCCGCAGCAGCTCGTGCAGCATCGCCAGCGGCAGCAGGTCCTCCTCGGTGTGGGCCGGGCGCTCCGGGTCGGCCCCCCACCGGGGGCGCTGCTCCTGGACGCGGCGGACGATCGCGCGCGGCAGACG
Source organism: Mycobacteriales bacterium (assembly GCA_038256525.1). Classification (GTDB taxonomy): domain Bacteria; phylum Actinomycetota; class Actinomycetes; order Mycobacteriales; family SCTD01; genus SCTD01. Next base: position 13,604 of record JBBSKF010000044.1, on the reverse strand, counting down.
CCCGCCCGCCGTGAGCACGACGCCGTCGGCGCACAGCCCCAGCATCAGACGCACGCTGTCGGGAACCAGCACCTGCTCAGGCGCATCCGGAGCAGCCGTCGGGTGCTTCATGCTGGCACGCTAACAAGGCGAGCAGCCAGGGCGGGGCACATTGCGGAGAGTCCGTCCGCGACACTGTCAACGTGACCGCACCACAGCAGCACGCCCCGCCCGTCTACGCCTGCGCCGCCGGCGCGGTCCTGCATGCGCATGCCGGGGAGACCCTCGAGCCCGCCGTCCTGCTGTTCACCTTCCTGCCGCCCGATGTCGAGCTCCGGGACGCTCCGGCCCGGGTCGACGTGCACGCGGACGGACCCGGCTCGACGACCGTGACGGTCCGGGTGCTGACCGAGGGGCAGTCGCTGTCCTGGCAGCTGCCGATCGCCCCGTTCGTCGCGGCGCTGCCCGGTCAGCCGGGTGACGCCGGTCGCATGGTGCTGCTGGCCCTGGTCGACGCCGAGCCCGAGCCTGGCTTCTGGGCAAGGCCGGCCGACTGCGAGCGACTGGCGGCCGAGCTCCAGCTGCCGGTCGCCGACCTGGTCGACGCCCTGCGCGGGCGGCTCACCCCGTGGCTGGCCGAGGACCTGACCTTGCTGCTGCACGACGACGCCCACGACCGCGCGGTGGACCACTCCCCCGCCCAGACGCTCGCCTCGGCCGTGCTTGCCCACTACCGCGGTGATCTCACCGCCGAGCCGACGACGACCAGCCTGGTGCGGGCCCTCGAGCTCGCGCCCGAGAGCTTCACCGCCGAGCTGGGCGGGCGGTTGTGCGCCGCTCTCGCAACCGCGGTGCACGACGCCGGCGAGCCAACGATCACCAGCGTCCTCGAGCGCGTCGGTCCGTTCGAGTCCGAGGTTCTCCGGATGCTGACGACGCTGCCCGCAGCGGTCGCCGCAGCAGCGCCGGCGAAGCGTACGGAGGTCGTGATGCAGTTCCTGCTCGGCGCGCAGGATCGGGACGAGACCGTACGCGGCGCCGTCAGCGTCATCGCCCGGCTCGCCCGCTCCCGCTTCGGCCCCGACCTGGCCGATGACCAGGTGCTGCTGCGGCTCGGGATGGTCGACGACGCGGGCCTTTCGCGGCTCGCCCGCATGTGGGTCGACCTGGCGGTCGGCGCGTCGCTGTCGGCGACGCAGGACGAGTCGACGGCCTCCGGCCTGGCCGCCCGGCTGCTCGCCCAGGGGCTGCCCGGGATGGTCTGGCTGCGCGACACCGCGGCCAACCTGGTCGAGATGGGGCTGCAGGTGGCGGGCCGCCATCCGGACCGGATCGCACCGGCACTTCAGGCGGTCAAGGCGCTGCTCGAGGACGACGATGCGGACCCGACGAAGGTGAAGGCAGGGCTGCGCGCATGTCTCGAGCTGGCCCGGTTCAGCCGGGCGCGGGCGGGCCTCGGTCCGGGACGCTGGCTCGAGGTTCCCGCACCCGTCGCGGCGCAGGCGATCATGGCCCGCTACCTGGAGGGGGCGGATCGCGACACCACCGTCGACCTGCTCACCGAGCTGCTCGAGGACGACGTCGATGGCGTCGACCTGCTCGACGGCCTCGTGTGCGCCACCTCGCAGTTGCTCGTCCACCTCGACCAGCAGGAGGACCTGGAGCTGCGCCGCCTGCAGGTGGGTGAGCTACTCGCCGCGGTGCCGGCGGGTCCGCGCGGTGCCCGTTGGCTGCTGGCGACCACCCTGCTGGAGGCGCGGACCCACGACCCGGCAGCCGCTGACCTCGGCCCGTTCCTGCTCGGCGAGCCGCCCGTCGACGCCGACCGCCTCGCCGGCAAGGCCGGCCGAGTCGGCATGGTCGGCACCGGGCTGACCTGCCTGGAGGCACTCGCCGGGGCCTTCGGTGAGGCGGCGCAGATGCCCCGCGAGGAGCTCCTGGGGCTGGTGCTGCCTTCTGCGCTCGCCGAGCACGACCTGCTCCGCCGACCCGACGATCACCCGACCGGCGACTGACCCGTGGCCGGGGGGGGCGGCCGGTCGGCTCGGCCAGCGGTGATGATCCACGCGGACTTCGAGGTGGGTCGCCCCCCCTTTTTCGCTCCAAGATCCGCGTGGATCACCGGGAGGGGGGCGGGGCGGGCGCTCCAGCAAGATCTTCGGGGAGTTCACAGGGTGAGCACCCTGTGAACTCCCCGAAGATCTTGGTCCGGAGGGAGCGGGCGGCGTCGGGGCGCCGACACCTATCCTTCGCGGGGTGGCGGAGGACGGGGTGGAGCGGCTCCGCCGGTGGCGCGAGGAGGAACGCGGCGTCCCTCGGGCGGTCGGGCGGGTGGGCGCGGTCCTGACCTCGGTCGCGCCGCGTACCACGGAGGTACGGGTACCGCTCACCCCGGAGATGCTGCTGCCCGACGGCTCGTCCACCGGCGCGGTGAGCTCCCTCGTCGCCGACATCGGCCTGACCACCTCCGTCATCGCCTCGCTGCCGGACCTCGGTGGGGTCACGACGATCTCGATGACCGTCGACCACCTGGCGCTGCCCCCGGGGACCGGCGACTTGAATGCGCGGTGTACCGCTGACGCCTACGCAGGCGGGGGGCCGCAACACGCCGCCGGCACCGTGCACGACGGCACCGGCCGCCTTGTCGCAGCGGTCTCCGGCTGGTTTCTTGCCGTCCCCGCCGAGGACCGCGCCGTCGAGCAGGTCGGGCTGGCGTGCGAGCCACCTGCGCAGCACGTGCTGGACCTGCTTCACGTGCCCTCCGGACCCGAGTTCGACCTGTTGGTGAGGGATGCGCTGTCCAATGCGATCGGAAGCCTGTACGGCGGAATCGGCTCACTGGCAGGTCAACTCGCAGCATCAGCGGCGCTGCGGCCAGACGCGAGGCCCCTCACGTCGACGTTCACCTACCTGCGCCCGACCCCCCGTGACAGCACCGTGCACGTGACCGGCTCCGCCGTCCGGCAGGGGCGGCGTACAGCAGTGGCGTGCTCCTGCCTCACCGCACCTGACGGCCGCACCCTGGTCACCTCGACGCTGGTCGCGGCGACGTGAGGCACGGCCCGGAGCACTGGGACGCACGCTATGCCGACGCCGATCGCCCGTGGCGACGCGAGCCGAGCCGGACCGTCACCGGCGCGCTGGTCAGCCTCGCACCGGGGCGGGCGCTCGACGTGGCGACCGGCACCGGGAGGCACGCCGTCTGGCTCGCCTCGTCGGGCTGGCAGGTGACGGCGGTCGACTTCTCCGCTGTCGGGGTCGCCCAGGGCCGGGCGAGATCGAATCAGGTCACCTGGGTCGTCGCCGATGTGCTGACGTGGGCGCCGGACACGACCTACGACCTGGTGCTCGCGGCCTACGTGCAGTTCGGAGTCGCCGGTCTGCAGCGGCTCGGCGGCTGGCTGGCGCCCGGCGGTCGGCTGGTCGTCGTCGGGCACGCGCTGCGCAACCTCACCGATGGGGTGCACGGACCGCGCGACCCGGCACATCTGCACACCGAGCAGGGTCTGCGGGACGGGGCGGCGGATCTGACCGTCGAGTGGCTCGGGGAGGTGGCGCGAGCCGACCAGGGTGGGACCGCGATCGACCTGGTCCTTGTCGCGCGGCGGTGACGGCTGGCGTGCGGGCGTCGGATGAGGAAAACTCCGCCGCATGCGTATCGGACTGTCCGGTCAGGGTGGCGTGGGCAAGTCCACGATCGCGGCAGTGCTCTCGCGCACGCTGGCGCGCCAGGGCCCTCCGGTCGTCGCGGCCGACTGTGACTCCGACCCCAACCTGGGCGTCAGCATCGGCGTCGGTGAGTCGGGGGCGGACTCGATCAGGCCCCTGCTCGACCAGTCCGGGCCGCGCCGGCATGTCCCCGCTGACCTCACACCCGCCGAGCTGTTGGACGGGTTACGGCTATCGCGGACCCGACAACGTCACCGTCGTGCTGGCCGCCCGATCCGAGAAGGCGGGCTCGGGTTGAACGGGCAGCTCCCACGTCACGGTCCGTGACTTCATCCACGACGCCGATCAGCTCATGCCCGATGTGTTCGTGGTCGCCGACATGGAAGCCGGTCTGGAGCACCTGTCCTGTGCGGGCCATCGAGGATCTTGCCGCGGTCATCGGTGCGCGGAGCCAGCGCGGTCTTGACTGAATCCCTGCCGCCCTGCCGCGTCCGCAAGGCCGTGGCCTACATCACCCGCGGCGATGATCTGCTCGTGTTTCGGCACCGCGACTTCCCACTTGAGGAGGTGGGTGTCCAAGTGCCCGCGGGGACTGTCCGGGCCGGCGAGTCTCCGGAGCAAGCCGCAGTCCGGGAAGTGGCGGAGGAGACCGGGCTGACCACCCTGCAATTCGTTCGGTACCTCGGTGGCCTCGACTACGACATGCGGCCGGACCGTCGTGAAGTGCACGAACGCCATTTCTTTCACTTCATCGCTTCAGGCGACACGGCCGACAGCTGGCTGTGGCACGAGGAACACGACGGTGCTCGGCATCCGACCGCCTTCCTCATCGGGTGGCTGCCGCAGGCAAAGGGCCACGTCCTGGCGGCGGGTATGGGCGCGCTGCTGAGCCGCATCGGCGACCGATGATTCCCTCCGGCGGGCTACCGTACGTGCGTGGTAGAAGCAGAACTGGAGGGACTGGTCGTCGCGGACGCTGCTGCCCTCCAAGCGTGGTTGCTGGCCCACCACACCACGTCGCCGGGGGTATGGCTCGCGCTCACCAGGAAGGGTGGCTCGGTCACCACTCTGACCTGGCAGCAGGCTGTTGACGAGGCGCTGTGCGTCGGTTGGATCGACGGGCAGGCCCGTAAGCGCGATGGCGAGAGCTCCTCGATCCGGTTCACCCCCCGCAGGCCGCGTAGCTCGTGGTCGCAGCGCAACGTCGGCCACGTGACCCGGCTGGAGGCCGAAGGTCGGATGGTGCCTGCCGGCCGCGCCGCAGTGCAGGCCGCCAGGGCGGACGGACGCTGGGAAGCCGCCTACGCCGCGCAGTCGGAGGCGCAGGTGCCAATCGCCCTCGCAGCCGCCATCGCCGCTGATCCGGCCGCTCAGGCCATGTTCGACGTGCTCACCAAGACCAACCGCTACGCCCTGATTATCCGTCTCGCTTCGGTGAAGCGAGACGAGACCCGGGAGCGCAAGATTCTGGAATTCGTCGCGATGCTCGCCCGGCAGGAGACGGTCTACCCCCAGAAGGCTCGACCTGCAGGATCGTCCTGACCCGGGCACGGCCGCTCGACAGGCGGATTGCCGAAGTCGTCGTGACCTGCATGTCGGTGGCGAAACAGCTGGAGTGTCACGAGGGCTACGTTCTTCCCCCTCCGCACGCCGAGGATGTGCGGCGACTACAAGAGCTGATCCGGCCGACGGCCAGCTAGTCGCCGATGGCCCCAGGCCTACCAACCGAGGACCGCCGGCGCGTCGCTGGCGCGGCAGCGCCCCGAAGCATGCTCTGAGCGATGTTTGGCGTTCCCGCGGAAACATCTTGTCCACAGGCTGTTCGGACTTGAGAGCCTTGATGTTGTCAATCAGCCTCAATGCCTACTAGGCCGGACGGCCGGAGGCACCACTGCTATGCGGGAAGATCCGCGTCACTGGGATGTCCACGAGCGGCGTGGCTCGACCGTGGACGCAGCGGCCTGATGCGTAGTGTTGGCCGCGTGCCGCATTCGATCGAAGCGCAGTTCCTCGCTCTCCCGCTCCAAGAGGTCGCCGCTGCCGCCCTGCAGGCCGCGCAGGACGCCGGCGCCGCTCATGCCGACGTCAGGATCGAGCGGTTGCGCGGTCAGAGCCTCTCGCTGCGCAATGCACGCCTCGAACAGCTCAACGACGACCTCACGCTCGGCGTCGCGGTGCGCGTCGTGCACGACGGGACGTGGGGCTTCGCCGGCAGTCCTGACGTCACCGTGGACGAGGCCGTCCGGCTCGCCCGGCAGGCCGTCGACGTCGCCCGCACCTCACGCCCGCTCAACGCCGAACCGGTCGAGCTCGCCGACGAGCCGGTGCACGCCGACGTCACGTACGTCTCGGCCTACGAGCAGGATCCGTTCTCCGTCGAACCCGCCGACAAGGTCGCCCTTCTCGAGGACTGGAGCCGCCGGCTCCTCGGCTCGGACGACGTGGACCATGTCGACGCCGGCCTGGTGCAGATGCTCGAGAACAAGTTCTACGCCGACACCGCCGGCACCTCCACCACCCAGCAGCGGATCCGGCTGCAGCCTCGGTTGACCGCCACCCGCGTGGCGCCGGGCGGCGGCTTCGAGACGATGCGCACCAACGCGCCCCCGGCGGGCCGCGGCTGGGAGTACCTCACCGGGAGCACCTGGGACTGGGACGGCGAGCTGGCGCAGATCCCGGAGCTGCTGCTGGAGAAGGCAGGCGCCCGTTCGGTCGAGCCCGGCCGCTACGACCTCGTGGTCGACCCGACGAACCTGTGGTTGACCATCCACGAGTCGATCGGCCACGCGACCGAGCTGGACCGGGCCCTCGGCTACGAGGCGGCCTATGCCGGCACGTCGTTCGCCACCCTGGACCAACTCGGCTCGCTGCGCTACGGCAGTGACGTCATGCAGGTGACCGGCGACCGCACGACCCCACACGCCCTGTCCACCATCGGCTACGACGACGAGGGGGTGCAGACCTCGAGCTGGGACCTGGTCCGCGACGGCGTGCTCGTCGGCTACCAGCTGGACCGGCGGATGGCCGGGCAGAACTCGGCGGCGCTTGGTGTCACACGGTCCAACGGCTGCGCGTACGCCGACTCGCCCATCCGGGTGCCGGTGCAGCGCATGGCCAACGTGTCGCTACAGCCGGCGAGCGACGGGCCGTCTGCGCAGGAGCTGATCGCCCAGGTGGACAAGGGCATCTACGTCGTCGGCGACAAGAGCTGGTCGATCGACATGCAGCGCTACAACTTCCAGTTCACCGGGCAGCGCTTCTACGAGATCCGCTTCGGCCGCCTCGTCGGTCAGCTGCGCGATGTGGCCTATCAAGCCACCACGACGGACTTCTGGGGGTCGCTCGAGGCGGTCGGCGGACCCCAGACCTACCTGCTCGGTGGCGCCCTCAACTGCGGCAAGGCGCAGCCCGGCCAGGCGGCGGCCGTCTCGCACGGCTGCCCGGTGGCGCTCTTTCGCGGCGTCTCCATCCTCAACACCGCCCAGGAGGCTGGCCGATGACGTCCGCCGAGATCGTCGAACGGGCGCTCGCCCTGTCACAAGCCGACGACTGCATCGTGATCCTGCAGCAGAGCAGTAGCGCCAACCTGCGCTGGGCCAACAACACACTGACCACCAACGGCGCGACCAGAGACCGGTCCATCTCCGTCATCAGCGTCGTCGGCGAGTCCGTCGGCGCGCGCAGCGCGACCGCTGTGGACGATCTGGACGAGCTGGTACGCGCGAGCGAGCAGGCCGCCCGCGAAGCCTCGGCCGCCGAGGACTACGGACCGCTCGTGGAAGGCATCGTCGACGAAGACTTCTCGCGGCCTGCCGACGAGTCGTCGCCTGCGGTGTTCACGGCGGTCGCCCGCGAGCTCGGTACCTCCTTTGCCGCTGCCCGCGCGGAGGGCCTGAACCTGTTCGGCTACGCATCCCACCAGCTGTCGACGACGTGGCTCGGATCCTCGACCGGTCTGCGCCGCAGGCACACCCAGCCGACCGGCTATCTGGAGGTCACCGGCAAGGACGCCGGCGGCTCGACATGGGTCGGCCAGCACACCCGCGACTGGTCCGACCTGCAGGTGCCGGTATTGCACGACGAGGTACGCCGGCGGCTTGCCTGGGGGGCCCGCCAGATCGAGCTGCCGGCCGGGCGCTACCAGACACTGCTGCCGCCGAGTGCGGTCGCTGACCTGGTCGCCTACGCCTACTGGACGTCGGCCGGCCGCGATGCGGCCGAGGGCCGGACCGTCTTCAGCCGCCCTGGTGGTGGCACCCGGGTCGGCGAGCGGCTCGGGCCGCCCGGCCTGCGATTGTCCAGCGACCCGTACGACCCGGAACTGAGCACGACGCCCTTTGCCGTGGCGGGCGCGTCCTCCTCGTCGTCGAGCGTCTTCGACAACGGTCTGCCGCTGGACGCGACGGACTGGGTGCGCGACGGATCGCTCACCGCGTTGGTCGAGACCCGGGCCTCAGCGAAGAAGACCGGCAGCGCCGTCACGCCCTACATCGACAACCTCACCCTCGACGGTGGCGGTACGGCGACCACCGATGAGATGGTCGCCGCAACAGTCGGCCGAGGCCTGCTGTTGACCTGCCTGTGGTACATCCGCGAGGTCGACCCCGAGACGCTGCTGCTGACGGGGCTGACCCGGGACGGCGTCTTCCTCGTCGAGGACGGCGAGGTCGTCGGTGCGGTCAACAACTTCCGGTGGAACGAGAGCCCGGTCGCCCTGCTGGGACGGCTCGCCGAGGTCGGGCGAAGTCGCCCCTGCCTCCCGCGCGAGTGGAGTGACTACTTCACCTGGGCGCGGATGCCGACCCTGCGGGTGCCCGACTTCAACATGTCGTCGGTGAGCGAGGCGTCCTAGCCCCGGACGTGCGGCACCGCGACCTTGACAGGGGCCGTGCTGCTGCGCCTGAATGGGTTGATCTCCCGCATTCGATGAGGAGGCAGGATCAAGGGAGGGCAGCGGTGCCATCGGTGCGCCGACCCTCCTGGAGGACAGCCCGACCGCATTTCCGGTCGGGCTGTCCGCTGCAACGGGCACGATGACGCCATGATCGCCCTGCACCTGCGGGGTCCGCTGCTCGTGGGACCAGGCGAGGTCGTGGACTCGGCCTGGGTCGTCGGCGGCCGGCTGACCTTCGACCGCCCGACCACCACCCGTGAGCTCAGCACGATCGACGGGTGGGTGCTGCCGGGGCTCGTCGACGCGCACTGCCACATCGGCCTCGGGCCAGACGGCGCCGTCGACGACGCGACGAGTGAGGCGCAGGCCCGGACCGACCGCGACGCCGGCGCCCTGCTGCTGCGCGATGCCGGGTCCGCGGCCGACACCCGGTGGGTCGACCACCGCGACGACCTGCCGGTGCTGATCCGCGCCGGTCGGCACATCGCCCGAAGCCGCCGCTACATCCGCAACTACGCCGAGGAGGTCGAGCCGGACGAGCTGCCCGCAGCGGTCGCCCGGCAGGCCGCCCGTGGTGACGGCTGGGTGAAGCTGGTCGGCGACTGGATCGACCGGGACACCGGAGACCTCGGCCCGTGCTGGCCCCGAGCGGCACTGGTAGCGGCCATCGCCGCGGCCCACGCCGCCGGTGCGCGGGTGACGGCGCACTGCTTCGGCGAGGACGGTCTGAGCGACCTCGTGGAAGCCGGGATCGACGGCATCGAGCACGCGACCGGACTCACGTCCGACACCGTCGGCAGCCTCGCCGAGCGAGGCGTGGCCGTCGTACCGACCCTGGTCAACATCGCGACCTTCCCCGGGATTGCCGACGGTGCCGACCAGAAGTTCCCGCGCTACGCCGCCCACCTGCGGGCCCTGCACGCTCGCCGTTACCAGACCGTGCGAGAGGCGTACGAGTCTGGCGTCCCGATCTACGCCGGGACCGACGCCGGTGGCGCCCTGGCCCACGGACTCATCGCCGAGGAGGTGCAGCAGCTGGCGCGGGCCGGGCTGCCGGCGCTGGCAGCACTGTCGGCCGCGACCTGGGCGGCGCGGGCGTGGCTGGGGAGGGACGGCCTGGTCGAAGGCGCGCAGGCTGACCTGGTCGTCTACCCGGACGACCCCCGCGGCGATCTGTCGGTGCTGCGCACCCCGTCGCACGTCGTCCTGCGCGGGATCGTCCACAGCGGAGCGTCGAGCGTGTAGTTGTCCACAGGCCATCAGCAGCTGTCTCCGTTCTCGGCAATGCTGCCTGCCATGGCCGAGTTCGACGTCCTACCCGCTGCACTGGTGGAAGCGGCGGCCGGTGTCCGGGGAGTCGCCGACGAGATCCGAGACATACCCGAAAGCGGGTGGCCGACCGGATCGGACGTGCTGGACTCCGCGGTTGAGCGGTTCTCCCGCGTGTGGCGGCAGAGCGCGGAGGCGCTCGCTGCCCGGGGTGAGTCCACCGCCAGCAAGCTCGTGATCAGTGCGACCCGCTATGCCGACGCCGACGACCTGCTCCCACACCGGGCGCCCCGGTGATCCTCGCCGGCCTGTCAGCCCCGGAGAGCGTCCCGTGGAATGTGCGCAAGACCGCCCACATGCTCTATGCCGTTGCCGACGGGCACGAGGACGCGGCGGACGCACTCGTCCGGGTTGCTGTCCGCCTTCAGATGCACTGGTGCGGCGGCGCCGCCGATGCGGCGTGGCTGGAGCTTCGGCTGCTGTGTGACCACCTGCGAAGGACGGTGCCTGCCCACCAGGCGGCGGGCGATGCCCTGCTGTCGTGCGCGAACAAGCTCGACAAGGCCAAAGCAGACTGGAAAGAGGCCGTGGGCCTCGCTGCGCGGGAACAAGCCGCAACGGCGCTCCCCGGTCCGCTGGTTCTTTCCCCGGCCCGCCGGCTCGCCGAGCAGGCCGGGCAGGACGCCCGCAACGCGCTGGCACAGGCTTCTGCCACCCTGCATGCGCTGGCCGAGAAGGCCGATCCGTTTCGCGTCGCGGCGCCGCCGGACCTGTCGATCGGCGATCAACTGCGTGGCGTCGCTGTCGGCGCCTGGAACGCCGTGCGTGAACCGGTCTCCCAGGCCGCAGAGATGTCGACGGTTCGACTGATGCTGGACCCCGCCGGCTGGCTGGAGGAAATGCGGCTGATCTTCACCGGAGCCCGCTACGCCGCGTCCGACCCCGACGAGTTGGCCGACCTGCTCGGCTACACCCCCGGTCCAGCGCCGCCCGCAGGCGAGACGCTCGGCGGGATCCTCCCGGATGCCGTGCTCGGACCCGTGACGCGTGGCATCGTCCCGGCGATTCGCAAGGGATACGAGGTCGCCGACCGGCTTGCCGACCTCGGTGAGCAGGTAGAACAGCTGGGACGGGTCGGACATCAAGCCCCGGCGCCGCTGATGCCGCCCGTCGGGACGGGTGGGCCCGTCGTGCCTGCGCCGGGGGCGGTGCTGCCGGCCGGTTATCCGACGCAGGTGCGTGACTTGACGGCAGAACGGCGGCGGCACATCCTGGCCGGCGATCTGCCCAAGCCCACCGGAGAGCCGAGCAAGGGTGGCGGTCACCGACCTGGCCTCGGTAAGGCCGACAAGAGCGAGTTCCCGATCGGATGGGACGACGAGAGGATCATCGAGACCGTGATGCAGACGGCCCGGCAGCCAGAGGAGGGAGCGCTGGACAAGGGCAGGTACCTCAGTTTCGCGATAGTGGATGGAGTGCTGGTGAAGGTCGTCGTCAGGCCAGATGGGAGTGTGGTGAGCGGATTTCCCGTCAGTGGGCCTGGGGTCGTGCGCAACCCCAAAGACAAGCAGTCATGGTGACACCCGCCGAGCTTGAGGAGTTTCGCGAGTTCTGCAGACAGAAGGACCGTGATCGAGAACGCCGGTTGGACGATCGGTGGCATGCACTGGTGGACCGCATCCACCGGGAGCACTGGCCCGACCGGAAACACGTGCAGATCAGTGCCTTCAATGAGCCGGTGCTCTTCTTTGAATCACTGCTCGGAGACGATGCCGACGGATCCCTTCCGCTGCCGGACGAGACGGTGGCGGAGCTGTGGGACGTCGGCTACCTGATGGGCTTCACGGCGCAAGAGCTTCTCAGCGACGAAGATCTGGCCGCGGCGCGGCCGGAGCGGCGGACCCGGCCCGCGCCACCCTGGAACCTGCTCGGCGGCGGCCACGGGCCGGGTCAGGCCATTCCCGGCAAGCGGCAGTTCCCCTCCCGGTGGAGCGACGAGACGACCCTGCGGCACACCATGGACGTCGCCCAGCACCCGTCGGGGGCGGTGCAGCTGCCGCACCGGGACTTCCGTGCCTGGGGGGAGCGGGACGGCGTCCTGCTCAGCGTCCTGATCTCACCCACCGGGGAGGTTCTGACGGCCTACCCCGTCTCCGGTGAAGGTGTTGTGCAGCACCCGGTCCACGAGTTGGCCGGCTGGCTCATGATGTCGCTCGAGAACATGATCCGGAGTGTGACCCCCCCCTCCGCCGAGGAGCCCCGCTTCAGCCTGGACGAGCTGATGGCGGTGGGCGAGTGGCCGCATCTCATCCGGGCATTGGAAAGCCTGGGCGCTGAGGAGGCGAGACTGGCGGAGCTGCGCGAACTGGCCGGGCTCTGAGCCCGCCGGCTACGTCCCCGCGTCTTTCATCGACCCCCAGCCGTGCCACCGCTCGACCGAGATCCACCCGCTGACCCGCGCCCGATCCCGTACGCGGTAGGGCTCGCCGCGGTAGTGCAGGGACAGCCGGTCGATGTCAGCCAGGTCAGTGTCCTCCTGGAGGTCCACCACCCGGCCCTGCGCGCTGACATGGGTGTACCAGTCGCCCGCCGCAACGATCGTCAGGCTGACCCGAGGATCGGCGCGCAGGTAGTCGAGCCGCTTGCGGCCCTCGTCCATGTTGACGAGGATCCGGCCGTCGTCCTCGAGCAGATACCAGGTGGCCACGGTGACCGGCTGGCCGTCCGGACGCAAGGTGGCGATGACAGCGGGGTTCGGCGCTGCCAGCAGGTCGAGAACGTGCTGCGGGAAGGCTGCGTCGGTCATGGGACTCCCTCGGCGTGGACCGGGACCGGGCGGTCTGGAAGGCTCGATACTGCCCGACCCGGTGCAATGGTCGGGCAGCGGCATCGCCGGAGCCGGACGGGGAAGGGATCGCACCATGCCAGAGACGACGAAGACCGGTGCGTACGTCGACCCGACCGGTGAGTTCAGCCGTGACCAGCGCTACCTCGCCACCCGCATCACCGCCGACGGGCGTGACGGATTTCCGGTCGAGCCCGGCCGGTACCGGCTGGTGGTCAGCCGCGCCTGTCCGTGGGCGAACCGGGCCATCATCGTCCGGCGGCTGCTGGGCCTCGAGGACGCCCTCTCGATGGGTGTCACCGGTCCCACCCACGACGAACGCAGCTGGACCTTCGACCTCGACCCCGGCGGTCGGGACCCGGTTCTCGGGATCGAGCGACTGCAGCAGGCCTTCTTCGCCCGCGACCCGGACTACGACCGGGGGATCACGGTGCCGGCGATCGTCGACATCCCGACCGGGCAGGTGGTGACCAACAACTATCCGCAGATCACCCTCGACCTGTCGACGCAGTGGTCCGCCCATCACCGGGACGGGGCACCCGAGCTCTATCCCGAGGCACACCGGGACGAGATCGACGAGGTCGCAGACCTGGTCTTTCAGGATGTCAACAACGGCGTCTACCGGTGCGGCTTCGCCGGCACCCAGGCCGCGTACGAGAAGGCGTATGACCGGCTCTTCGACCGGCTCGACTGGCTGTCGGAACGCCTGGCGCACCAGCGCTACCTCGTGGGCGACACGATCACCGAGGCCGACGTCCGGCTGTTCACCACGCTCGCGCGCTTCGACGCCGTCTATCACGGCCACTTCAAGTGAAGAGTCCGTCGCCCTCCTGCCTCCGGCTGTCACCCGGCAGAAAGGACTCCGCCGGGTTCACCCGCCCGTTGTAGAACTCCGCGACGGGGCGCCCGAAGTACCACGCGAGTAGCTCGACCTCGAACGCCTTGAAG
>JBBSKF010000043.1:0-21987 GCA_038256525.1 Mycobacteriales bacterium | reverse complement strand
GACGACCCGCAGCGCTCCGAGGTCGCCGTCGAGCCGCACCTCGACCGGCCAGTCGTCGCCGGCGGAGACGACGGTGGTCTCGAACCGGCCGACGAGATGGATCTGCCACGAAGCGGTGCGGTGGCGGGTGATCAGCTCCGGGCGCACGACGGGCGAGGTTGCTCGGCCGTCGTCGTAGTACCAGGCCGCCCGGCGCAGCAGCAGGGCCGCGAGGCAGGCGATCGTCTCCTCGTCGCCGGCCACCCACAGGCGCGCCGCGTCGTGCTCGCGGGGGAGGCCATGAAGTGCTGCTGCCCATGCCCCTCCGATGAGCACCCCGCTGCCCAGTTCGCTGACAAAGCTGGGCGTCAGGATCTCCACCCACGAGAGGCGCTCGCGGTGCGACTGCGCGGCGAGCCGGGCGAGCTCGGCGTCGAGATCGGCGTGGCGACGGACCAGGGTTGCCTCGAGCTGCTTGCCGCAGCCGGCGAGGATCCGGTCGAGCATCCGTAGCGAGGGCTGGCCGGCCCCTGACTCGTAGCGACTCAGCGTCCCCGGCGGCACACCGAGCTGCGCGGCCAGCGCCCGCTGGCTGAGCAACGCCTCCTCGCGAGCCTGGCGAAGCAGAGCGCCGACATCCACCGGCCCAGGGTGAGCCCCGAATCCGCTCCCGACCATCGGTCCCGCCGTGACTGTGGACAACCCGTCGCTGTGGACAACCCGTGGGGGTGGGCACATCGTCTCGGCGGGTGTTGCCACACAAGCCAACTTCTGACAAAAGTCGCACTGTGTGGAAACACCAAGCGGCGAGACGTGCCGACCCCCGGCGCGACACGCCCGGATGGGGGCCGCCCGGGGGGGGCTACTCGGGGCGGGGCCGATCCGGGCGGGGCCGATCCGCCCGGTACGCCGGGGCATGCCGGGTTACTTGAGCAGCCGGGACAGTCGGCGATCGGCCAGGGGCTGCCCGCCGGTCTGGCAGGTCGGGCAGTACTGCAGCGACTTCGTTGCGAACGACACCTCACGCACCGTGTCGCCGCAGCGCGGACAGGGCAGACCGGTGCGGCCGTGCACCGACAGGCCGCTCTTCTTCTCCGCCTTGAGCTTGCCGGCGGCGAGGCCGGCCGCGCGCGCCAACGCCTCGCGCAGCGTCTCGACGATCGCGGCATGCAGGCGGGCGACCTCGGGCTCGGACAGGTTGGCCGCCGGCTTGAACGGCGACAGGCCGACCTGCCACAGCACCTCGTCGCTGTAGGCGTTGCCCACCCCGGCGATCAGCGACTGGTCGGTGAGCACACCCTTGACCTGACTGCGTACACCGGTGAGCAGCCCGGCCAGGGCATCGGCGGTGAAATCATCTGACAGCGGGTCGATCCCGAGACGCGCCACCCCCGCAACGGTGCCGACGTCACGGACGACGTAGACCGCGAGCCGCTTCTGCGTGCCGGCCTCGGTGAGGTCGAAGCCGCTGCCGTCGTCCAGGTGCACCCGCAGTCCCAGTGGGCCCTTGCCCATCCGCGGCGGAGCGGTCGGCAGCGCCTCGCGCCACTGCAGCCAGCCGGCGCGCGCGAGGTGCACGACGAGGTGCAGCCCGCAGATGTCGAGGTCGAGGAACTTGCCGTGCCGGGCGACCCCTTCGACGGTCAGGCCGGCGAGCGCCGTCACCGGCGGATCGTAGGTCTTCAGCACGTGGATGCCCGGAGCGTCGACGCGCGCCACCACGCGTCCGACCGCCCGCTCGCGCAGGAAAGCGGCGAGGGCCTCGACCTCCGGCAGCTCCGGCACGGCGCGATCCTCCCACGCTGCAGCGGGTTAGGGTCGGCGCGACGAAAGGGGCGCAGTGAGTCGAGTCCCGCCCGACGACGAGGCGAGCTGGCTCGCCGCCTACGACCCGGCGACTTTCCCGCCGTTCGCGGTGACGGCTGACGTGGTGCTGCTGACCGTCCGCGACGGCGTCTTCAGCGTGCTGCTCGTGGAGCGGGGCACCCACCCGTTTCGCGGCGCCCTGTCGCTGCCTGGCGGTTTCGTCCACGCCGATGAGGACCTGGACAGCGCCGCGGTGCGGAAGCTGGAGCGGGAAACGGGCGTGCGCCGCGATGCCGCCCACGTCGAGCAGCTCGGCGCGTTCGGGGCGCCCGGTCGGGACCCGCGCATGCGGGTGGTCTGCGTCGCGTACCTCGTCTTCGCACCGGACCTGGAGGCGCCGCAGCCCGGCGCAGGGACCCGATCGGTGCGCTGGGTGCCGGTCGCGCAGGTCGACGCCCCGGCCCTCGCCTTCGACCACGACCGGGTCCTTGCCGCCGGCGTGGAGCGAGCCCGGGCCAAGCTCGAGTATTCCCCACTGGCAGCGGCTTTCGTGGGCGAGGTCTTCACTGTCGCGGAGCTCCGCGGAGTCTACGAAGCGGTCTGGGGCCACCCGCTGGATCCGCGCAACTTCCACCGCAAGGTGACTGGCACCCCCGACTTCCTCGTCCCGGTGGGTCGTCCCGCCCCGGTGGGTCCCGGGGGTGGCCGGCCGGCCGCACTGTTCCGGCGCGGGCCGGCCACCTCGCTGCGACCGGCCATGCTGCGCCCCGGCCGCTCCTGACAGACTTCGTCCCATGGATGAGGTGGACGTGCGAGAGGCGCACCGAGCGGCGCAGGCCGGCGAGGTGCTGCTGCTCGACGTGCGCGAGGACGACGAGTGGGCGCACGGCCGCGCGCCGGACGCACACCACGTCCCGATGGGCCGGATCCGGGCGGACACGCTGCCACGCGACCGGCCGATCCTCGCCGTGTGCCGGGTGGGTGGCCGGTCCGCGTCCATCACGGTGGCGCTCGAGGGCGTCGGTTACGAGGTCCGCAACGTCCGCGGTGGCATGCAGGCCTGGGCGGCCGCAGGACTGCCGGTCGTCCGCGACGGCGACGAGCCCGGCCTGGTGGTCTGAGCGCCCGCTCCTTGCCAGGTGGGCGGCCCCCTGGTGCGCGAGGGGGGAGTTGAACCCCCACGTCCTTTCGGACACACGGACCTGAACCGTGCGCGTCTGCCATTCCGCCACTCGCGCGAGTGCGACCAGCAGGCTAGCACCAGCAACCTGCCCTACCCGGCGCTGCGCTCGCACCGGATACGATCACCGGCGAGAGGGAAGGGGAACTGGCGTGGGAGTGCTCCAGCGCTTCGAGCGCCGGCTCGAAGGCCTCGTCGAGGGTGCCTTCGCCAAGGTCTTCGGCGGCGTCGTCCAGCCCGTCGAGGTGGCCGGCGCCCTCCAGCGCGAAGCCGCCGACAAGAAGCAGATCGTCGGCCAGGGGCGGATCCTGGTCCCCAACGTCTACACCGTCGAACTCGGCCCTACCGATCTCGAGCGCTTCGCCGAGTGGGATGCCCAGTTGCGGGCGGAGCTCGCGAGCATGGTCAAGGAGCACGCCGCCGACCAGGGCTGGTCCTTCGTCGGCCCGGTGACGGTCGCCTTCGAGAAGGTCGAGTCGCTCGACACCGGCGTCTTCCGCGTCCGCAGCACGGTGCTCGCTGCGGCCGAGCCGGCCGGGCGGTCCTCCGGCGGAGGCCCGCACCCGAGCGGCGTCGGGCGCCCGCGCCTGGTGCAGCCGGCGACCGGCGGCGGCTCCGAGCGCGTCGTCCTGCTGGATCGACCGGTGACCGTCGTCGGCCGAGGCCCCGACGCCGACCTGCGGCTGCCCGACACCGGTGTCTCCCGTGCCCACGCCGAGGTGCGCGTCGACGGCGACGAGGTGCGCGTGGTCGACCTGAAGTCGACCAACGGCACGATGGTCAACGGGCATCGTGTGCGGGAGGCCGCGTTGCGCGACGGCGACCGCCTCGACATCGGCGCGACCGGCCTGATCTACCGGTCTTCCTCCGGCGACGACGGGCCCCGCTGATGGGCAGCGCCCTGGTCGTCGCGGCCGTCAAGTTCGGCCTGCTGGCGGTCCTCTGGCTGTTCGTGGTCTTCGCCTTCCGGACGATGCGCGGTGACCTCTCCGGCAGCAAGGTCGCCCGGATGCCGGCTTCGCCGCGGGTGAGCTCGGCGGCGGCGCCCCGGACGCCGGCGGCCCCCTCGGGGCGCCCCTCCAGCCGCAGCTCCGCCCGGCGGCTCGTCGTCACCGAGGGGGCGCTCGCCGGCACGACGATCGGGCTCGGCGACGGACCGGTGACTCTGGGCCGGGCCGACGACTCGACCCTGGTGCTCACCGACGACTACGCCAGCAGCCGGCACGCCCGGCTGATCCCGGGCGACGGGACCTGGCTGGTCGAGGATCTCGGCTCGACCAACGGCACCTACCTGGGTCCCGACAAGGTCGTACGGCCTACCCCCGTACCCATCGGACAGCCCATCCGCATCGGCAAGACCGTGCTCGAGCTGCGTAGATGACCGTCCGAAGGGCGTGGCTCGGATGACCCTCGCGCTGCGCTTCGCCGCCCGGTCCCACACCGGCTTGCTCCGCGAGGGCAATGAGGACTCCGTCTACGCCGGACCGCGGGTCCTCGCGGTCGCCGACGGGATGGGCGGGCACGCCGCCGGTGAGGTGGCGAGCGCCGTGGCCATCGCCGCGCTGGCCCCGCTGGACGAGGACGCCCCGGGCAACGACCTGCTCGACGTGCTGCGCGAACGGGCGGTCGCCGCCAACGAGCACCTTCGCGACATGGTCTCCGGTGACCAGGCGCTCGACGGGATGGGCACGACCCTCACCGCGTTCCTGTTCGCCGGCAGCCGCCTCGGGATGCTGCACATCGGCGACTCGCGTGCCTATCTGCTGCGGGACGGCACGCTCTCCCAGATCACCCACGACCACACCCTCGTCCAGCGACTGGTCGACGAGGGCCGCATCAGCGAGGAGGAGGCGAGCACCCATCCGCAGCGCTCGCTGATCACGCGGGCGCTCGACGGCAGGGACGGCATCGAGCCCGACCTGTCCGTACGCGAGGTGCGGGTCGGCGACCGGTATCTGCTCTGCACCGACGGCCTGACCGGACCGGTCGGCCGGCTCGAGACGCTCCGGGAGGCGCTCGAGATCCCGGAGCCGCAAGAGGCGTGCGACCGCCTGGTGCAGCTCGCGCTGCGTGGGGGTGGGCCCGACAACGTCACCGTCATCGTGGCCGATGTCGTCGATGCGGGCGGCCTGCGCCCGGTGTCGCCCGTGGTCGCGGGCGCGGCCGCTGACTCCCCGCAGGCCCCGCCCGCCGGGATCGCGGAGTCCTCGGCCGCGCGCGCCCGCACCGCCGAGGGCCGGGACATCGAGCCGCCGCCCCGCACCCGCACCGCTGCCGCCCCCCCGCCGAGCGCCGCCCCTCGGCGGCCGTGGCGCACTGCCGTGCTGTCGCTGCTGGTGCTGGCGCTGCTGACCGGCGGGGCGGGAGCGGCCTACGCCTACGTCCGGTCGCAGTACTACGTCGGCGCCGAAGGCGACCGGGTCGCGATCTTCCGCGGAGTGACCGGCGAGGTGGCGGGCCTGTCGCTGTCCGGTGTCGAGCAGACGACCGAGCTCGACATGGACCGCCTCGACGCCATCGACCTGGCGCGGGTGGAGCAGGGCATCGTCGCGCGCGACCTCGCCGACGCCGAGCAGATCGTGCGCCGGCTCGAGCAGTCCCTGCCACCCGGCTGCGACCGCCTCGCCACCCCCAGTCCCAGCCCGACGGCCACCCCGACCGCCGAGCCGGCACCGACGCTCACGCCCGACTCGACGCTGTCCCCCGATCCGGCGGTCGCCGTCGGCCCGACGGTGGCCCTGCCCAGCGGCACGCCGAGCCCGACAACGACGAGCCCGACGCCGAGCGGCGTGCCGTGCCCGACGGGCAGCTCGTGACATCGACCGACGTCGCCCCGTCGTCCGCGCCTCCAGGGCGTGGCGCCGAGCTGCTGCTGACCACCTTCGCGGTGCTCATCGCCATGCTCGCCTACGCCGCCGTCGGGCTGGCCGTCGAAGGCCAACTCCCCGCCGGCACCCTGGGATACGGCCTGGGGCTGGGCGGCCTGTTCCTGCTCGCGCACCTCGTCGTCCGCCAGGTCGCGCCCTACGCCGACCCGCTTCTCCTGCCCTGCGTAGCCCTGCTCAACGGGCTCGGTCTGGTGGTGATCCGGCGACTGGACTTCGCCGCCGTGGAACGGGCCCGGCAGTTCGGTCGCGAGCTGCCCTCCGGCGAGGCGCCGCGGCAGCTGATCTGGACCGCCGTCGGCGTCGCCGCCTTCGCCGCGGTGCTGCTGGTCGTGCGCGACCACACCCGGCTGCAGCGCTACACCTACACCGCCGCCGCGCTCGGCCTGGTGCTGCTGCTGCTACCGGCCCTACCCGTGCTCGGGCAGACCATCAACGGCGCCCGGTTGTGGATCCGCTTCGCCGGCTTCACCGTGCAGCCGAGCGAAGCAGCCAAGCTGCTGCTGATCGTGTTCTTCGCCGGCTACCTCGTGGCCAAGCGCGACGTGCTGTCGCTGGCGAGCCGCCGGGTGCTCGGCCTGGACCTGCCCCGCGGCCGCGACCTCGGACCGGTCCTGCTCGCCTGGGCGGCGAGCCTCGCGGTGCTCATCCGCGGTAAGGACCTCGGCAGCTCGCTGCTGTTCTTCGCCATCTTCGTCGTGATGCTCTACATCGCGACGGAGCGTACGAGCTGGCTGGTCATCGGGATCGGGCTGTTCATCGGGGGAGCTTTCGCGGCGTACTTCCTGTTCGCTCACGTCAAGCGGCGGGTCGACACCTGGCTCGACCCCTTCGCCGACCCGGACAAGAGCGGCTTCCAACTGGTGCAGTCGCTGTTCGGCTTCGGCACCGGGGGGGTCACCGGCACCGGTCTGGGGGAGGGACGTCCCGGCACGGTGCCGTTCGCGAGCACCGATTTCATCATGGCGGCGATCGGTGAGGAGCTCGGCCTCGTCGGGGTGATGGCGGTGCTGCTGGTGTTCGCGCTCATCGTCGAGCGTGGGCTTCGTGCCGCCCTGTCCTGCCGCGACTCGTTCGGCAAGCTGCTGGCCGCCGGGCTGTCGTTCGCCCTCGGGCTGCAGGTCTTCGTCATCGTCGGCGGGGTCACCGGCCTGATCCCGCTGACCGGCGTGACGCTGCCGTGGCTGTCCTACGGGGGCTCGAGCATCGTGGCCAACTGGGCGCTGGTCGCGATCCTGCTGCGGATCAGCGATGCCGCCCGGCGCCCCGCGCCGGCCCCGGTGACCCCCGAGGTCGCCCGGGCGGCGCTGAGCTCGGCGCAGACGCAGGTCGTTCGTCGGCCGAAGGCCGCAGACAGGGACAGCCCGAAGGCCGCAGACAGGGACAGCTCGTGAACCGGCCGCTGCGCCGGGTCGCGCTCGGCTGTCTGGCGTTGTTCGGGCTGCTGCTGCTCAACGTCAACTACGTGCAGGTCGTCAAGGCCGACGAGTACCGGGAGAACCCGAGCAACAGCCGGGTGCTGCTGCGCACCTACGAGCGCGAGCGCGGCCCGATCGCCGTGATCGCCGCGGACGGCACCGGGCGGGACGTGCTCGCGACGTCGACCCGGACCGACGGGCCGCTGACCTTCCTGCGCACCTACCCGGGTGGCCCGCCCTACGCCCATGTCACGGGCTACTACTCACTGGTCTACGGCCGCACAGGCATCGAGCGCACCCAGGACAGCGTCCTGTCCGGGGCGGACGACCGCTTCTTCGTGCGTCGGCTCTCGGACTACGTGACCGGCCGGGAGCCCACCGGTGGCGGCGTCCTGCTCACCCTCGACCCGCCCGCGCAGCAGGCGGCCGTCGCCGGCCTGGGCAACAGCCGTGGCGCAGTCGTGGCGATGGACCCGCGGACCGGGGCGGTGCTGGCGATGGCGAGCAACCCGTCGTACGACCCGGCTCGGCTGTCGTCCTTCACACCGGCCGACATCCGGGCCTACAACGAGCAGCTCAACGCCGCGCCGGACAAGCCGCTGCTGAACCGCGCGATCAGCCAGACCTACCCGCCGGGATCGACGTTCAAGGTCGTTACCGCCGCTGCCGCGCTGGCGAGCGGCAAGGTCCAGCCCGACACCCAGCTCCCCTCCCCACCGGAGCTCGACCTGCCGCAGACCTCGGCCAACCTCAAGAACTTCGGGGGCGGCACCTGCGGCGGGAACACCATCTCCCTCGCCGACGCGCTGCGGATCTCCTGCAACACCGCGTTCGCGGCCCTCGGTCTCGAGCTCGGCGAGCAGCAGCTGCGCGAGCAGGCGCAGGCGTTCGGGTTCGGCCAGGACGACCTGCGCGTCCCGACCACGGTCGCGACCAGCGTCTTCCCGAGTGACATCAGCCCACCGTCCCTGGCCCAGTCCGCGATCGGGCAGTTCGACGTACGTGTGACCCCGCTGCAGATGGCGATGGTCGCGGCCGGCATCGCCAACGGCGGTGAGGTGATGACGCCCTACCTCGTACGCGAGGTGCAGGCGCCGGACCTGTCGCGGCTGGACCTGGCCGAGCCCGAGGTCTACAAGCAGGCTGTCAGCGAGGACGTGGCGCGCGAGCTGACCTCGATGATGCAGCTCGTGGTCGAACGGGGCAGCGCGACAAACGCGCAGATCCCGGGCGTGGCGGTGGCCGGCAAGACCGGCACCGCACAGAACGCCCCCGGCGCGAACCCCCACGCATGGTTCATCGGCTTCGCGCCCGCCGAGGATCCCACCGTCGCGGTTGCCGTGATCGTGGAGAACGGCGGGGACGCGGGCGAGGAGGCGACCGGCGGCAAGGTTTCGGCGCCCATCGCCCGCGACGTCATGCGGGCGGTGTTGCGCCGATGACCGTCGTCGACGGTCTGCTCGCCGACCGCTACCGCCTCGAGGCGCGGATCGCGACCGGCGGCATGGGTGAGGTCTGGCAGGCCGAGGACGTCCTGCTCGGCCGTCCCGTCGCCGTCAAGACCCTTCGCCCGGAGTTTCTCGGTGATGAGGACCTGCGGAGCAGGTTTCGTGCCGAGGCCCGCCACGCCGCCCGGCTCAGCCATCCCGGGATCGCGTCGGTCTTCGACTTCGGCGAGTCCGCCGACCGGGCCTGGCTGGTCATGGAGCTGGTCGAGGGTGAGCCGCTGTCGGCGCTGCTGCACCGCGAGGGCAGCCTCAGCCCGGAGCGCACGCTCGACGTGATAGCGCAGACCGCAGCCGCCCTCCAGGTCGCCCACGACGGCGGGGTGGTACATCGCGACGTCAAGCCGGGCAACCTGCTGCTGCGGCCGGACGGCGTGGTGAAGGTGACCGACTTCGGCATCGCCTCGGCTGTCGGCGCCGCGCCGGTGACCCGCACCGGCGAGGTGGTCGGTACGGCGTACTACCTCTCGCCCGAGCAGGCCAAAGGGCAGGCGGGAGCCCCGGCCAGTGATCTCTACGCCCTCGGCGTGGTCGCCTTCGAGTGCCTGTCCGGCAGCCGGCCCTTCCCGGGCGTCAACGCGGTCGCCGTGGCCACGGCCCACCTGCACTCGCCGCCGCCCGCGCTGCCGCCCTCGGTGCCGGCGCCGCTGCAGGCCCTCGTGCTCCGGCTGCTGAGCAAGGACCCGGCAGGGCGAGCTGCCTCCGCTGGACAGCTCGCGGTCGAGGCCGCTGCCCTGCGGGAGGCGCTCGCAACCGGCAGCCCGGTGACCGGTGGGGCCACCCGCGTCCTGCCGCTCCCGAGCGCCGCGGGAAGCCCCGGGCGGGAGGAACCGGCACTGCCACCGCGCCGCACCGACGCGTCGGCCGGACCGGCCGGACCCCGACGTCACCGGCAGGCGGTCCGGCTGGCCGCAGTCCTGTTGGCCGTCCTGGCGCTCGGCATCGGCGTGTCGTCGCTCGGCCAGGAATCGGGACAGCCCCCGTCTCCCGGCCCCGAGCAGCAGCCGGCCGGGCCGGAGCCGGTGCGGGTCTCCGCGGAGCAGTGGATCGGCAAGCCGGCCGCGGACGTCCGGGACAGTGCTGCGGCGCAGGGCCTGGTGCCCCGCCTGGTCGAGGACGGCGCCGGGCAGCCGGTCGGTACCGTCAGCGCCGTGGACCCTGTGGGCGACCTGGCTGTGGGCACCACCGTCGTCCTGCACGTCGTGCCGGAGGCGGCGCCGGCGCCCGAGCCGGAGCCGGAGCCGGTCCGTCAGCCGGCGGGTAAGGGCGGGAAGCGCAAATGAGCGCACCCGAGACGCCGCGCCTGCTCGGTGGGCGCTACGAGCTGGGAGCCCGTCTCGGCCAGGGCGGGATGGCCGAGGTGCTGCGCGGCGCCGACGTGCGTCTCGGCCGCGACGTGGCGATCAAGATCCTGCGGTCCGACCTGGCGCGGGACCCGTCGTTCCAGGCCCGCTTCCGCCGGGAGGCCCAGGCCGCCGCATCACTGAACGCCCCGACGATCGTGTCGGTCTACGACACCGGCGAGGACGAGGCCGGCGTGCCGTACATCGTTATGGAGCGGGTCGAGGGCCGGACCCTGCGCGAGGTGCTGCAGGCCGAACGACGGCTGCTGCCCGAGCGGGCGCTCGAGGTCGGCGCCGACATCTGCGCCGCGCTGGAGGCCGCGCACGCCGCCGGGATCGTGCACCGGGACATCAAGCCCGCAAACGTGATGCTCAATCGCAGCGGCGAGGTCAAGGTGATGGACTTCGGCATCGCGCGGGCGGCTGCGGACGCCTCCTCCGGCATGACCCAGACGGCAGCGATCATCGGAACTGCGGCCTACCTGTCTCCCGAACAGGCCCGGGGTGAGCACGTCGACGCGCGCTCGGACCTGTACTCCACCGGGTGCCTGCTCTACGAGCTCGTCACCGGCCAGCCGCCGTTCACCGGGGACAGCCCGGTGGCCGTGGCCTACCAGCATGTCCGCGAGGAGCCGCGGCCGCCCTCGTCGGTGGACCCGACGCTGCCGGCGGCCGTGGACGCCGTCGTGCTCAAGGCGATGGAGAAGCTGCCGGCCAACCGCTACCAGTCAGCGAAACAGATGCGCGAGGACCTCCTGCGGGCCCGGTCCGGCACCACGGTCATCGCTCGGCCGATTCTCGATCCGCCGGTGCTGCTCGCGCCGGCCACTGCGACCGGCTCGCTGCGCCGGGTCGAGCAGCCGCGAAGCAACCGGGCACTGGCGTACGGCCTGTTCGCCGCCCTGCTGGTCGCGCTGCTGATCGGCATCGCGTTCTTCGTACGCAGTTTGCTCGACAACGACACCGGGCTGATCCCCACCCCGCCGCTGGTCGGTCTCACCCAGGAACAGGCCGTGGCGGCGCTCGCCCAGAAGGGGCTCCGCGTCGGGACGGTCTCGCAGGCCTTCGCCGAGGATCCGTTCGGCATTGTGGTGAACCAGAGCCCACCCGAGGCCATTCTCGTGCCGGTCGACGGCTCGGTCGACCTCACCGTGTCCAAGGGCATCGAGATGACCATCGTGCCGGTGGAGGTCGTCGGGAAGTCCCGTGAGGAGGCCGCCGTCCTGCTCACCGAGAAGAAGCTCCGGATCGCCTCGGAGGTCCCACGCGACGGCAACATCCCGGCCGGCACCGTGCTCGCGATCAGCCCCGCTCCCGGCTCCCAGGTGCGTGCCGGATCCGACGTCGTGCTCACCGTCGCCTCCGGTCAGGTCCAGGTCCCGGACGTGCGCGGCCGAACCCGCGAGCAGGCCGTCTCGGAGCTGCAACGAGCCGGCTTCTCGGTCGGCATCGAGCTACGCGACTCCACCGGCCCGCCCGAGCTCGTGCTCGACCAGAAGCCGGTCAACGCCCTCGCCGGGCGAGGCACGGCGATCGTCATCACCGTGTCCCAGCCGCCGCCCCCACCGCCCTCCCCCTCGCCGTCCCCCCAGCCCTCGCCGGTGCCCAGCCCGTCACCGTCGCCGAGCCCGTCGCCGTTCGTGTTCCCGGTGCCCTCGCCGACGGTGTCGCCGTGAGCCCACCTGGTTGATCATCCGGGGCCGGGCCACCCCGCGGTCGCGCTCAGCGAAAGGCGGCGAGGCGCTTGCGCTCGACCCGCTCGGTCAGTCCGGGCGCCAGCTGCGCCGCGGCAGCGTTGCCGCACTGCCCCAACCAGGAGGCCAGCAGGACGTGCCCACCCTGGGTGAGGACCGACTCGGGGTGGAACTGGACCCCCTCGACCGGCTGGTCGCGATGGCGCATGGCCATGACGACGCCGCCTGGGGTCCGCCCGGTGACAGCGAGCTCCGCCGGCAGGCTGGACTCGACGACGGCCAGGGAGTGATAGCGGGTCGCGGTGAACGGGGACGGCAGGCCGTGAAGGACGCCGGCGCCGCTGTGCTCCACCTCGCTCGTCTTGCCGTGCAGCAGTTCCGGCGCCCGGTCCACCGTCGCACCGTGCGCGACGGCGATCGCCTGATGCCCCAGGCACACACCGAGCAGCGGCACACCGAGGTCCTCGCAGGAGGTGACCATCTCGACACTGACCCCGGCCTGCTCCGGGACGCCAGGGCCGGGCGAGAGCAGCACGCCGTCGTAGTCCGCCGCCGCCGCCGCGGGCACGTCGTCGTTGCGGCGGACGACCGTGTCCGCTCCGAGCTGGCCGAGGTACTGCACCAGGTTGAACACGAAACTGTCGTAGTTGTCCACCACGAGGATCCGGGTCACCCGAGGTCGAGCCCGACGGCGAACCAGAGCGTCCCCGCTTCCTCGGTGTCCACCGTCACGTCGGAGAAGGGCAGCAACGGCTCGATCGCCGGGAAGATGTAGACGAACAGCAGGGCGACGACGGCGGCAAGCAGGGCCAACGACCCGAGCACCTTGCCGGGTCGACCGCCCGGCAAGGTACGCCAGATCCAGCCGTACATCTCACAGGCCTTGCAGGGCGGCCGGCGCGGCGCCACCCTTGGGCTCAGCGCTCACCATCTCGGCGGAGACGATCAGACGCTGCTTCGCGGAGTACTTCGGGTTGCACGTCGTCATCGTCAGCAGTCGCTTGGTGGGGATGGCAGTGGCGTTCCCGGGCACCGGGAGGGTCACCTCGACGGCGGTCGGGGCCACGATCTTGCTGCCGGTGACCTGGTAGGTGAACCACATGTCGCGGGTCTCGAGCACGACCGCGTCCCCGGGCCGCAACTCGTCGAAGCGGTTGAACGGCCCTCCGTAGGTCGTGCGGTGGCCACTGATCACGACGTTGCCGATCTCGCCCGGCAGCGCTGTCCCGGGGATGTGTCCCGGCCCCCGCTTGAGGTTCTCGACGCTGACCCCCTCCACGACGACCGGCGGCTTGTCGTTCCAGCGCCCGAGCCGAGGTATGCGCATGATCGCGAAACCGCTGCCGAGCTGCCTGGCGACCGGCGCGACCACCGGCGCTGCCGGGTCCGGTGCGCCCGGCACGGGCTCCGCGGACTCGCCGGGCAGCCCGAGCTCCCCGGGCTCCGCCGGCTCACCGGGCACCACCGGCTGGGCCCACCGGGAGGTGAGCTCCTCGGTGAGCCGCCCCTGCTCACGATCGGTGATGACGTTGGTGAACTTCAGCTCGTAGAAGCAGAAGAGCAGCATCACCAGGCCGAGCGTGATCAGCGTCTGCCCGATACCCCGCAGTCCGGTGCGTACGACATCGCCTGTCCGGCTCATGACGACCCCTCCTCCTGGACGTTCGGCAGCGCGAGCGGGCCGTCGTAGGCCGGCAGTGTCATCGACCGCTCGTTCTTCACGCTGTAGCCCAGGCCGAAGCGGTCGACGAAGCTGCGGAAGTACGCCACGCCGGGGTCGTCGTTGAGCGCGGCCCGCAACGCGGCCTGGTCCCCGATGGCGGTGACGACGAACGGTGGGCTGTAGACCCGGCCGTGCAGCAGCACGGTGTTGCCGACGCACCGCACAGCGCTCGTCGCGACGATGCGTTGCCCCATCAGGCTGACCGCCTCGGCGCCACCCGCCCGCAGGGCGTTGACGACGGCCTGGAGATCCTGCTGGTGGACCACGAGGTCGTTGGGATTGTCCGACAGCGCCGGGCGCCCTGGCCGTCGGGCGGCGTCGTCCAGCGACACGGTCACCGCGGGGCCCCGCACCGCCGTCAGGCCGGCCGCCGACGCGAGCTCAGCCGGGGCGGCGGCCCTGCCGATCCGATCGTCCTCGAGGGCGACCTGAGCGGCCAGCGCCTCGACGTCCTGTCGCAGCTCGTCGGCTGACAGCTCGGTGCGCTCGGCCACCTGGCGCTCGCGCGCGATGAGCTCGGTCAACTGCAGCCGGCGGTCGGCCCGAAGATCGGTGCCCTGAGCCGTCGCGGCACTGGTCGCGAACAGCAGGCCGGCCCCGAGAGCCGTCAGCGGCACCAGCACCGACCACGGACGACGCGCCACCGCCGGCCTCCTGTCTGAGCCTGTCTGCGCCGCGGGACGGGCACCTGCCGACTACGCTAACCGCCAGGTCGTCCCGGCGTCCTGCCTGCGCAGACCTCCAGTGATGGGAGCCGATCGTGCCCGAGTCCAAGAAGCGGAAGAAGGTGGCCTACACGCCGCCTGCCGCGACCGCCGGCCCCAAGAAGCGCCGGCCGAGCCCGCGGTGGCTCGCGCCGCTGATGCTCGCGCTGTTCGGGCTCGGGGTGCTGTGGCTGGTCGTCTTCTACATCACCGAAGCCCGGTTCGGCGGGCTGCCCGTCGCCTCCGAGTTGGGCAACTGGAACCTGCTCGTGGGATTCGGCTTCATCATCGCCGGGTTCGGCCTGTCGACGCAGTGGCGCTAGCAGTCTCACACCCGTGTAGTTCTCCCCAGGCGCTGTCCACAGTGTGCATATCGCGCCCTCGTCAGAGCAGCTCGAGGATCGTGGCGTTGGCCTGACCGCCTCCCTCGCACATCGTCTGCAGGCCGTACCGGATCCCGTTGTCCCGCAGGGAATGGATGAGCGTGGTCATGAGCCGGGCTCCGGAGCCGCCCAGCGGATGACCGAGGGCGATGGCGCCGCCATGCGGATTGACGATCTTGTCCGACACGCCGAGCTCCTGCAGCCAGGCGAGCGGTACGGCAGCGAACGCCTCGTTGACCTCGTACGCACCGATGTCGTCCGGCGTCAGCCCCGACCGGGCAAAGGCCTTGCGGGTGGCCGGCATCGGACCGTGCAGCATCGGCATCGGCGCCACTGCGGCCAGCACCGCGGTGTGGATCCGCACCAACGGCTCGAGTCCGAGCGACTTGGCCTTCTCGCTGGTCATCACCAGCAGGGCAGCGGCGCCGTCCGAGATCTGGGAGGAGTTGCCGGCGGTCACCCTGCCCTCCGGTCGGAACGCAGGCCGCAGGGCGGCCAGCGCCTGCAGGCTGCCGCCCCGGCGGACCCCCTCGTCGGTGTCGACGATGAGCCCGGCCGCAGTGGGGACCGGCGCGATCTGCCCGACGAAGCGGCCCTCGTCGATGGCGGTCGCTGCCCGCTCGTGCGACTGCAGGGCGTATTCGTCGAGCTGTGCGCGGGACAGCCGGTAGCGGTCGGCGATGTCCTCGGCGCCGTGTCCCTGGTTCGGGAAGTCCGCGCCGTAGCGCGCCGTGTAGCCCTCACCGAGCGGGCTGGCCGTGAACGACGAACCCATCGGGGTGCGGCTCATGACCTCGACCCCGCCGGCGACGGCGACGTCGTACTGACCGCTGATCACCCCGGCGGCGGCGAAGTGGACCGCCTGCTGGGAGGAGCCGCACTGCCGGTCGACGGTGGTGCCCGGGACCGATTCCGGCCAGCCGGCTGACAGCACCGCCGTACGAGCGATGTCGAAGCTCTGCTCGCCGATCTGCGTCACGCAGCCCCAGATCACGTCGTCGACGACCGCCGGGTCCAGACCGGTGCGCTCGACCAGCGCACGAAGGACATGGGCGGAAAGGTCGGCCGAGTGGACACCGGACAGGCCACCGTTGCGTCTGCCCACCGGGGTGCGCACGGCATGGACGATGACCGCGTCCCGCATCCGAGCGTCAGCCCCCCAGGGTCAGCGTGCGGACGGTGATCAGCACGAGCAGCAGCAGGGCGATCCCGCCGCAGGCACCCGCCTGCACGCGCGCGCGCGCTGCACCCTTCGGCGCGTAGGCGAAGGCACCCGCCACCAGTGCGCCGGTGACCAGACCGCCGATGTGCGCTCGCCAGTCGATGATCGGGATGGAGAAGGTGATGACCAGGTTGATCGCCAGCAGCACGAGGATGGACGTCGTCTCGCCCCCGAGGCGGCGCATCACGATGTAGTAGGCACCGAACAGCCCGAAGATGGCGCCGGAGGCGCCGACACCGAGCACGTCACGATCCGAGACGAGCAGGGACAGCGTCGAGCCGCCGAGAGCGGCCAGCACGTACAACGCCACGAACCGGACCCGGCCGAGGGCGGACTCGAGCACCGGTCCCAGTTGGGCGAGCGCGAACATGTTCAGCGCGAGGTGCAGCGGGCCGGCGTGCAGGAAAGCCGCGGTGAACAAGCGGTAGAACTCGCCCGTCGCGACGCCGCCCGGCTCGGGGGAGATGCCGCCGTCGCCGTCCGGGAGAAAGACCGGACCGGTGATGTTGCCGTACTGCACCTGCAGCTCTCGCTCACCGAGCAACAGGCCGACCAGGTAGACGAGGACGTTCATCGCGATGATCGCGATCGAGATGCGGCTGGTGTCGCCGCTGATGCGGCCCCCGAAGACGGTCCGGCCCTGCCGGACCGTCTTCGCGCCACTGGCGACGCACTCCGGACACTGGAAGCCGACCGAGGCCGCGACCATGCAGTCCGGGCAGATCGGTCGCTCGCAGCGGTTGCACCGGACGTAGGTCTCCCGGCCGGGATGGCGGTAGCAGACCGGCGGGCTCTGCACCGCCTCCCCGACCGGACCGACGCCCTCGGTCAGCTGTCCACCTTCTCGATCTCGATCGAGTCGACGACGACATCCTTCGCGGGCCGGTCCCGGGCCGCGGTGGCGGTCGTCGCGATGGCGTCGACGACGTCCCGGCCGGCCTGATCGGTCACCTCACCGAAGATCGTGTGCTTGCCGGTGAGGTGCGTGGTGTTGGCGACGGTGATGAAGAACTGCGAGCCGTTCGTGCCCGGGCCGGCGTTGGCCATGGCCAACAGGTAGGGCTTGGTGAAGGACAGCTCCGGATGGCACTCGTCCTGGAAGCGGTAGCCGGGGCCACCGGTGCCGGTGCCGAGCGGGTCGCCACCCTGGATCATGAAGCCGCGGATCACGCGGTGGAAGATCGTGCCGGCATAGAGCGACCCCTCACCCGGCTTGCCGGTCCGCGGGTCGGTCCAGGGCTTCGATCCGTCAGCGAGGCCGACGAAGTTCTGCACGGTCTTGGGTGCGTGGTCGGGAAAGAGCTTGACCCTGACCGGGCCGAGGGTGGTGCTGAGGGTGGCGTACAGCTCGCTGGCCACGCGACGGGCTCCTTCGTTCGGTCGGGTTCGGCGATCAGCCGAGTCTGCCATGCGACGGCGCGCGCGCCTGTCGGACCGTGACAGGCTGCGGACGACACAGGATCGTCAGGGTGGAGGAAGGCATGCGACGGCGCAGCGCGGGCGGCTCTGTTTCCGCGGCGACAGGGACCGTCCGCGTGCGCGCGGGGGCGGCGCGTGACGCCCTACGGGGCACCCGGGTCGGACCGCCCAGCGCCGTGCGACGCTGGCCCTGGGCCGTGGCCGCCGCAGTGCTCGGCGCCGCGGCCGGGAGCGTGGTCGCCGGGCTCGTACGGCGGCTGGAGGGGCAGGATGCTCCGGACGCGCAGGACCCGAGCGAGCTCGAGGCGGTCGTGGACCGGCCGGACGACCCCCCGGGCTGACCGCCGGCCCCACACGGGGCGGAACCGGCCGTGGTCAGCCGTCGGCCGAGGGCCGCCGGTCGTTCAGCAGGCGGTGCGCCGTGAGGCGCTGGGCGACGGCCAGGCGGCGGTTGTCCTCGGACACGCCTGCGGCGAGCGTCGTGCGGTTGCGCCCGGCTCGCTTGGACAGCAGCAGCGCGTCGTCGGCCGCCCGGACCAGGCTCTCGCTGTCCCGGGCATGCATCGGGCAGCTCGCCACACCGGCGCTGGCCGTCAGGGGGGTCACGGCCGGCGCCGATGCCACGGCGACCCGGAGTCGCTCGGCGATGTCGAGGCACCGGTCGGGACCGCAGTCGGGCAGGATCACGGCGAACTCCTCGCCGCCGTAGCGCGCCGCGGTGTCCAGGTCACGGCAGGCGATCGACAGCGCGGCGGCGAC
Organism: Mycobacteriales bacterium; assembly: GCA_038256525.1. Classification (GTDB taxonomy): domain Bacteria; phylum Actinomycetota; class Actinomycetes; order Mycobacteriales; family SCTD01; genus SCTD01. The sequence goes on along the minus strand of JBBSKF010000043.1, from coordinate 3,967 downwards.
GTTGCGCAAGGCCTCGTCCCCGGCCGGATGCCCGTGGTCGTTGTTGACCCTCCCGAAGTGGTCGAGATCGAGGATCACCAGGCTGACCGGCTCACCGCTGCGGGCGCCGCGGTTGAGCTCCCGTTCGAGCGAGGCGTCGAAAGTCCGTCGGTTCGCGATCATCGTCAGGTCGTCGGTGGCGGCCAGCCGCTCGAGGTGCTCCGTGCGCCACAGGGTGCGGAGCGCCAACGCGCCGCAGTGCGCAGCCCGCTCCAGTGGTCCGCCCACCGCTGACAGCCAGCGCGCGTCCCGCAGGGACGGCGGTTGGACGACCAGCGCTCCGTAACCTCGGTTCTCGGCCGCCAGCGGGACGACGAGCACGTCGGCACCCGGCGGGAACAGCTGACCCAGCCAACGTTCCCGGTGTGCGTCGAGCCGGCGCACAGCCCGGGTCGCGTTCTCCTCGAGAGCGCGGGTGATCACAGCGCTGCGGCCCTGGACGGGTGAGGTCAGCTCGGGCAGCCCGTGCGAGGCCAGCACCGGCAGCCGACCGTCCGAGGCGCCGAGCAGAACACCGCGCGGGAAGCCGTACATCTCGACCACGGAGTCCAGCAGGCAGGACGCCGCCGTCTGCGAGTCCGGCGCCGCCAGGAGATCCGTCGCGAGGCCCAGCAGCCCGTCCAGCTCGGCGCTGGCCACGACATCGTCGGCAACCGAGTCGACCGGCCGCAGGACGGGGCGATAGGCGTTGTCCTTCGCCATCTGCTCCTCCGACGTCGTCCCACCCGGACCTGCAACCGCACCATCGGTCAACGAAGCAGGGACCTAAAGGATTCGTCCGTGTCGCTCGCAAACGTGGAGCCACGGGGACTCGAACCCCGAACCCCCGCCTTGCAAAGGCGGTGCTCTGCCAGTTGAGCTATGGCCCCTGGCCGCTGCCTGCTGTGGGAGGCGCGGCGGCTCCTAGCGCAGGTCGGGTGCCGCGGTGGCCTCGGTCCACAGATCCTTCTCGGCCCGTCCCGAGCGGGACCGTCGGCGCAGCAGAAGGGCGCCGGCGCCGAGCAGGATGACCAGAAGAGCGGGACGACGCACGAGGACTCCTTCGGGGACAGCAAGCCGGGCAGGCAAGCGCTCGGGGTGGGCCTGGGAGGACTTGAACCTCCGGCCTCATCCTTATCAGGGATGCGCTCTAACCAGCTGAGCTACAGGCCCCGGTGGTGCGAGGACACGGTGCGCGAGACTACACCAACGACGTGCCCCGGCCGAGGCGCTCACGAGCCGTCGCGCTCACCCAGGGTGAGCTCAATGCCCCCGGTGAAGGAGGCGCACACGTTGTAGAGCAGCGAACTGAGCGTGGCCAGCAGCGTGAGCAGCACCACGTTGACCGCGGCGAGCACAGCCGCGCCCCCGAGGAACCGGCTCGGCGTGATGAGCGGGGAGCCCTCCCCGGTCACCTCGCCGACCAGCTCGTTGATCGAGGCAACCACCCCGAGGCTGTTGAGCAACCCATAGAGCGCGGCCACCGCCACCACGACGGCGAGTCCGGCGAAGACCGACGCCAACAGGGAGAACAGGAACACCGACCAGGGGTCTACCCGCTTGAGCGCAAGTCGTACCTTGCGGGCCCGCCCGGCCACCCCGGCCGAACGGGCCGGGACAGCCCGCTCGCCGGCGCGCGAGGGCGTGGAACGCGGGGGCGCCGGCCGGCGCAGCCGACTGTCCGGAAGCACGGTGGCGGGTGACCCGCTGACCGGGGGCGGGGCGGCGGGGCGGGGCGGGCTCGGGCGTGTGAACGGCTCCGCGGGCCTCGCGGCCCCAGGAGTCCAGGGCGGGGCGGGTGGTGTGCGCTGGGGGGTGTCGGCCCGCTGGGGAGGGTCGGTCCGCTGCGGGGTGTCGGCCGGTCGCCGGAGGTCGACCGGGCCCGCCGCCCGCTCGGTGTCGTCGGTAGCGGCCACGCCCCGTGATGCCTCGTCCGTCACGCCGGACCCTCCTTCCCCTCGGTCTGCACGTCGCCGAACGCCGTGGGGGGCTCGCCGGCCGCCACGTCGCCATTGTGCACGTCGGCCGTCGCAACGTCTGCCGCCGCCTCGCCGTTGTGAGCAACGGCCACGACCGTGGTGTCCCGGTCGAGCGACACCAGCTTGACCCCCCCGGTCGCGCGGGACAGGTAGCGCAACGGCTGGACCGACATCCGGATCACCACGCCGGCACTGGTGATCGCGAAGATCTCGTCGGCGTCCTCGACGATCAGCGCGCCGACCAACTGCCCGCGACGCTCCTCGATCCGCGCGGTGAGCACCCCCTGCCCGCCGCGGCCCTGCCGCTTGTACTCCGACAGCAGCGTGCGCTTGCCGAAACCGCCGTCGGTCACGACCAGCAGCGCCTCCTGCGACCCGGTCGAGTCGGCCCGGGCGACCTGCATGGCGAGCAGCTCGTCGTCGCCGGGAAGGCGCATGCCCATCACGCCGGAGGTTGCCCTGCCCATCGGTCGCATCGCCTCGTCGTTGGCCTGGAAGCGGATCGACTTGGCCTGCCGGCTCACCAGCAGCAGGTCGTCCTCGGCGCGGATCAGCGCCGCCCCGATCAGCTCGTCGTCCTCGCGCAGGTTGATCGCGATCAGCCCGCTGGAGCGGCCGTTGTCGTATTCGGTCAATGCGGTCTTCTTCACCAGGCCCTTGCGCGTCGCGAGCACCAGATAGGGCGAGTCGGTGTAGTTCCGCAGCGCGATCACCTGCGCGATCCGCTCGTCCGGCTGGAAAGCCAGGATGTTCGCGACATGCTGGCCGCGGCCGTTGCGGTTGGCCTCCGGCAGCTCGTGTGCCTTGGCGCGGTAGACCCGGCCCTGGTCGGTGAAGAACAGCAGCCAGTGATGGGTGGTGGTCACGAAGAAGCGCTCGACGATGTCGTCCTCGCGCAGCGACGCGCCCTGCACCCCGCGGCCGCCGCGGCGCTGCGAGCGGTAGAGGTCGGTCTTGGTGCGCTTGGCGTAACCGCCGCGCGTCACCGTGACCACGACGTCCTCCTGGGCGATGAGATCCTCGGCGCTCATGTCGCCCTCGAAGGGCACGATGCGGGTACGCCGCTCGTCGCCGTAGCGCTCGACGATCTCGGTCAGCTCCTCGCCGATGATCCGGCGCTGCCGGACCGGATCAGCGAGAATCGCCTGTAGGTCAGCGATCTCGCGCTCCTTCTCGGCGAGCTCATCGAGGATGCGCTGGCGTTCGAGCGCCGCGAGCCGGCGCAGCTGCATGTCGAGGATCGCGACCGCCTGCAGCTCGTCGATCTCGAGCAGCGCCATCAGCTCGCTGCGCGCGGCCTCGGCGCTGGCGCTGCCCCGGATGAGCGTGATGACGTCGTCGAGGCGGTCCAGCGCCTTGCCGAGCGCCCGCAGGATGTGCGCCCGCTCCTCGGCCCGGCGCAGCTGGAAGCGGGTGCGGCGTACGAGCACGTCGACCTGGTGCGCGACGTAGTACTCGACGAACTGGTCCAGCCGAAGCGTGCGCGGCACCCCGTCGACGATGGCGAGCATGTTGCAGCCGAAGGTGTACTGCAGCTGGGTGTGCTTGTAGAGGTTGTTCAGCACGACCTTGGCGACGGCGTCGCGCTTGAGCACGATGACCAGGCGCTGACCCAGCCGCTGGCTGCCCTCGTCGCGCACATCCGCAATGCCGGCGACCTTGCCGTCGCGCACCAGGTCGGCGATCGACTCGGCCAGGTTGTCGGGGTTGACCTGGTACGGCAGCTCGCTGACGACCAGGATCGTGCGGCCCTTGGCGTCCTCGTCGACCTCGACGACCGCACGCATGCGCACCGAACCACGGCCGGTGCGGTAGGCCTCCTCGATCCCGCTGCGACCGACGATCAGCCCGCCGGTCGGGAAGTCGGGGCCCTGCACCCGCGCGAGCATCGCGTCCAGCAGCGCCTCCGAGCCGGCGTCGGGGTTCTCCAGCGCCCACTGCACACCGGCCGCGACCTCCCGCAGGTTGTG
>JBBSKF010000042.1:0-22196 GCA_038256525.1 Mycobacteriales bacterium | reverse complement strand
GTCCTGCTCTGCGAACAGACCCACCACCACCTGCACACCGGCCTGACCATCCGGCTCAAGGACGGCCGCTGGCTCGGACCCGACGGCTGGGTGCCCGGACCCAGCGGGCACGGCCCCAGTGGATAGGCCCAGTGGATAGGCGACCGGCGCGGGCAGAGGCCGGCCGGGCTCGCACGACGCGAGCCCGGCCGGTGCCCGAAGATGACCGGGTGGAGGTGGCTGCGTCGTGAGCATCCTGTTCGTCGTCTGCGTGTGGGAGGACCACGAGTGGAGGTTCGACCCCGCCATCCTCTTCGCCCGACTGCAGGAGAGCTTCGAGACCATCCCGCCCGACCCGGCGCCGGACGGCCCGGAAGCCGAAGCCGAGGCCGGCGACGGCAGTGCCACCGTGCGCCTGCGCAACCGGGACTTCACGGTGAAGCTGCATGAGAGCAAGGCCGTCAGCATCCGGGCCGACGACGTGGGCGCGGCCCAGATCGCCCTGTGGGTCCGCACGCAGGTGCCCCTCGACGTGCCGCTGGCGTTCTTCGACACGGCAGGCACCTTCGACGAGATCCTGCTCGAGGAGAGGACGACGGTGGCGGACCTGGTCACCGGCCGGTCGGACCGCCGGTGAGGGTGAACGTCATCAGCGATGTGCACGGCAGCGTCGAGGCGCTCGCCCGGGCGGGCGACGGCGCCGACGTGCTGGTCTGCCTGGGCGACCTGGTGCTGTTCCTGGACTACGAGGACAGCAGCGGCGGCATCTTCGCGGGGCTGTTCGGTGCCGACAACGCCGAGCGGCTGGTCGCGTTGCGGACCGCCCGGCGCTTCGAGGAGGCGCGCACCTTCTCGCGTGGGCTGTGGGGCTCGCTGCCCGGCGACCCGCGGCAGATCCTCGAGCAGGCGGTCCGGGCGCAGTACGCCGACCTGTTCGGCGCGATGCCCGAGCCGGCCTACCTGACGTACGGCAATGTCGACCTGCCTGCGATGTGGCCGGAGTTCACCAAGCCCGGCCACACGGTGCTCGATGGCCAGGTGGCCGAGATCGGAGGAAGGACATGGGGTTTCGTCGGCGGGGGGCTGCAGACGGTGATGCGCACGCCGTACGAGATCGACGACGACACCTACGCCGCCAAGGTCGCGTCGGTGGGCGCCGTCGACGTGCTGGCCTGCCACATCCCGCCCGACGTGCCGGGTCTGCTCTACGACGTGCAGGCCCGCCGGTTCGAGCGCGGCAGCGAAGCAGTGCTCGATGCGATCCGCGACACCGCACCGGATCTGGTGCTGTTCGGGCACGTGCACCAACCGCTGCACGGCCGGGTCCGGATCGGGCGGACCGAATGCGTCAACGTCGGGCACTTCCGAGGCACCGGAGCACCTTTCTCCCTGGAGTACTAGCCTGCCGATTCATGGCCGATGCCGCGAGTTCAACGATCACCGTCGCCGCCCCACCGGCCGAGGTGATGGCGGTGATCGCCGACATCGAGCGCTATCCGGAGTGGACCGGCCAGATCAAGACCACCGAGATCCTCGAGACCGACGAGCTGGGTCGCCCCGCCAAGGCGCGTTTCGTGATGGACGCCGGGGTGCTCAAGGACGAGTACGTCCTGGCCTACCTGTGGGGCGAGTCCCAGGTGAACTGGACGCTGGTCGGCAAGAGCCTGGTGCAGCGCTCGCAGATCGGTTCGTACATCCTGGTGGAGCAGGGGGACAGCACGCTCGTGACGTATTCACTGGCCGTCGACATCGCGATGCCGATGCTCGGCATGTTCAAGCGCAAGGCGGAGAAGATCATCATGGACGCGGCGCTGAAGGAGCTCAAGAAGCGCGTCGAGTCGCTCGCGGCCGGGTGAACGAGGCGACCGGACAGCAGGCGCGGGTCCTGCTGTTCACCGGCAAGGGCGGGGTCGGCAAGACGACGGTCGCCGCGGCGACGGCCGCTGCGGCGGCGGCCCGGGGCAGCAAGACGCTGGTCCTGTCGACCGACCCGGCCCACTCGCTGCACGACGCGCTCGGGATGCCGCTCGGGGCCAGCCCGACCGAGGTCGACACGGGGCTCTACGCGATGCAGGTCGACACCCAGGCGGCGTTCGAGCAGACCTGGCGCGAGGTGCAGACCTACCTGCTGGCGGTGCTCGAGCGGGCCGGCGTGGATGCGCTGCAGGCCGAGGAGCTCACGGTCCTGCCGGGCGCCGAGGAGGTGCTCGCGCTGCTGGAGCTTCACCGCCAGGTCACGACCGGGCCGTGGGACCTGATCGTGGTGGACTGCGCGCCGACCGGCGAGACGCTGCGCCTGCTCGCCCTGCCGGAGGCGCTGAGCTGGTATGTCGAGAAGGTCTTCCCCGCCCAGCGTCGGGCGCTGCGGGCGATCCGACCGCTGCTGTCGCGGGTCTCCGGCCCGGCGGTGCCGCACGAGGACGTCTTCGACGCGGTCGAGCGGCTGCACCGGGAGCTGCTGGCCGTCCGGGCAGTGCTGACCGCGCCGTCCACGTCGGTACGCCTGGTGCTCACCCCCGAGGCCGTCGTCGTGGCCGAGGCCCGGCGCACGTTGACTTCCCTTGCGCTGTACGGCTACCGCGTCGACACGCTGCTCGCCAACCGGGTGTTCCCGCCGTCGCAGGACCCCTTCCTCGCCGGCTGGGTGGCCGCCCAGGCGGCGCAGCTCGCGGCGGTACGGACCGATGCCGGGGGCCTGCCGGTGCTGGAGGTGCCCTACGGCGCCGCGGAGCCGGTAGGTGTCGCCGCCCTGACCGCGCTCGGACAGCAGCTGTACGGCGCGGACGACCCGGCCGCTGACCCGCCGGCCGACGGGACGGAGCTGCTGCGCGTCGAGCGCACCGCGGACGGCTTCGCGCTGTCGCTGGCCCTGCCGCTCGCCCGCCGCGACGAGCTCGGCCTGGCCCGCTCCGGTGACGAGCTGGTGATCACCGTTGCGGGGCACCGCCGGGTGCTTGCGCTGCCGAGCGCGCTGCGCCGGTGCACCGTCGCGGGCGCGGTGCTGACCGGTGGCCGGCTCGTCGTCCGCTTCGAACCCGACCCGGCGTTGTGGAGGCGGTCGTGAGCAGCGCCCCGTTGGGCTCGGCCGCCGAGGAGGCCGGGCGGTTGTTCGCCGCAGTCGAGGACTGGGCCCGCACCCGCAGTGGCGGGCTGTTCGGCGGTGACATGTTCGATGGGGAGCACCTCGCCACCGGCGCCCCCGAGTGCTCGGTCTGCCCGCTGTGCAAGGCCGTCCACGCGCTGCGTCAGGTGCAGCCCGAGACGGTCGAGCATCTGCTGGATGCCGCCGCCTCCGTGCTCGCGGCCCTGCGCAGCACCCTGCTCGGGCCACCGGGCGGCGAGGGCGCCGGGCCGGGCGCAACCCCCCGGGTCGAGCACATCGACGTACGAGAGGGCTGATGCTCACCATCGGGGTCGACGTCGGCGGCACCAAGGTCGCCGCTGGGCTGGTCGACGAGGCGGGCACGATCCTCGCCCGCACCCGGCAACCGACGCCGTCGGCCGCGCCGTCGGTCGTCGAGGACGTCATCGCCTCCTGCGTCGCCGAGCTGCTGGCCCGCGACGACGTCGACCCGGCGGGGGTGGAGGCGGTGGGGGTCGGCGCGGCCGGGTTCATCTCCGCGGACCGTTCGACGGTGCTGGTCGCGCCGAACCTGTCCTGGCGCAACGAGCCGCTGCGCGCTGCCGTGAGCGCCCGGGTCGGCCTGCCGGTCGTGGTCGAGAACGACGCGAACGCGGCCGCCTGGGCGGAGTGCCGATTCGGGGCGGGGCACGGGGAGACCCACCTGGTCGTCGTCACCGTCGGCACCGGCATCGGCGGCGGCATCGTCCTGGACGGCGAGCTCTACCGCGGCCGCTTCGGCATCGGCGCAGAGTTCGGGCACATGCGGGTCAGCGACTCCGGCCGGCGCTGCGGCTGCGGGCAGCACGGCTGCTGGGAGCAGTACTGCTCGGGGCGGGCCCTGCTCCACGAGGCACGCGAGATCGTCGACGTGCAAAGAGCTTACGGCAAGCGACTGCTCGAGCTGGGCGGCGGCCGGGCCGAGGGGATCGAGGCGCCGGAGGTCACCATCGCCGCCCGCGAGGGCGATCCGGCGGCGCTCGACTGCTTCGAGGAGATCGGTGCCTGGCTCGGGCAGGGGCTCGCCGACCTCGCGGCCATCCTCGACCCGGGAGCGTTCGTCATCGGCGGGGGAGTGGCGGACGCCGGCGAGCTGCTGCTGGGCCCGGCCCGACGGGTCTTCGCCTCCCGGCTCAGCGGCACCAAGGCCCGGCCCCACCCGGAGATCCGACTCGCCGAGCTCGGCAACGACGCGGGCATGGTCGGCGCGGCAGACCTCGCGCGCCACCGCTGACCGGCCGGCGGACGGCACCAGGACGGCTCGAGGACTATGCCCGATATGGCCCGGGGCTGGCCCGTTCGGGCCATGGCGCTGCGGCCCCTGTTGCGCCACGGTGGGCTGCATGACAACCCGGACCTTCACGACCCTGTGCTGCTACCGCGAGATGTCCTCGATCGAGGTCACCAATCGTGGCGTCACCCTGGTGCTGCACAGCTGCCCGTCCTGTGGCCGGCACATCTGGGAGCGCGACGGCGTGCAGGTCGACCGGGCCGATCTGCTGCAGGGCGTGCAGACCTTCCTCGAGCAGCCCCGCATCCCGACCCCCCGGCGCCGCCGGATCGACCGCTGATTGTCCGGTCGGCTCGAAAACTCTGCCGTGTCGACCTATTGCTCTCCCACCTGCGCAGCCCTAGATTGCCGGCGGGGCCCGCAGATCGCGGGCGCCTGGGGGTTACGGGGGAGCAATGGCTATCTCGACATGTCCGGTGGCAAGAGGTCGCCGGCCGCGGCTGCGCCTGCTTCAGGCAGGTGTGGCGGCACTGATCATGACCGCAACGTCGTTCACGGGGGCGGGGGTCGGGCAGGCCGACCCGCCGGCGCCCGGTGACGATCGGGTGCTGATCTACGGCCCGAGCGTCAGCGGCGGGGCGACCAGCATCGAAGGCACGGCGGCCACGGCGTTGGGCTTCGCGGTCGATGTCGTCGACGCGGCGACGTGGGCCTCGATGACGGCGGCGCAGTTCGACGCCTACCGCGCGCTGATCATCGGCGACCCGACCTGCTCGGGGGGGTACCTCACAGAGGCCGAGAGCAACGCCGCGACCTGGGGATCGGTCGTCGACGGCAACGTGGTCGTCAACGGCACCGACCCGGTGTTCCACGCCTCACTCGGTGGAGAAGTGCTCACCCAGAAGAGTGTCGCCTTTGCCGTCGACGAGGCAGGCAAGACCGGCCTCTACGCCTCGCTGAGCTGCGAGTACGACGGGGCCGGTCCGGGCACTGCTGTGCCAGTGCTCGCCGGGATCGGTGTCTTCACGGTTCGGACGGCCGAGTGCTTCAACGACGCGCACATCGTGGCGACGCACCCCGCCATCGCCGGCCTCACCGATGCTGACCTGTCGAACTGGTCCTGCTCGGTCCACGAGCAGTTCGACTCCTTGCCGGCTGACTTCCAGGTGCTGGCCATCGCCGAGCGAGCCGACGGCAACTTCACGGCGGGCGACGGATCAGTCGGGTTCCCCTACATCCTGGCCCGTGGTGAGGGCCTGGTCGCGATCAGCGACATCACGTTGACGCCCGGCACCGAAACCAACCCCGTCGGCACCGACCACACGGTCACGGCCGCGGTGGTGTCCGGCAGCCCGTCGGCGCCGGTTGTCGGGACGACTGTGTCGTTCACCGTGCTCAGCGGGCCGAACGCCGGGGCCATCGGCACCGACGCCACCGATGCCGCTGGTCTGGCGACGTTCACCTACACCGGCAGCGGGGGGCCGGGCACCGACACGATCCAGGCGACCTTCGTCGACAGCGATGGCGACACCCAGTCCTCGAACATCGTCGAGAAGATCTGGGAAGGCGTCGCGCCGACCGATGAGTCTGTGTCGGGCACGAAGTACTACGACACCAACACCAACGGCCAGCGCGATGTGGGCGAGCCCGGCATCGAGGGCTGGCGGATCGACGTCGCGAACGGCGTGACCACGACGGTCGCGACAGACGGGGACGGCAGCTTCGCCCTCGACGTCGACGCCGGCACCTACTCGGTGGCCGAGCAGACAGCCGGCGCGCCGTGGGTGCAGACCGGGAACAGCGTGGACCAGTCCGGCGGCACCGGCGACGTCACGTTGAACGCCGACCAGACCTATGGCGTCGAGCTGGGTGTCGGCGAGACCGCGACCGGTCTCAACTTCGGCAACGTCTGCCTCGGCGGGACCGGCGCGCGGACGAAGGGCTTCTGGCAGAACAAGAACGGTGCGGTCGCGTTCGCCGGCACGGACAGTGGCGCCTCGGCGCTCGCCCTGCTGAACGGGCTGAACCTGAAGGACGCCAGCGGCGCCGACGTCAGCTTCGCGAACTACGCCGGCTTCCGCACCTGGAACCGTGACGCCGACGCGAAGAACGCCGCGTACATGCTGTCGGCCCAGCTGGCGGCTCTCGCCCTCAACGAGCTCGTCGGCTACGTCGACGGCGGCGAACTGATCCTCGCCGAGGGGTCTGTTTCGGCCAACGCTGCCGGCTTCGCGACCGTCGACGACATCATCGCCGAGGCGGACGCAGCATTGGCGGACGCGACGCCTGACCGGGCGTACCAGTTGGTGCTGTCGGGCATCGTCGATGCCGCCAACAACAACCGGACGTTCGTCCAGTCCGGTCCGGCTGCGTGCCCGACGCCGGTCTTCCCGGAGCCGACGGTCTGAGCAGGGGCTGAAAAGCGAGTGGTGACCCCGGGAATCGATCCGGGGTCACCACTCGCCCGCGTCGTCAGCTGGAACGTACGTTCCCTGCGGAACGACTCCCGCGGTGTAGCGGCCACTCTCGCCGCGCTGGATCCGGACGTCGTGCTGATCCAAGAGGCACCGCGGCTGCTGCTGTGGCGGTGGTCGTGCTGGCTGCTCGCCCGCCGGGCCGGTCTGACGCGGGTCGTCGGCGGCGCGCCGGCAGCCGGCAACCTGCTGCTCGTGTCGGCCCGGGTGGAGGTCGTCGAAGCCACGGCGGTACGCCTTGCCCGGCGCCCGGGGCTGCACCGTCGCGGGGCGGTGCTCGCCGTGCTCGCGGTCGGCGGGCGGCGGCTGGCCGTGCTCGGGACGCACCTTGACCTCGACGCGGGGGCCCGGCTGGAGACGGCCGAGCGGCTGCGAGCGCGGGTGCCGGGCGGGCTCCCGCTCGTCGTGGGCGCCGATGTCAACGAACAGGCCGGCGGCCCCGCGTGGGCCGCGCTGTCGGCCGGGCTCGTCGATGCGGCGGCGGACTGCGGGCCGACCTTCCCCTCGACGGCGCCGAGCCGTCGCATCGACGGGCTGTTCGTCGACCCTGCGCTGACGGTGCTGGCCGTCCGCCGTCCCGATCCCGGCCCGGTCAGCGACCACCTCCCGCTGGTCGCCGACCTGGGCTGAGCCGGTGCCGACCCCTCCCTGATCATCTGGCGAGGATCATGGCCTTTTTCGGGCCCTCCGGCGCCAGATGATCAGGGAGGGTGCCTGGGCCCGGCGGGCCGGGCGTGGTGCTGACGCAGGTTCGCCCCCTATGGTCGGGCCGTGGGGACGACGCTGCTGCTCGAGGGGCTCACCAAGCGCTTCGGCGGCACGCTCGCGGTCGACGGCCTCACGGCCACCGTGCATCCCGGCCGGGTCACCGGGTTTCTCGGTCCGAACGGCGCCGGCAAGACGACCACCTTGCGGATGCTGCTCGGCCTGGTGCGCCCGACGGCGGGGTCGGCAACCTTCGACGGCAAGCGCTACGACGAGCTCGACGCGCCGACGCGTGAGGTCGGCACCCTGCTCGAGTCGACCGGCTTCCATCCCGGCCGCAGTGCCCGGGACCACCTGCGCGTGCTGACCACCGCCGCGGGACTTCCGGCTACCCGGTCGGAGGAGGTGCTCGCGCTCGTCGACCTGACCGAGGCAGCACACCGCAAGGTGGGCGGCTTCTCGCTCGGCATGCGCCAGCGCCTCGGGCTGGCGGCGGCGCTGCTCGGCGACCCGCCCGTGCTGGTGCTCGACGAGCCGGCCAACGGCCTTGACCCGCAGGGGATCCGGTGGCTGCGAACCTTCCTGCGGGAGCTGGCCGAGCAAGGTCGCACGGTGCTGGTCTCCAGCCACGTCCTGCCCGAGGTGGAGCAGACCGCGGACGACGTGCTCGTGCTGGCGCACGGCCGACTTGTCCGCTCCGGCAGCCTCGCCGAGCTGCAGACCGAGGGCGGCGGCGGGACGACGGTGCGCACCCCCGACGGCGAGCGGCTCGTCGAGGCGCTCACGGCCGCCGGGCTGCCGGGCCGGTGGCTCGGACCGCAGGAGATCCTGGTCTCGGCGCCGCCCGCGGCCGTCGGCGAGCTCGCGGCCAAGCACGGCGTGGTCCTGCACCGACTGGCCGAGACCGCCGGCGGCCTGGAGGACATCTTCCTGTCGCTCACCAACCCGGCGGCCGAACAAGCGGGCCCGCCGTGACCGCGCTCGTCCGTGCCGAGCTGCTCAAGCTGCGGACGGTGCGGCTGCCGCTGTGGCTGCTGCTCACGACGCTGCTGCTGGTCCTGCTCGGCGTGGTGGCGACGGTCCTGACCGCCGGGTTGGAGGGCGCCCCGCTGGAGCGCGACGACCCGGCGCTGCTGTCCCGGGCGGTCGCGAGCGCAAGCAGCGGCAACGTCGTCGTACTGATCCTAGGAATCCTGACCCTGACCCAGGAGTTCCGCTTCGGCACCGCGACGCCGTCCTTCCTCGTCACCCCCAAGCGCGGCCGGGTCCTGGTGGCGAAGCTGATCGCCATTGCACTCGCCGGCGTCGGGTTCGCCGTCGCCTCGGCGCTGGTGGCCGTCGGCCTCAGTGCTGCGCTCATCCCGCTGCGCGACGGTGTGCTCACCTGGGACGCCTCGGTGCTGCAGGTGCTGGCCGGCGTCGGGCTGGTGATGGTGCTCTACGGCCCGATCGGCATCGCCGTGGGCGCCCTGGTGCGCAACCAGATCGCCGCGGTCGTCGGGGCGCTCGCCTGGACGTTCATCGCCGAGCAGCTGCTCGTCGCCCTGCTCCCGGATGTGGGGCGCTGGACGCCCGGCGGCGCGAGCAGCGCCGTGCTGCAGCTCGGCGAGCTCGCCACCACCCGCGGGGAGCTGCTGCCGGTGTGGGGCGGTGCGGCGCTGCTGGTCGCGTACGCCGTCGTCCTGTCGCTGCTCGCGACCCGGCTCACGTTGCGCCGCGACCTGACCTAGCCCGAGCCGAACCCCGGGACCAGGTCGCGGGCCAGGCCCTCGAGGAACAGCCCGATGTCGGTGACGATGCCGACCGCCTGGGAGGAGCCGCGGTCGGACAGCTTGGTGACCGTCGCCGGGTTGATGTCGACGCAGACCAGCGGGACTGATGCCGGCAACAGGTTGCCGGTGGCGATCGAGTGGAGCATGGTCGCGACCATGATCGCGAAGCCGACACCGGGCAGCTCGGCACGCATCGCGCGCTGGCCGACGATGACGTCGGTGTGCACATCCGGCAGCGGGCCGTCGTCGCGCACCGAGCCGACGAGCACGAAGCGCTTGCCGTGCGTGACGAGCGCGTGCATCACGCCGCCCGTCAGCACGCCCTGGGAGACCGCGTCCGGGATCGACCCGGCGCGCCGGATCGTGTTGATCGCCCGGATGTGGTGTTCGTGGCCGTGCTCGACTCCCTTGCCGGCGGCGAGATCCACGCCGAGTGAGGTGCCGTAGAGCGCCGCCTCGATGTCGTGCGTGGCCAGCGCGTTGCCGGCGAACAACACGTCCACATAGCCGTTCTCGACGAGCGCAACCATCGCCGGCGCCGCCCCGGTGTGCACGACTGCGGGCCCGGCCACCCACAGGATCTTCCCGCCGTCGCCCTTGACCTCGCGCATCTGGGCGGCGATCTGGCGCAGCAGCAGCGACTGCGGCTTCTCGCTCGAGACGGCCGACGACATGAACTCGAAGCCGCTCTCGGTGGTGCTGTGCTCGATCAGCGGCAGCACCACCTTGACCCCCGAGGCGCCGCACACGACCGAGTCGCCCGCCCGGACGTCCGAGACCGGCACGGTGCGCGCCCGCCCCGCCGTGACGACCAGGCCGCAGTCCATCTCGGGCTGCTCGACGGGGACCCAGGTGGCGCCGATGCGTACGACCGTCTCGAGGTTGGTCGTGGAGTAGAAGTCCTCCGGGAAGACGCCGTCCCGCTCGGCCATGCGCAGCACCGCCTCGCCCGGGTCGACCTGGTTGACCCCGTGTGCCTGCAGTCGCATGAGCAGCCGGGCGAGGGTGTCCTCGTCGGCGGCCGACACGACGATCCGGGCGTACGACTCGTCCTCGTGCGCCCGGCCCACGTCGAGCCGGTCGATGCGGTAGTCCCCGCCGTAGGACAGCACGTCGTCCAGCACGTGGGCCAGCACACCGCTGTCCATGAGGTGCCCACGTGTCTCGAGGACCTCGCTGGCGCTCAGACGACAGCTCCGTCGTCCGGGCCGCTGTCGGCCGGCGGGGCGTCTCGCATCAGGTAGACCATCGCGGCGGCGCCACCGACCGTGAGCAGCACGCCGAAGATGGCCACACCGGTCGTACGCGGCTGGAGCAGCAGGCCCGGCGCGAACATCAGCAGGACGCCGACCAGCACCGTCACGGCCGCCGCGATCTTCTTCGGTGCGAGCCGGGGGATCGGCGGCGGGGGCGGGGGGACGTAGTGCCCCTCGTCGTCGAGGGGCGCCGGCTCCACCCAGCCGGGAAGGTCGCGGCTGCTCTGCGGTGCGGGCCGTGTCGGGGGGTCCGGCTCGGCGGCCGGATCGCCGGCCCGCTCCGGCCGGCTGGGGAACAGCCGCGGTCGGGGCGGGGCGTCGAGGTCCTCCGAGACCGGCCAGGGCGCCACCGGCCCATCTGCCTCGCGGTGGTATCCCTCGACGATCTGGCGCCACGCCTCGTCCGGATCGGCCGGTGCGGACAGGTCGGCCGGCTGCTTGGCCGGTGGGTCCGGTAGCGCCGGCGGGGGAAGCACCCGGGCGGCCGCGGTGCGCGGGATGGCGTGCACGAAGCCGTGGGCGGTGGCGCCCGGATCGGTCTCGGCCAGCAGGCTGCTCAGGTCGGCGACCTCGGCCGTGACCACCTGCCGGGCGGCGTCGGCGTGGCCGGGGTCCACCCAGAGCCGGTCCAGCGGACGAGGTGGGTGCTGGGCGGCCCGCGAGATGTTGTCCTCGCCTCGGGCCGGCTCGACATAGGCAGCCACGCCGGCGGCGCCGAGGCTCGCCAGCAGGGCCTCGGACAGTCGGGGGTCGAGGTCGACCAGGGCCCCCCAGTCGGTCGCGGGCAGGCCGTTGCTGCGCCGGCCGCGGCTGGCGGGGGTCGGCGGGTCAGGCAGGGTGTCGGACATGTCGCTGCTCAGCCTGCGGCAGCGGGGGCGTGCGCCCGGACGAAGTCCAGACTGCCGGCGAAGATCGTCGGAGCGTCGTTGTCGAGCGTGGCGACGTGATAGCTGTCCTCGAGGATGCGCTCCTCGACGGTGCCTCCCGCGAGTCCCTCCAGCAGCACCCGGCCGCTCACCGGCTCGACCACGTGATCCACCCGGCTGCGGAAGACGAGCACCGGGCAGGTGATGCGGTGCAGGTCGGCGCAGACGACCGGCCAGGCCTTCTGCAGGGAGGCCAGCGCCTTGAGCGGGGTGCGGGGATAGGCCAGCTCGGTGACGCCGGGCTTGCGGATGTCGCTGCCGATCGCCGGGACCGACGCCAGCACCTTGGACAGGGTCGGCACGAGCTTGATGTCCCGGCGGTCGGAGGCCAGCGAGGCGTTGACGACGACCAGCCCGGCGACCGAGTCGGCGCGCAGCTCGGCAAGGCGCAGCGAGAGCGTGCCGCCCATCGACAGGCCCATGACGAAGACCGACTGGCAGCGCTGCAGCAGGTCGTCGAACGACCGCTCGAGCTCGCCGTACCAGTCGGCGAATCCGGTGCGGTTCAGGTCCTGCCAACGGGTGCCGTGGCCGGGCAGCCGAGGGGCGCTCACCGTCAGCCCGGCGCCCGCCAGATGCTCCGCCCACGGCCGGATGCTGTGCGTGGTGCCGGTGAAGCCGTGGCTGAGCAGGACGCCCACCGGCCCGCCGGGCAGGTCGACCGGCTCGGCGCCGGTAAGGACGGGTATGGCCACGGCGAGCTCCCTGGCGTGTCGGGTGGCGGACGCGTCGACGACCGCCGGATCCATCGTCGCACGCAAGTGTTCGCCAAGGCTTAACACGTCCGGCACTCTCGTCGTTGCCGCTGCTGGGCCCGCGCAACTACGATCAGGTCGCGCACCGCAGCAGAGGAGGGTCGATGGGCTACTGGCTGGTCAAGGCCGTTCTCGCCCCCCTCCTGCGGGTGCTGTTCCGCCCCTACGTGACCGGCGTGGAGAACCTCCCGGTCGAGGGCGCCGCGATCCTCGCCGGCAACCACACGACGTTCCTGGACAACTTCATGATCCCGCTGGTGGTCCCTCGGCGGGTCACCTTCCTCGCCAAGAGCGACTACTTCACCCGCCGCGGTCTGAAGGGCAAGCTGCAGAAGTCCTTCTTCTCGGGCGTGGGGATGATCCCGCTGGACCGCTCCGGCGGCAAGGCCAGCCAGGCCGCCCTCGGCACCGGACTGCAGGTGCTCCAGGACGGTGAGCTGATGGGTCTCTACCCGGAGGGGACCCGCTCGCCCGACGGCCGGCTCTACCGCGGGAAGACCGGCGTCGCCCGGATGGCCCTCGAGGCCGGCGTGCCGGTCATTCCGGTCGGCCTGATCGGCATGTTCGCCCTCCAGCCGGCCGGCCGCCGGCTGCCCAAGATCGGTCGGCCCGGCCGGGTCGAGATCCGGATCGGCAAGCCGCTGGACTTCGGGCGCTACGCCGGCCTGGAGGGCGACCGCTTCGTCCTGCGCTCCATCACCGACGAGATCATGTACGAGCTGATGGTGCTGTCCGGCCAGGAATACGTCGATGAATACGCCACCAAGGCCAAGGCGGACATCGAGCGCGCCCGCACGGCACAACTCGCCGCCCCCGTCGTCGACGCACCGGCGTCCACCCGCCGCGCCAGCTGACCCGGGCGTCGGGCTCGGCCATGCGGCTCGACACCGCGTTGTGGCGGGCACTGGCCGTCTACCGCCTCGCCACCCTGCTCTACGCCGCCGGTTCGATGGCCGTCTACACCGACAGCTATGCCCGGCCGGCGCTCGGCTGGGCGGTGCTGGCCGGCATGGCCGGGTGGACGGCCGCCGCCGCCTACCTCTACTCCGACCGGCGCCGGCGCCGCTGGCCGCTGCTGGTGCTGGACCTGGCGCTCACCGTCGGGGCGCTGCTCAGCTCGGTCGCGGTCCTTTCCCCGGAGCGCATCGCGATGGGTGACCCGACGTTGACCGTGAGCTGGGCGGCAGCGCCCGTGGTCGCCTGGGCGATCTGGTCCGGTTGGGTCGGCGGCGCGGCCGCGGCGGTCGTCGTCGGCACCGGTGCGATCCTCGAGCGCGGCGGCGCCTCGCAGGCCACGGTCAACAGCCTGGTGCTGCTCCTGCTCGTCGGCACCGTGGTCGGCTACGTCGTGCAGCTCGCCCGCCGGGCCGAGCGGGCCTACTCCGAGGCGGTGGCCCTGCAGGCAGCGACCGCCGAGCGGGAGCGGCTGAGCCGCCAGGTGCACGACGGTGTGCTGCAGGCGCTGGCGCTGGTCTCGCGGCGCGGCGACCCCGAGCTCGCCGCGCTGGCCGCCGAGCAGGAGGTGGCGCTGCGTCGGCTGGTCAGCGCGGCCACCCGGCCGCTGCCGGCGGGCGAGGCGGACCTGCTCGCGCTGCTGCCGTCCGGCGCCGACCTGCAGGTGGCCGCACCGGCCACCCCCGTGCTGCTGCCGTCCGGCGTCGCCGCCGAGCTCGCCGCGGCCGTGGGGGCTGCGGTCGACAACGCCCGGCAGCACGGCGGCGGTGCCGCCTGGCTGCTCGTGGAGGACGACGTCGACGCGGTGACCGTGACGGTCCGCGACGACGGTCCGGGCATCCCGGCCGGCCGGCTCGACCAGGCCGAGCGGGACGGCCGGCTCGGCGTGGCACAGTCGATCCGCGGCCGGATGCACGACCTGGGTGGCACGGTCTGCGTCGAGAGCACGCCCGGACAGGGAACGGAGGTGGAGCTGCGTGTTGCCAGATGAGCCCCCGGCTGGACCCTTGCGGGTGGTGCTCGCCGACGACCATCCGATCTGGCGGGAAGCGGTCGAGCGCGACCTCGTCGCGGCCGGCCTGTCCGTCGTCGGGACCGCCGGCGACGGCGACAAGGCTGTCCGGGTCGTGACGGCGACGACCCCGGACGTGCTCGTCTGCGACCTGCAGATGCCCGGGCGTTCCGGCGTCGAGGTCACCCGGGCGGTCGCCGGGCTGACCAAGGTGCTGGTCCTGTCCGCCTCCGGCGAGCAGGAGGACGTCCTCGAGGCCGTGAAGGCCGGTGCCACGGGCTATCTCATGAAGTCCGCGAGCGCCGAGGACCTGGTCGCGGCCGTACGCCGTACCGCCGCCGGTGATGCGGTCTTCACACCGGGGCTGGCCGGCCTGGTGCTGGGGGAGTACCGGCGTACCGCCTCTGATGACGGCGCTCCCAAGCTCACCGCCCGGGAGACCGAGGTGCTGCGCCTGGTGGCCAAGGGCCTGACGGCACGGCAGGCCGCCGAGCGGCTCTCCGTGTCGCACCGCACCGTCGAGAACCACGTGCAGAACACGCTGTCCAAGCTGCAGCTGCACAACCGGGCGCAGCTCGTGCGCTACGCCGTCGAGAAGGGCCTCGCCGACTGAGCCGGTGCGTCCCCCGCCAGGCGCGTCTCCCTGATCACATGGCGCGAAAAGGGGTCCCCGGAGGGGTGATTCTCGCCAGATGATCAGGGAGGGCGTGAGGGGGGACGGCGTGAGGGGGGACGGCGTGAGGGGGGAGGGCGTGAGGGGGGAGGGCGTGAGGGGGGGTCAGTCGCCCGTCGCCCAGCCCTTGGCGCGCTCGACGGCGCGCAGCCAGCGGTCGTGCGAGCCGTCGTCGCGCCTGCCCGGAGCGGGCTCGAAGCGACGGTCGAGCTGCCAGGTGTCGACCAGCTCCTGCGGTGAGGACCACACGCCGGTGCCGAGGCCGGCCAGGAACGCCGCGCCGAGCGCCGTCGTCTCGAGCACCTGTGGCCGCTGCACGGGGATCCCGAGCTGGTCGGCCTGCAGCTGGCAGAGCAGGTTGTTGGCGCTGGCACCGCCGTCGACCTGCAGCGCCGGCACCGACAGGCCCGCCTCGGCGGTGATGGCGTCGACGACGTCGCGCACCTCGAAGGCGATCGCCTCGAGGGTGGCCCGGGCCAGGTGGGCGCGGGTGGTGCCGCGGGTGATGCCGAGGACGGTGCCGCGCGCGCCGGGATCCCAGTGGGGGGCGCCGAGCCCGGTGAGCGCGGGGACGAAGACCACGCCGTCACTGCTCGGCACGGTGCGCGCGAGCGCCTCGATCTCCGCGGCGCTGCCGATCAGCTGCAGCCCGTCGCGCAGCCACTGGACCGCCGCGCCGGTGACGAAGACGGCGCCTTCGAGGGCGTAGACGAGCGAGCCGTCCGGCTCCATCCAGGCCACCGTCGTGAGCAGCCGGTCCGACAGCACCGGTGTCGAGCCGGTGTTGACGAGCACGAAAGAGCCTGTCCCATAAGTGCACTTGCTGCGCCCGGGCTCGTAGCAACCCTGCCCGAACAGCGCTGCCTGCTGGTCACCGGCGATGCCTGCGACGGGCAGGTCCAGCCCGAGGAAGGCGGCCGGATCGGTGCGCCCGACCTCGCCGTAGGAGGGCACGACCTCGGGCAGGGCGGCGATCGGCACCCCGAACAGCTCGCAGAGCTCCTCGCTCCAGCGGCCGGTCCGCAGGTCGAACAGCAGCGTCCGGCTCGCGTTCGAGGCGTCGGTGACGTGTCGTCGCCCACCGGTCAGCCGGGCGACGATGTAGGAGTCGACGGTGCCGACCGCTGTGCGCCCGGCGGTCACCCCCTCCCAGGCGCGCGGGTCGTGCTCGGCCAGCCAGGTCAGCTTGGTCGCCGTGAAGTACGGGTCGAGCCGCAGGCCGGTCAGCTCGGCGACGCGCGGCTCGGAACCGGCTTCCCGCAGACGCTCGCAGATCGACGCCGTCCGGCGGTCCTGCCAGACGATCGCGCGCCGCGGGGCGGCGAGGCTGGTGCGGTCCCACAGGACCGCCGTCTCGCGCTGGTCGGTGACGCCCAGGCACGTCACCGGCTCGGACGGCGCCGCGGCAAGGGCGGCGCGTGAGGCGGCGAGCACCGCCTGCCAGATCTCCTCCGGCTCGTGCTCGACCTCGCCCGGCTGCGGGAAGTGCTGAGCGAACTCCTGGTAGCCGCGGCCCAGGACGGCGCCGTCGGCCGAGACGACGAGCGCGGTGACGCCGGTCGTACCGACGTCGAGGGCGAGCACGGCCATGGCCCGACGCTAACGGCTCAGTCGCAGGGGCGGCGCAGGTCCTCCAGCGGCGCCGGTTGGACGCTGCCGGAGGGGAAGTCCTCGAGCGTGCCGCGCTCGCGGGTGTCCCACTCCGGGAAGGTCAGGTCGCTCTGCAGATAGACCGCGAGCAGCTCCGCGACGGCCTGGATCCCGCGCAGGTGGGTGCGCTCGTGGCCGTGGCTCGAGTCGAGGCCGAAGCCGACCAGTGCGGTACGCATCTCGAGCCCGGCCTCGACGGCGCTCGCCGCGTCGGAGCGGTAGTGCCGGAAGGTGTCCCGGGTGTAGGGGA
The DNA here is from genome assembly GCA_038256525.1 of Mycobacteriales bacterium. GTDB lineage: Bacteria > Actinomycetota > Actinomycetes > Mycobacteriales > SCTD01 > SCTD01. The sequence goes on along the minus strand of JBBSKF010000042.1, from coordinate 5,438 downwards.
TCTGGTGGGCCTCGCAGAGCGCGAGCAGCCGCCGGCTGAAGTGGTAGTCGAACGGGCCGGTCGAGTCGAGCATGGCGATGTTGACGTGGTCCTCACGTGACTGCTGGCCGGGCGCGACGACGGCGTTGTCCACCGCGACCATCTCCGCGACGTTGGTGTCGAGCCCGTGGGTGGCGCCGTGGCCGACCTCCTCGGCGATCGTCACGAGCAGGTGGGCGCTGACGGGAAGCCGGATGCCCGACTCGACGAGCGCCTTGAAAGCCCCCATCGCGGCGGCGATCCCGGCCTTGTCATCGAGGTGGCGTGACTTCACGAAGCCGCTGGAGGCGAGGATCGGGTTCGCGTCGAAGGCGACGAAGTCCCCGACGTGCAGACCGAGCGCCGTCAGACCGGCGACGTCCTCGACCGGCTCGTCGATGCGCACCTCGACCAGCGGCCAGCCGATCCCCTGGGTGTCGACCTCCTCGCCGTACTGATGTCCGCTGCTCTTCAGGGGCAGGATCGTGCCGGTGTAGCTGAGCTCGTTGTTGTCGGTGAACACCGTCGCATGGGCACCTTCGGCGAAACGCGCGCTGTGCGTGCCGAGCGGGGTGATCTCCAGCCGGCCGTTGTCCTTGAGCCGGGTCACCATCGCGCCGATCGTGTCGGCGTGCACGACGACGGCCCGGTCCGGCCCGGGCCGCCCGCCCTGCAGGGTCGCGTTGAGCAGCCCACGCCGGGTCACCGACAGCTCGAGCCCGAGTTCGAGCAGGCGCTCGCCGATGTACTGCACGACCTGGTCCGTGCGGCCGGTCGGGCTCGGCGTGCGCAGCATGTGCAGCATCACCTCCTCGACGTAGCCCATGTCGATGTCGAGCTTGCGGGGCGGTGCGCTGCGGCTGGGATCCGGCGGCGTCTGGCTCACGCCGAAGGGCTCGTCTCGGGGAACAGCAGGTCGACGAAGCGCTCGGCGGTCGGCTGCGGCTCGTGGTTGGCAAGACCCGGCCGCTCGTTGGCCTCGATCAGCACATGGTCGGGTCCCTCGGGATCCGGAACGAGGAAGTCCAGCCCGGTCACGGGGATGTCGAGTGCGCGGCTGGCGCGCACCGCCGCGTCGGCCAGCGCCGGGTGCAGGGAGGCGGTCACGTCGTGGATCGTGCCACCTGTGTGCAGGTTGGCCGTGCGCCGGACCTCCAGCTCTGTCCCCGCAGCCAGCACGTCGTCCAGCTCGAAGCCGTGGGCGCGCACTGTCGCCTCGGTGACTTCGTCGAGCGGGATGCGCGACTCGCCCCGGGTGGCGGCCTGCCGCCTGCGGCTGTGGGCGGTGATGAGCTCGCGCACCGGCGTACGTCCGTCGCCGATCACCGAGGCCGGACGCCGGAGCGCGGCCGCGACCACCCGGTGCCCGATGACCAGGACGCGGAGGTCCTGACCGGCCACTCGCTGCTCGAGAAGCACGTCCGGGCAGAACGACCGGGCCAGCGTCACCGCCTCGTCCAGCGCCGGCTCGTCGCTCACCCCGACCGTGATCCCCCGGCCCTGCTCGCCGCGTGCGGGCTTGACCACGAGCTCGCCGAGCTCGGCGAGAAAGGCGCGGTCCGCCTCGTCGCCGGAGGCCGAGCGTCCCTGCGGCACGGACAGACCGGCGCCCGCGAAGATCCGGCGGGTGACCCGCTTGTCGTCACACCGGGACATCGCCACTGCGGTCGTCAGCTCCGACAGCGACTCGCGGGTCACGATGCTGCGCCCGGCGTGGGACAGGCGCAGCTCACCCCACTCGGCGTCCAGCACGTCGACGCCGATCCCCCGGCGCCGCGCCTCGTCGGCGATGATCCGCGCGTAGGGGTTGAGCCGCTGGTAGTCCTCGGGCGGCGCCGTGACGAAAAGGCGCTCGTTGATGGTGTTCTTGCGCTTGAGCGCGAGCACCGGGACGCGGGCGAAGCCGACCCGCTCGTAGAGGCCGATGGCCTTGCGGTTGTCGTGCAGGACCGACAGGTCGACGTAGGAGCGACCCCGCCCCACGTAGTGCTCGGCCAAGGCGCGGGTGAGGTGCTCACCGATCCCCGCCAACCGGCTCTGCGGGTCGACCGCGAGACACCACAGGCTGGTGCCGCCCTCGGGGTCGCCGAACGCCTCGACGTGGTCCACTCCGGTGACGGTGCCGAGGATGCGGCCACTGCCCGGCTCCGTGGCGACCAGGTAGGTGAAGACCGGGTCCTGCGCGTTCCGGACCAGCAGGGCCGACTCGGCCCCCAGCATCCCGGCCGTGGCGTAGACGGCGTTCACGGCGGCCGCATCCGGCTGGCTCTCCAACGGGCGGATCGTTGCGGCGCTCAGCGGCTCCCCGGCGGAGAACTCCGCGAGGTCGAGGCGGTAGGTGTGCGAGGGGTCCACGAACAGCTCGGCCGGGGACTGGGCGACCAGCACGTGGGGCTCGCGGGGATACATGCAGATGTCGCGTCGGCCGCTCTCCTCGCCGCGCAACGCCGCGCGCAGCCGGTCCGGTGAGGTGAAGGTCTGGCCGAACACGATGCGGCCCCACCCGCAGTCGACCACCACATCGGGGCGGACGCCCTCCGGCAGGTCGCCCGACGGCCGGTGCCAGCGCGTGCTGAACGGGCTGCCCCCCGGGGGGTCCGGCTCGCGACTCACAGGCCGTGCGCCTGCAGCCACATCTCGAGCAGGGCGATCTGCCAGAGGGGGTTGCCGCCGAGCGGGGTGAGTGCGGCGTTCGGGTCCCGCAACAGGCGTTCGACGACCTCCGGGCGGAACAGCCCGCGGTCCTTCGCGGCCGGCGCCATCAGGGCCTCACGCACCCGGTCGAGGAACCCGCCCTCGAGGTGGGTCAGCGCCGGCACCGGGAAGTAGCCCTTGGGCCGGTCGATCACCTCGCTCGGGATCACCTGCCGGGCAGCCTGTTTCAACACTCCCTTGCCGCCGAGCGCGAGCTTGAGCTCCGGCGGACAGGCCGCCGCGAGCTCGACCAGCTCGTGGTCGAGGAACGGCACGCGCGCCTCCAGGCCGTACGCCATGGTGGTGTTGTCGACCCGCTTGACCGGGTCCTCGACGAGCATCACCTCGGTGTCCAGCCGCAGTGCCCGGTCGACCGCGGTGTCGGCGCCCGGCCGGGCGAAGTGCTCCTCGACGAAGCTCCGGCTCACGTCGCCGTCGGCGTGCCACTGCGGGTCGAGCAGCGCGGCCACGCCTGCGTCGTCGCGGTCGAAGAAGGCTGCGGTGTAGGCCTCCACCGGGTCGGCGGCGCCGAGCATCGGCGGATACCAGTGGTAGCCGGCGAAGACCTCGTCGGCGCCCTGGCCGGACTGCACGACGTGCACGTGCTTCGAGACCTCCTGGCTGAGCAGGTAGAAGGCGACGACGTCGTGGCTGACCATCGGCTCGCTCATGGCCGCGACCGCGCTGTCGAGCGCGGGCAGCACCCGCTCCGGCGGGACCCGGAGCTGGGTGTGCTTGGTGCCGAACCGCTCCGCGACCAGGTCCGAGTAGACGAACTCGTCGCCGCTGCGGCCGCCGACAGCGTCGAAACCGATCGAGAACGTACGCAGGTCGCGCTGCCCCTGCTCGGCGAGCAGCCCCACCACCAGGCTCGAGTCCAGGCCGCCAGACAGCAGCACCCCCACCTCGATGTCGGACACCATCCGGCGGCGCACCGACAGACGCAGCGCTTCGAGAATCGCCTGCTCCCAGTCCTTCCCGGACCAGCTGGCGTGGGCGGGGTCGCGGCCGTAGGACGGCGCCCAGTAGGTGCGGTCGCGGCTCGTACCGTCCGGCTCGAGGACCCGGACCGTCGCCGGGGGCAGCTTGCGGATGCCCTGGAGCACGGTGCGGGGAGCCGGGACCACCGAGTGGAAGCTCAGGTAGCAGTGCAGCGCTTCCCGGTCGAGGGTGGTGTCGATGCCGCCGCCGGCGAGCAGCGCCGGGATCGTGCTGGCAAAGCGCAGGGACTTGCCGTGACCGACCTCGGCGACGTACAGCGGCTTGACGCCCAGCCGGTCACGGGCGAGGACCACCCGGCCGGTGTCCCGCTCGACGATGGCGCAGGCGAACATCCCGACGAGGTGGTCGACGAAGTCCTCACCCCACCGGTGGTAGGCCTTGAGGACGACCTCGGTGTCGCCGTGCGAGAAGAACCGGTAGCCGAGTCCGAGCAGCTCCTGGCGCAGCTGCGGGTAGTTGTAGACCATCCCGTTGAGCACGATGGTGAGGCCGAGCTCGGCGTCGACCATGGGCTGGGCGGCGTGCTCGGTCAGGTCGACGACCTTGAGCCGGCGGTGGCCCAACGCGATCGGTCCGGCCGACCAGACACCCGAGCCGTCGGGTCCGCGGTCGTCCATCGTCGCCGTCATGGCGCTCACCGCAGCGACATCGGCCGGCTTGCCGTCGCGGCGCACCTCGCCGCTGAACCCGCACACAGGACAGCCTCCTTCGTCGACTGGCTTCATGATCCCATGGGCCGAGTCGGCACCGAGCGGTGTGCGGAGATCTTCACGCGCATGAAACGACGGGCAGGATGTGTCGATGAGGATCTGGTACGACGGGGAGTTCTCCACCACGGCGCCGGAGATCGGCCTGATCTCCTTTGGCGCGGTGGCCGAGGACGGACGCGAGTTCTACGCTGTGTCAACCGAGTTCGACCCGGCGACGGCGCATCCGTGGGTGAAGCAGAACGTCCTGCCGCAGCTCCCGCCGCCGGGCGACCCGGCGTGGATGACGCGCGCTGCGCTGCGGGCGTCGCTGCTGGAGTTCCTCGGCGACTCGCCCGTGCTGTGGGCGTGGTTCGGTGCGTACGACCATGTCGCCCTCTGTCAGCTGTGGGGGTCGATGCCCGAGCTGCCGCGGGCGATCCCGCGGCTGACCCTCGACGTCCGGCAGCTGTGGGAGCACCTCGGCCGGCCCGCCCTGCCGGTGCAGTCGTCCGGGCTGCACCACGCGCTGGACGACGCCCGGCACGTGCGGCTCAAGTGGGAGGCCCTTGCGGAGCGGGCCTACCGGCTGGGCCTGACGGTCTGAGCCGGGGCCGTGCGGCCCCCAAGATCATCAGGGGCCAAGATCATCAGGGGATGGCCGTCGGACGCGCCGGGCGTGTCGCACGCCGACCTCCTGATGATCTTGGAGCGGCGCCGCAGGGCGCGGAGAAGGCGCCCCGTGCCTACCAGGGGTGGGGGGCGCGGGATCAGCCGCGGGGTCAGCGGCTGGGAGCGAGGACCTCGATGACGACCTGCTGGACGCCGTCGAAGCCGAGCGCCCGTGAGCCGGCACGGGAGAGGTCCAGGATGCGCGGGCCCACATAGGGCCCGCGATCGTTCACCAGGCAGCTCACCGAGCGCCCGTTCGCGGACACGCGCAAGACGGTGCGCAGCGGCAGGGTCTTGTGGGCGCAGGTGAGTCGCTCCGGGTCGTACGGCGTCCCGCTCGCGGTGGGGCTGCCGACGAAACCCGGT
>JBBSKF010000041.1:0-22432 GCA_038256525.1 Mycobacteriales bacterium | reverse complement strand
CTATCTCAAGGCTCTCACTCCCCTTGCGCTCGCCGTCTGGTACATGGACGACGGATCCTTCGCCAACCGTTCGAAGGGTTTGCAGGAGCGCACCAAGGGCGGTAGTGGGCGCAGTGAGATTTGCATCCAGGGCATGAGCACTGGCACCCAGCAGCGGCTCGTGGAGCACCTCGCCGGTGCCTTCGATCTGCACCCGCGTCTGTCACTGCGTGGAAAGGTGCAGCAGGCCGTGCTGTCTTTTCCCAAGGATGAAACAGCGAAGCTGCACGAACTGATTGCGCCCTATGTTCACCCGTCGTTGCAATACAAGTTGCTCGAGCGCTTCCGTGGCAGGTTTTCGCTGGAGCCAGAGTTCGTCGAGGCGACGATCGTCCCCGTCCCAGCCGTGATCACCGCCATCAAGATCAAGCCCAAGACCCGGTCGATGCACCGCTTCGACATCGAGGTCGAGGGATCCCACAACTACCTCGCCGACGGCGTCGTCGTGCACAACAGTCCAGAGACCACCACAGGGGGCAAGGCGCTGAAGTTCTATGCGTCGGTTCGCATCGATGTGCGGCGCATCGAGACGCTCAAGGACGGCACCGACGCGGTCGGTAATCGCACCCGTGCCAAGATTGTCAAGAACAAGGTAGCGCCCCCGTTCAAACAAGCCGAATTTGATATAATTTACGGCCATGGCATCAGTCGGGAGGGTTCTTTGGTCGACATGGGTGTCGAGCACGGCATCGTCCGGAAATCCGGCGCTTGGTACACCTACGAAGGCGATCAGCTCGGTCAGGGCAAGGAGAACGCGAGGTCCTTCCTGCGTGACAATCCAGACCTTGCTGACGAGATCGAGAAGCGCATCAAGGAGAAGCTCAACATCGGGCCGCAACTGGACGCAGATCAGATCGCCCCCGTTCCCGTGGACCTGTAGAACTCGATGAGCTTCGCCTCGCGGTCGCCCGCCACGTCAGGCTCGTCCTCCTTCGGGGGCGGCCGCAGCAGAGGCGTCCGCGAGGCGCCGGCCAAGGCCGAGCCAGCGCCCGCCGACCCGGTCGACGTCGCCCGGCAGATCTGCCTGCACCAGCTCGAGCACGCACCACGGACCCGCGCCGAGCTCGCTGCGACCCTGCGCAAGAAGGGCGTCGGGGACGAGGTTGCCGAGCAGGTGCTGAGCCGGTTCACCGACGTCGGCTTGATCGACGACGCACAGTTCGCCCAGCTGTGGGTCAGCTCGAGGCAGCGCAGCAAGGGGCTCGCCGGAGCAGCCCTGTCCCAGGAGCTGCGCCGCAAAGGTGTCCCCGACGCCTCGATAGCCAATGCCCTCGCCACTATCGACCCGGAGGTCGAGCTCGCAACCGCGCGGGCGCTCGTCGACCGAAAGCTGCGAACCACCGCCGGCCTGCCGACCGACGCCCGGGTGCGGCGTCTGGCCGGCATGCTGGCGCGCAAGGGCTACCCGGTCGGCATGGCGTTCCGGGTGGTGCGCGAGGCGATCACCGCGGAGGGTGAGGTCATGGACGAGGCGTGGCCGGTGCTCGAGGAGCACCAGACGGATAGATAGAGGAGAGCCCTGGGCGGCGAGCTTACTGAGCCGGAACGCGCCCAGGTCCGCCACAGAACTCACCACAGGCGGCAAGGCCGGGCGCGCGCTGACATCGCGGCAGCGCAGAGGGCTACGCCGTCCCCGGGCGGGCACGACCCCTGCGTGAAGGCACTCCTCGACCCGGCAGCTGCCCCCCTGCCCGTCGCTCTGCAGGCCCTGCGCGACCACGTGGCCGCCGCGCCGCTCGGGCTTGCGACCCAGACTCGCGACGAGGCGGCGAGAGCGGTGAAGGCGGTCGTCGACCAGATCGACGACTACCTGCTGCCCCGGTTGCGGGACCTCGACGCCCCCCTGCTCACGGTGGTCGGCGGCTCGACCGGCGCCGGCAAGTCCACCCTGGTCAACAGCATCGTGGGCGCCGAGGTGAGCCGGGCCGGTGTGCTGCGCCCGACCACCCGCGCGCCCGTGTTGGTGTGTGCCACGGCCGACCGGGCTTTCTTTGCCGAGCAGCGGGTGCTGCCTGGCCTCGCCCGCACGACCGGTGCCGGCGGCGACGCCGGACCCGGGGCGCTCCGCCTCGTCGCGCGTGACGACGTCCCGGCCGGGCTGGCCCTGATCGATGCCCCCGACGTGGACTCCGTCGTCGCGGCAAACCGCGAGCTGGCCGGGCAGCTGCTGGCCGCAGCCGATCTGTGGGTGTTCGTGACGACGGCGGCCCGCTACGCCGATGCCGTGCCGTGGGATCTGCTGCGCACGGCCCAGGAGCGGGGGACGGCGCTGGCCGTGGTGCTGGACCGAGTACCCCCCGAAGCCGTCGCAGAGGTCACCGACGACCTCGCCGGAATGCTCGACCGGGCCGGGCTGCACAGCGCCCGCCTGTTCGTCGTCGAGGAACGGCCGCTGACGTCCGGTCGGCTGGACGAGGACCAGATCGCCCCGTTGCGCAGCTGGCTGCACCGGCTGGCCGCCGACCAGGAGGCGCGCGCCGCCGTCGTACGCCAGACCCTGCACGGCGCGCTCGACAGTCTCGCGAACCGGGTCGCCGGGATCATCGACGCGGTCGAGCAGCAGCACGTCACGGCCGATGCGCTGAGGAAGTCAGCCGACGCGACCTACGAGTCGGCACGCAGCAACATCGACGAGGGCGTACGCAGCGGCACGCTGCTGCGCGGCGAGGTCCTGGCGCGATGGCAGGAGTTCGTCGGCACCGGCGAGTGGATGCGCAGCCTGCAGGCACAGGTCGGCCGGCTGCGCGACCGGGTGACCGCCGCGCTCACCGGTCGGGCGACCCCCGCGGACGACCTGAAGGTCGCCCTCGTCAGCAGTGTCGAGCAGCTGCTGCATGCCGAGGCCGATCGCGCCGCCGAGCGGACGGTGACCGCCTGGCGGGCCCTGCCGGGCGGCTCGGCGCTGATCGCCGGGCGGGCTCGAGAGCTCGAGTCCGTGTCGCCCGGTTTCGGTGCGGCGGCGGAACAGCAGGTACGCGGCTGGCAGGGCCACGTACTCGATCTCGTCCGGACCGAGGGCGCCGGCAAGCGGTCCACTGCGCGGTTCCTGTCGTTCGGCGTCAACGGGGTCGGGCTGGTGGTGATGGTCGCGGTCTTCGCCAACACCGGCGGCCTGACCGGTGGTGAGGTCGCGGTCGCCGGTGGCACCTCCGCGCTCGGGCAGCGTGTGCTCGAGGCGGTGTTCGGCGACGCGGCCGTGCGCTCGCTCGCCACCGCTGCCCGGCAGGACCTGCGCACCCGGGCCGATCGGCTGCTGGCCGCCGAGCGGTCCCGGTTCGACGCACTGCTCGCGCCCGTGGCGCCGGGCAAGGGCGCGGCGAAGGGCCTGCACGACGCCGTGAAGGCGCTGTCCGCGGCCCGCCGGTGAGCGCGCCGGCGCTGACCGACCGGCTGACCGCGCTGCGCGAGGCGGTCGAGATCGCCGAGGACCGGCTGGCGATCCCCGAGGTCGGCCGAGCGCGAGCGCTGCTGGCCAAGGCCGGCGCCCGCGAAGCCCTCGGCGACGCCACCGTCGTCGCCCTCGCGGGCGCCACGGGCAGTGGCAAGTCGACGCTGTTCAATGCCCTGTCCGGCGCCGAGGTCAGCACACCCGGCGTCCGCCGTCCCACGACCGGCGTCGCGCACGCGACGGTGTGGGGTGACGGCGCGGACCGGCTGCTCGACTGGCTCGAGGTCCCGCGCCGTCACCGGCACGAGCGACCGGACCCGGCGCTCTGCGGATTGGTGCTGCTCGACCTGCCGGACCACGACAGCACGACGCTCGAGCACCGGCTCGAGGTCGACCGCCTGGTCGAGCTGGTCGATGTGCTGGTCTGGGTGCTCGACCCGCAGAAGTACGCCGACGCTGCCGTTCACGACCGCTACCTCGCCCCGCAGGCCAGCCACGCCGAGGTGCTGCTGGTCGTGCTCAACCAGGTCGACCGGCTCGACGAGCCGGCTGCCGAGCAGTGCCGAGCGGACCTTCGCGCACTGCTGGACCGCGAGGGGCTGGCCAGGACCCGACTGCTGATGCTGTCGGCTCGGACCGGTGCGGGCGTGCCCGAGCTGCGGGCCGAGCTGGCCTCGCGGGTGAGCGCCCGCCGGGCCGCCACCGACCGGCTCACGGCCGACGTCCGGTCGGCCGCCGCGGCCCTCGGCCCGCACTGCTCCGGCGCCGGTGCGAGTCAGCTCGGCAAGGCAGATCGGGCACAGCTCGTCGACGCGCTGGCCGGCGCTGCGGGAGTTCCGGTGGTGGTCGGTGCGCTCGAACGCTCGATCCGCAAGCGTGGCGCCGCGCGCACCGGCTGGCCACTCCTGCGCTGGACCGGCAAGCTCCGGCCCGACCCGCTGAAGCGCCTGCACGTCGGCGATCCCAACGCGCTGACCTCGCTTCAGCCGCCGAGCGCGGTGCAGCAGGCGGCGGTCACGACGGCGCTGCGCCGGCTCCGCGACGGTGCCGGCGCGGATCTGCCGCAGGTCTGGCGTGACGACCTGCGGCGCACCGTCGAGGTGCGCGAGCAGCGGCTCGCCGACCGCCTCGACTCCGCAGTTGCCGGCACCGACCTCGGGTCGGACCGTCCGCCAGCGTGGCAGCGCGCGGTCGGTGGGCTGCAGTGGCTGCTCGTGCTCGGTGCCGTCACCGGTGCGCTGTGGCTGCTGGCCCTGGTCGGGCTGGCCTACCTCCAGCTCGATGCGGTGGTGCCGCTGCCGAAGGTGCAAGGCATCCCGGTCCCGACGCTGCTGCTGCTCGGCGGCCTGCTGGCCGGCGTGCTCACGGCCCTTCTCAGCCGACCCCTCGTCCGCGCGGGCGCACGTCGGCGCGGCCGCAGGGCGCAACGACGCCTGTACGACGCGGTGGAGCAGGTGGCGCGGGAGGAGCTGCTCGATCCCTTGCGCGCCGTTCGCGCCGACCACGACCGCTTCTGCGCAGCGGTGGCCTTGGCGAAATCCTGAGAAGCGGACCTTCCAGTGGCAGGCTGGAGCCCTTCCGACCCGGCAGGAGCAAGAAGTGACAGACCCGACGATCCCGCCGCGGCTGCAGCTCGGGGGCCGGCCGCTGACCGTCGTCGGCCGGGCCCGGATCTACGTCTGCGGGGTCACGCCGTACGACGTGACGCACCTCGGCCACGCTGCGACCTTCGTGTGGGTCGACGCCGCAGAGCGGGTGCTGCGCCGGCTCGGGATCTCGGTCGAGGTCTGTCGCAACGTCACCGACGTCGATGACGTGCTGTTCGACGCGGCGAACCGCGCGGGCGCGCACTACGACAGGTTCGCCGCTGTCCAGCAGTTTCACTTCGAGCGCGACATGGACGCCCTGGGGGTCCGGCGCCCGACGCACGAGCCGCGGGCGCACACCCACGTCGCCCAGGTGATCGCCTTGGCCGCGGCCCTGCTCGACAGCGATGCGGCCTACGCCGCGCAGGGCAGCGTCTACTTCCGCGGCGCCGCTGTCCTCGGGGCCAGCGGGCTGCAGCGGGACGAGGCGCTCCGGCTTCTCGACAGCAACGGCGGGCGTACGGACGACCCTGCCAAGCGCGACCCACTCGACCAGGCGGTGTGGCAGGTGAGCGCGTCCGGGGAACCGGCCTGGCCGTCGCCGTGGGGCCCAGGGCGGCCGGGTTGGCACGCCGAATGCACCGCGATGGCGTTGTCGACCTACGGCTCGTCGGTCGACCTGCACGCCGGCGGCGCCGACCTGCGTTTCCCGCACCACGCCTACGAGAGCGCCCAGGCCGAGGCGGCCACCGGCGTCGTCCCGTTCGCCCGCTCCTGGCTGCACGTCGGGACCGTGCAACTGGACGGCAGGAAGATGGCCAAGTCGACGGGCAACCTGGTGTTCGTGGCCGACCTGATCGCAGGCACCAGCGGGCCGACGGTCCGCACGATGCTGCTCGACCGTCACTACGCGGCCCCGTGGGACTTCTCCGGTGCCTCGCTGGAGCAGGCTGGCGTACGCCTGGATGCGCTGCGCGTCGCCGCCGGCCGCCCGGACGGTGGATCGAGCGGGACGGTGGCTGTGCTGGACGCGCTCGTCGCCGACCTCGACGTCCCGCGTGCGCTGGACGTGGCGATCGAGGCCGGTGGTGAGGCGGCGCGCGATCTGATCGCGATCCTGGGGCTGTGACAGACGAGCGCCGAGCGCGAAGGGACCGCCGGGTGGCGGATCCCGCTACCGCGGGCAAGCAGGACGCGGCCGACGAGGTCGCACGCATCCAGGTCGAGCTCGCCACGGCCGCAGCGGGGGCGACGCCCCTCGCCGAGATCGACCCGTCGATCCGGGACCTGAGCCGGGTCACCCCTTTGCTGGAGCAGCTCGCCGCAGCTGTCGGCAGGCTGCTCGGAACCGACATCGCCGCCGTGTGGGTGACCGACCCGGACGAGCCGGAGATCCTCGTCGCGAGTGCCTGGGTCGGCTTCGCCGCCGACTACATCAGCGCCCTGCGGGTGCCGTTCGGCACCGGGTCGGTGGGCCGCGCGGTGTCCGAGCGACGCATCGTGGTGGTCGAGGACGTGGCGAACTCACCGCACTACTCGACCTTCAAGGAAGGCGCCCTCCAGCACGGTGTGCGAGCGGCGCTGTCCGTGCCGATGCTGACCCTCGCCGGGGAGCCGATGGGAGCGCTCTCGGCCTACTACCGGTCCGTCGTCACACCGGACGTGCGCCACCTCGAGCTCGTCGAGCTCTACGCGCGGCAAGCTGCTGAGATCGTGGAACGGGCTCGGCTGCACGGCCAGGCCCGCAAGCTCGCCGCCCTGGAGCGTCGGCGGGCCGTACAGCTGCGAGCTCTCGCGGACAGTGCGCTGGCGCTGTCGGCCGCGGACAGCCTGGATGTCCTGCTGCGCCTGGTCACCGAGGCCGCCCGGGACGTCGTCGGCTGCCACCAGGCGGTCACGACCAGACTGCGGGGCGGTTGGCAGGACGCGGACACCCATGTCTCATTGTCTGAGAAGTACGCCGGGTGGCGCACCTTCGACGCCTTGCCGAACAGCATGGGGGTGCTCGAGTCCGTCGTTCGGGGCAACCGCACGCTTCGGCTGACGGGGGACCAGCTGCGTGCCCATCCGGACTGGCGAGGCCTTGTCGATGCGCCCGGCCATCCGCCGTTGCCTGACTACCTTGCGGCGCCGCTCATCGGCCGGGACGGCACCAACCTCGGACTCGTGCAGCTCAGTGACAAGGTCGACGAGTCACCTTTCACCGCCGAGGACGAGGCGATCCTCGTGCAGCTGGCGCAGATGGCGAGCTCCACGATCGAGCGGTTGGAAGCCTTCGAGGGGGAGCGGGTAGCACGCCGCGAGGCCCAGCAGGCCGCCCGGCTGCAGAGCGTGCTCTCACGAGCCTCAGCGCTGTTCGCCGAGAGCTTCGACCCAGCAGGGATCGGTTCGGCGCTGGTCGACCTGGTGGTCCCGCAGCTTGCGGACGTCTCGCTGCTGCACCTGCTGGACGACACGAAGGAGCTGGTGTTGCGGGCCTGCGCCACGGCCGACAGCGCCGGCCTGGAGCGGGTCGCCGCGTTCTTCGGCGCCGCACCCGTGCTGCTCGACGTGCCGTACGGCCCGGCTGCCGTGCTCGCGAGCGGACAGCCGCAGCTGGTGCAGACGACGACACCCGAGATGCTGCGAGCGGTGACCCTCACCGACGAGCAGGCCGTCGAGCTCGGGCAGGTGCTCGGTCGCAGCAGCATCTGCGTCCCGCTGACCGCGCGCGGCCGCACGGTCGGCGTGCTGACGCTGTCCCGGCACGAGCAGTACGACCCAGCCGATCTCGAGCACGCGCTCGACCTCGCTCGCCGGGCCGGCCTCGCGCTCGACAACGCGAGCCGCTACGCCTTCGAGCGCGACCTGGCAGTCACGCTCCAGCGCAGCCTGCTGCCGCGCAAGTTGCCGACCGGACCGGATTTCCGCGCGGCGGCCCGCTACCTGCCGGGCGCTCGCGGCACGCAGGTCGGCGGCGACTGGTACGACGTCATCGAAGTCGGCGAGGCACTCGTGCTGGTCATCGGCGACGTCGTCGGCCGGGGGGTGCACGCCGCCGCCGTGATGGGCCAGCTGCAGGCGACCGTGCGCGCGTACGCACTGGAGGGTCACGCTCCCGCGCAGATCTTGAAGCGGCTCGACCGGGTTGTGCTGGCCATCGACGACCTGAACTTCACGACCTGCGTCGTGGCCCGACTGGACCCGAACAGGCGCCACCTGTCGGTGGCGACCGCAGGGCACCCGCCGCCTGTCCTTGTGTCCCCGGAGTGCGGTCCGCAACTGCTCGAGCTCGACCCGGGGCTGCCGCTCGGTGTCGGGGGCGCGCGGTTCGTCGAACACACCAGGCACCTGCCCGCCGGCTCACTGCTGCTGCTCTACACCGATGGGCTGGTGGAGAGCCGGGACGCCTCGATCAGCGACGGGCTGGACCGGCTCGTGGCGGCTCTGCGCCCACCGGTCCGCAGCGCCGACGAGGCCTGCGACCGTGTGCTGAGCGCCCTCGGGCGGGACGGCGAGCAGAGCGACGACACGGCCGTGCTTGCCCTACTGCTGGGCACCACGGCCGATCTCGAGCTGCGGCTGCCGACCGTCGCCGCCTCCGCGGGCATAGCGCGGCGTGCTGTCGGGGAGCTCCTGGGTGGTCGTGACCTCGACGTGGAGGTGGCTGAACTCCTGGTGACCGAGCTGGTCGCCAACTCGGCCCGGCACGCCGGGCAGGGGCACGTCGAGGTCCGGGCGATCCTGCGCGACGATCTGGTACGGATCGAGGTCGACGATGACTCCCGCCGGCTGCCCGGCGCGCTGCTCGAGCCGCGCTGGGAGCAGGAGTCCGGGCGCGGCCTGCTCATGGTCGAGGTGCTCGCCGACCGATGGGGGGCCGAGCCGCTGCCGGCCGGCAAGCGGGTGTGGTTCGAGCTGACGCCGGGGCGCACCGGCTGACGCGTGGGTCAGAAACCGCTGACGTCGAGCCTGCCGCCAGTGACCGTCTTGCCGGAGAGGGATGGCGTCCCGACGGTTGAGCCCAGGATGGCGGCCTTGATCTGGGCTGCGGTTTCCGTGGGACGCGTCGCTGCGTAGAGCGCCGCGGCACCGGTGACGTGCGGCGTCGCCATCGAGGTGCCGTTGTAGGAGGAGTAGCCGTTGAAGGCCGTCGTCGACCAGACGCCCACCCCGGGAGCGCCGAGATCGACGGTGTTCGCACCGTACTGGCTGAAGGACGCTAGCGCGCCGGCCTTGTCGATCGCTGCCACCGCGATGACGTTGGCCACGTCGTAGTTCGCCGGGTAGGACGCGGTCGTGTCGTTGTTCGTTCCGCTGTTGCCGGCCGCGGCGATAAAGAGGATGTTCTGGGCGTTGGCCCGCGTGATGGCGTCCTTCAGCGCCAGGGAGAACCCGCCGCCGCCCCAGCTGTTGTTGGTCGCCACGATGTTCAGCCCGTGGCGCGTCTTGAGGTCGGTGAAGTAGTCGACCGCTTTGACCGCATTGGCCAGCGAGCCGCCGCGGCGGCCGAGAAACTTGCCGCTGATCAGCGTCACCTTCTGACTGATCCCGACCACACCGACCTGTGGCGAGGTGGTGGTCGGGACGCGCGCCGCGCTCTCGTTGAGGGCGCCGATGGTCCCGGACACATGGGTGCCGTGGTCGTCGGTTCCACCGCTGGAGCCGCCGTCGTAGATGCTGCTGTCGTTGTTCGCGAAGTCCCACCCGCGGATGTCGTCGATGAGGCCATTGCCGTCGTTGTCGAGCCCGTCAACCGCGTCGTATGGATTGATCCACACGTTCCCGGCCAGGTCCGGATGGGTGAATTGGATGCCCTCGTCGATGACCCCCACATAGACGTCGTCCGAGCCGGTATTGGCGGGCCACGCCTCAGCGGCCTGACTACCGAACCCGTTCGCCGGCGAGGAGCCGTCGCCGTACATCCCCCACAGGGAGCCGTTCGTGAAGTAGTCCGGGGTGGGGGCGGGGGTTCCGCTCCCGGGCTTGCCCTGGTGGTTGTAGACCCAGTTCGGCTCGGCGTAGGCGACCGCCGGGTCGCTGTTCAGCTCAGCGATCGCACGATCCCGGTTCTTGCCCTGCGGCAACCGGACCAGCTCCACCTCGGCCCGGTCCGCGCCAGCGATGACGACCCGCTCGGCGAGCGTCGCTGACGCCTTGCCGCGTGCGCGGTCCCGCTGACCGGCGCTGGCGCCGGCGACGTAGCCGACCACCAGCTCGTCGGGAAGCGCCTGTGCGGCGGTCGGACTGGCCTGTGCGGCTGGCGCCGCGACGGCAGGGCCGCCGACCGTGAGGCCCGGCAGGACGAGTGCGGCGAGGCAGAGCAGCGTGAGGGGACGGCGCACGGGGAGCTCCTGAGGCTGAGGGTGACACCACTGTCACACGCGCCGTGGCTGTTCTGAAAGCCCTTCGGCGTGTTGTCCCGGTCTGTACGCCGCGCCGCGCGGGTGTTCGAGCCCTCCCGCCCGGACCGTAGGCTGGTGGCCGTGAGGACGTACGAGGTGCGCACCTACGGGTGCCAGATGAACGTGCACGACTCCGAGCGGATTCGCGGCCTGCTCGACGCGGCCGGCTACCTGCCGGTCGAGCCGGACGCCACCCCGGACGTCGTGGTCTTCAACACCTGCGCGGTGCGGGAGAACGCCGACAACCGGCTCTACGGCAACCTCGGCCATCTCAAGTCCGTGAAGGACCGCACCCCCGGCATGCAGATCGCCGTCGGCGGGTGCCTCGCGCAGAAGGACCGCGGCACCGTCACGACCAGGGCGCCCTGGGTGGATGTCGTGTTCGGCACCCACAACGTCGGCTCGCTGCCGGTGCTGCTCGAGCGGGCGCGGGTCGAGCAGGAGAGCCAGGTGGAGCTGCTCGAGGCGCTCGAGGTCTTCCCCAGCACGCTTCCGGCCAGGCGCGAGAGCGCCCACTCGGCCTGGGTGTCGATCAGCGTCGGCTGCGACAACACCTGCACCTTCTGCATCGTCCCGGCTTTGCGCGGCAAGGAGAAGGACCGCCGCCCGAGCGAGATCCTTCGCGAGGTCGAGATGCTCGCTGCGCAGGGTGTTCTCGAGGTGACCCTGCTCGGGCAGAACGTCAACTCCTACGGGCGCGAGTTCGGCGACCGCGAAGCCTTCGGCCGGCTGCTGCGGGAGGTGGGGGAGCGGGTCGAGCGGGTCCGCTTCACCAGCCCGCACCCGCGTGACTTCTCGGGCGACGTCATCACGGCGATGGCCGAGACACCGGCGGTGTGCCCGAGCCTGCACATGCCGCTGCAGTCGGGCAGCGACGCAGTGCTGCGGGCGATGCGCCGGTCCTACCGCAGCGAACGCTTCCTCGGGATCCTGTCCCGGGTGCGCGAGCAGATCCCGGACGCTGCCATCACGACCGACATCATCGTCGGCTTCCCCGGCGAGACCGAGGCCGACTTCGCCGACACCCTGCGGGTGGTCGAGCAGAGCCGGTTCGCCGGCGCCTTCACCTTCCAGTACTCCCCGCGCCCCGGGACCCCGGCGGCGGACCTGCCGTCCCTCCCCCGCGAGGTCGTCCAGGAGCGGTACGAGCGGCTGGTCGCCCTGCAGGAGCAGATCTCCTACGAGGGGATGCAGTCGCAGGTCGGACGCATCGTCGAGGTCCTGGTCAGCAGCGGCGAGGGCCGCAAGGACACCCCCGGCCGGTTGACCGGACGGGCCCGCGACAACCGCCTGGTCCACCTAGCCCCCGCTCCCGGTGTGCGGCCGGGCGATGTCGTCGAGACGGTCGTCACCAGGGCCGCTCCGCACTACCTGCTCGCTGACACGGGTCTGCGCTCCCATCGGCGGACTGCCGCCGGCGACGCCTTCGAGCAGGGTCGCCGTCCGTCGACGCCGGGTGTCAGTGCGGGTGTCAGCCTGGGCCTGCCGACGGTCGGCCGGCCCGTCCAGAGAACCGGAGGACGAGCCTGATGGCGCAGGAGAACGACGTTGCGGCAGCCCGCGAGGCTGTCCGTGCTCTCGAGCAGGCCGTGACAGCCCTGGTTCGGCACTACCCCGGGTCGGTGGACGCCCAACGGCTCCGCCTGGACACCACCCGGGTGACCGAGGACCTCGCGCTGCTGTGCGGCGAGCCGGCCGGGCCTGCCGAGCTCCCCCCGCCGCCCGTCACCCCAGCGCGCGTGATCATCGCCGACACGCCGTACGCCCATGACTTCTGGATGGACGCCGAGGACGAGGGGCTCGGCGGAGCCGGCTACCGATGACGGCCCTCGCCCCGGAGGGCACCGGCGCTCCCGGCCGGGCCCGGCTGGCCGTGCGCACCCTTCGCTCCGACCGCTGGTGGCTGCAGCCGCTGATCACCGTGTCGGTGCTGGTCGCCTTCATCGTCTACTCGACGGTGCGGGCATTCGAGAACGCGAACTACTTCGCCGAGCCCTACATCTCACCGTTCTACTCGCCCTGCATCACGACCGCGTGCGAGGGCGACACCTTCCCCGAGCTGTTCGACGGCCCGGCGTTCCTCACTCCCGCGCTCTACATCCTCATCGTGCCGCTGGGCTTCCGGCTCACCTGCTACTACTACCGCAAGGCCTACTACCGCTCGTTCTGGCTGTCACCGCCGGCCTGCGCGGTGGCCGAGCCGCATGCGAAATACACCGGTGAGACCCGTTTTCCGCTGCTCCTGCAGAACCTGCACCGCTACTTCTTCTACGCCGGGCTGGTCTTCAACGTCATCCTCACCTACGACGCGCTGCTCGCCTTCCGCAATGCCGAGGGCGAGTGGTTCCACATGGGTCTCGGCACCCTCATCCTGCTGACCAACGCCGTTCTGCTGTGGCTCTACTCGCTGTCCTGCCACTCCTGCCGGCACATCGTCGGCGGCCGGCTCGTGCACTTCTCCAAGCACCCGGTCCGCTACAAGGCGTGGACGTTCGTCTCGAAGCTCAACCCCAAGCACATGCAGTACGCCTGGATCAGCCTGGTGTTCGTGGCCTTCACCGACTTCTACGTCCGCCTGCTCGCGACCGGCGCCATCGACGACCCGAGGTTCTTCTAGTGCCTGACCTCGAACGGCACGACTACGACGTCGTCGTCATCGGCGCCGGCGGGGCCGGGCTGCGCGCCGCCATCGAGGCGCACGAGCGCGGAGCGCGTACCGCGGTGGTCTGCAAGTCCCTGCTCGGCAAGGCACACACCGTCATGGCCGAGGGCGGAATCGCCGCAGCGATGGGCAACCTCTACCCGGAGGACAACTGGAAGGTGCACTTCCGCGACACGATGCGTGGCGGCAAGATGCTCAACCACTGGCGGATGGCGCAGCTGCACGCGCAGGAAGCCCCCGATCGGGTGCGCGAGCTCGAGGACTGGGGGGCGCTGTTCGACCGTACGCCCGACGGGCTCATCTCCCAGCGCGACTTCGGCGGACACCGCTACGCCCGGCTCGCCCACGTCGGCGACCGCACCGGCCTGGAGCTGATCCGCACCCTGCAGCAGCGCACCGTCGCCCTCGGCATCGACGTGTTCATGGAGTGCACGGTGACCCGGCTGCTCACCGGTCCGACCGGCATCTGCGGAGCTTTTGCCTATCGGCGCGACTCGGGGCAGTTCCTGGCATTTCGCGCACCGGCCGTGGTGCTGGCCACCGGTGGCATCGGCAAGGCCTACACCGTCACGTCCAACTCATGGGAATACACCGGGGACGGCCACTCGCTGGCGCTGGCCGCCGGCGCGTCACTGGTCAACATGGAGTTCCTGCAGTTCCACCCCACCGGGATGGTCTGGCCGCCATCGGTGCGCGGCATCCTGGTCACCGAGTCGGTGCGCGGCGACGGCGGGGTGCTGAAGAACTCACTCGGCAACCGCTTCATGTTCGACTACATCCCGGACTATTTCCGCAAGGAGACGGCCGAGACGGAGGAGGAGGCCGACCGCTGGTACACCGACAAGAGGAACAACCGGCGCCCGCCCGAGCTGCTGCCCCGCGACGAGGTCGCCCGGGCCATCACCAGCGAGGTGAAAGCCGATCGCGGCTCGCCCCACGGCGGCGTCTTCCTCGACATCGCCTCTCGCCGAGACGTCGACTACATCAAGAAGCGGCTGCCCTCCATGTATCACCAGTTCATGGAGCTCGCCGAGGTCGACATCACCGCCGAGGCGATGGAGGTTGGCCCCACCTGCCACTACGTGATGGGCGGGGTGGAGGTCGACCCGGAGACGGCGGCCGCCTGCGTGACAGGGCTGTTCGCCGCCGGCGAGGTTGCCGGTGGCATGCACGGCTCCAACCGGCTGGGCGGCAACTCGCTGTCCGATCTGCTGGTGTTCGGGCGACGAGCGGGTACGGCGGCCGCCGGCCACGCGGCGAACGCCCCGGCCGCGGCGCTGTCCGATACGGCGCTCGCCGAGGCGGAGACCGCGGCGCTGGCGCCGTTCGGGCGGGAGGGGGGCGAGAACCCCTACACCGTGCAGAGCGACCTGCAGGCGGCGATGAACTCCCTGGTCGGCATCATCCGCACCGCTACCGAGGTCGAGCAGGCCCTGCTGCGGATCGCCGAGCTGAAGGTGCGGGTCCAGGCGCTGACGGTGTCGGGCGGCCGGCGCTACAACCCCGGCTGGCACCTCGCCCTGGACCTGACACACCTGCTGCGGGTGTCGGAGTGCGTCGCGAGAGCCGCGCTCGAAAGGCAGGAGAGCCGCGGCGGCCACACCCGGGAGGACTTCCCGGGTCCGCGAGAGGACTGGGCCCAGCTCAACGTCCTGTGCTCACTGGTCGGTGACGGCATCGGGCTGGTACGCAGGCCGCTGCCGGTGATGCCGCCCGAACTGGCCGAGATCTTCGAGGAGAGCGGATGAGCTACGACGCGATGTTGCGGGTCTGGCGCGGCGACGCCGACGGCGGGAAGCTGCAGGACTTCAGCGTCGCCGTTCACGAGGGTGAGGTCGTGCTCGACATCCTGCACCGGCTACAGGCCACCCAGACGCCGGACCTCGCCGTCCGCTGGAACTGCAAGGCCGGCAAGTGCGGCTCGTGCAGCGCCGAGGTCAACGGCCGGCCCCGGCTGATGTGCCTGACCAGGATGGGGACGTTCGCGCCGGACGAGACGATCACGATCACCCCGCTGCGCGCGTTCCCGGTGGTGCGCGACCTGGTCACCGACGTCTCCTACAACTACGAGAAGGCTCGGGAGATCCCGCCGTTCGTGCCGCCCGAGCGGGATCCCGACGGCAACCACCGGATGCAGCAGATCGACGTGGAGCGCTCGCAGGAGTTCCGCAAGTGCATCGAGTGCTTCCTGTGCCAGGACGTCTGCCACGTCGTCCGGGACCACGAGGACAACAAGCCGGCCTTCGCCGGGCCCCGCTATCTCATGCGGCTGGCCGAGCTCGACATGCACCCGCTGGACGGGGTCGACCGCCGCCGGCTGGCGCAGGACCACTTCGGCCTCGGGATGTGCAACATCACCAAGTGCTGCACCGAGGTGTGCCCCGAGGGCATCAAGATCACCGACAACGCGCTCATCCCGATGAAGGAGCGCGTCGTGGACCGCAAGTACGTCCCGCCGACCTGGCTCGGCAACGCGATCCGCCGCCGCAGAGGCTGACTTCCTCAGCGATCAAGCAGGGGCGGGGGTGCCGCGGCCTACTCGAGCTGGAAGCCGACCTTGAGCGAGACCTGGTACGACGCGACCGCCCCGTCCTGGACGCGGCCGCGGATCTCGGTCGCCTCGAACCACTCCACGTTGCGCACCGTGCGGGACACCCGCTCGAGGCCGTTCTCGATCGCCTGCTGCACCGATTCCGACGACGAGCCGACGACCTCGGTGATGCGGTAGACGTGGTCGCTCATGGAAACCTCCTGGGAACGGTCGGGTGATGAGGATGGCACGGCTCGCAACGGTCGGGTCACGATCGACACACCGTCCGGCGTCGAGATGGGCTGGCTGTGCCAGCTTGAGGATAAGGTCCGCTTGAGCACCTCCGACCACGACGGGAGCGGTCAGTTGAGCGACCCGCTCGTCGTCCTCGAGGGCGTCAACAAGCACTTCGGTGCGCTCCACGTGCTCAAGGACATCAACCTGTCCGTGGATCGGGGCGAGGTCGTCGTCGTCATCGGTCCGTCCGGATCGGGCAAGTCGACCCTGTGCCGCACCATCAACCGGCTGGAGACGATCGACTCCGGCACGATCGCCATCGACGGCAAACCGCTGCCGGCGGAGGGCAAGGAGCTGGCCAAGCTCCGGGCCAAGGTGGGCATGGTCTTCCAGTCCTTCAACCTGTTCGCTCACAAGACGGTGCTGCAGAACGTGACTCTCGGTCCGGTCAAGGTGCTCGGGGTCGGCAAGGATGAGGCCGAGAAGCGCGGCCGCGAGCTGCTCGACCGGGTCGGCATCGCCAGTCAGGCCGACAAGTACCCCGCTCAGCTGTCCGGCGGGCAGCAGCAGCGGGTCGCCATCGCACGGGCGCTCGCGATGGACCCGAAGGTGATGCTGTTCGACGAGCCGACGTCCGCCCTCGACCCAGAGATGATCAACGAGGTGCTCGACGTCATGACCTCGCTCGCCACCGGCGGCATGACGATGGTCGTCGTCACCCACGAGATGGGGTTCGCGCGGCGGGCGGCCAACCGGGTCGTGTTCATGGACGAGGGCCGCATCGTGGAGCAAAGCACCCCGAAGGAGTTCTTCACTGCCCCGAAGAGCGACCGTGCCAAGGACTTCCTGTCAAAGATCCTCACCCACTAGGTCGGCTCTGCCGCGAAAGAGGTACGCACCATGCGAGCACTACGGATCACCACCCTGGCCGCTGCGGCGGCCCTCGCCCTGGCCGCCTGCGGAGGCGGCAGCGACACCGCGGCTCCGTCGGCCTCGGGATCAGCGAGCCCGAGCGCCGCGGCGTTCGCGGACGGCAGCCGCATGAAGGAGCTCGCCGACGCGGGCAAGATCATCGTCGGGACGAAGTTCGACCAGCCGCTTTTCGGCCTCAAGGGGCTGGACGGTCAGCCGGAGGGCTTCGACATCGAGATCGCCAAGCTGATCGCCAAGAAGCTCGGCATCGCCGAGGACGACATCGAGTTCGTCGAGACGGTCTCGGCCAACCGGGAGCCCTTCCTGCAGCAGGGCAAGGTCGACATGGTCGTGGCGACCTACACCATCAATGACAAGCGCGACGAGGTCGTCGACTTCGCCGGGCCGTACTTCGAGGCCGGCCAGGACATCCTGGTGGCCAAGGGCAACCCGAAGGACATCAAGGGCCCGGATGACCTGACCGGCAAGAAGACCTGCTCGGTCAGCGGTTCCACGCCCGCGTCGACCATCCAGACGAAGTACCCACAGGCCGAGCTGGTGCTGTTCGACACCTATACCAAGTGCCGTGATGCCCTCGGCAACGGACAGGTCGACGCCGTCACCACCGACAACGTCATCCTGTCCGGTTACGTCGACCAGGCGCCCGAGAAGTACGAGCTGATCGGCAAGCCGTTCACCGAGGAGCCCTACGGCATCGGGATCCCCGAGGGCCAGGAGGAGTTCTGCGACTTCATCAACGAGACGCTTGCCGAAGCGCAGGAGAGCGGCGACTACGGCAAGGCGTTCGAGTCCACCGCCGGTGAGGTCATCAAGGACACCCCGGACCTGCCCACCCCGCCGCGGGGCTGCGACAAGTAGCGACGGGCGAGCTCGGAGCAGGCACGCAGCGGCAGCTTCTCCGTGGACGCCGTCCTCGACAACCTCGACGTCTTCCTCGAGGGCTTCACGACCACGGTCGGCCTGACGCTGCTGGCGGCGGTGGGGGCGCTCATCCTGGGCACCCTCATCGCCGCCATGCGTGTCTCGCCGGTCCCCCCGCTGCGCTGGCTCGGGACCTTGTATGTCCAGGCGGTGCGCAACACGCCGCTCACCGTCGTGTTCACGTTGGTGGTG
Organism: Mycobacteriales bacterium; assembly: GCA_038256525.1. Lineage (GTDB taxonomy): Bacteria > Actinomycetota > Actinomycetes > Mycobacteriales > SCTD01 > SCTD01. The sequence goes on along the minus strand of JBBSKF010000041.1, from coordinate 4,560 downwards.
TTCGGCCTTCCCGAGGTCGACGTGATCGTGTCGTTCTACCGCTTCGCCGTCATCGCCTTGACGCTCTACACCGCCGCCTTCGTCGCGGAGGCGGTCCGCTCCGGCATCAACTCGGTCGCGGCCGGCCAGGCCGAAGCGTCCCGCTCGGTGGGCATGACGTTCTCCCAGACGCTGCGGCTGGTCGTCCTGCCGCAGGCCTTCGCCAACATCGTGCCGCCGCTCGCGAGCGTGTTCATCGCGCTGCTCAAGAACACCTCCATCGCGTACGCCTTCGGCGTCTTCGAGGGGACGCAGGCCATGAACCGGTTGATCAACGACAACGGTGGCGACGTCATCGTGATCATCGCGGCTGCGGCCCTGTGCTACCTGGTCCTCGCCCTGCTGTCGGCCGCCGCCTTCAACCGGCTCGAACGACTCGTCCGGCCGGCCTGATGAGTGAGACGGTGCTCTACGACGTCCAGGGACCGAAGGCTCGCCGACGGGTGCTCGTCGGCAGTGTCGTCGGCGCGCTGCTCGTGGCCGGCCTGCTCGTCTTCGCGGTTCTTCGGCTGGTCGCCAACGAGCAGTTCGACGCCGAGCTCTACCGCCCGTTCATCGAAGAGCCTGACCTCTACAAGCGGCTCGGGACCGGGCTGCGCAACACCCTGAAAGCGGCGGCGTACGCCCTGGTCCTGGCTCTTGTGCTCGGGACGATCCTCGCCTGTGGGCGGCTGTCGGGGCGGGCCCTGTTCCGGGTGCCGGCGGTCGCGGTCATCGAGTTCTTCCGCGGGGTTCCGCTGCTCCTCTTGATCCTCTTCTTCTTTCTCGCCTTCCCGCTTGCCTTCAAGATCGACCTGTCGCCGCTCTACGCGCTGGTCTTCGGGCTGACCCTCTACAACGGCGCGGTGATCGCCGAGATCATCCGGGCCGGCGTGCAATCGCTGCCCACGGGGCAGACCGAGGCGGCGCTGGCGGTGGGGCTGACGCGCGGGCAGACCCTTCGCCTGGTGCTTCTGCCGCAGGCGGTGCGCATCATGCTGCCCGCCCTGGTCAGTCAGCTGGTGGTGTTGCTCAAGGACACCTCGCTCGGGTTCGTCATCGGCTTCGAGGAGCTGCTGCGGATCGGCGGACAGGCGGTCCAGGTGCTCAACAACCCGATCCAGCTGTACGTCCTGATCGCGCTCATCTACATCACCATCAACGTCGCGCTCGGCCGGCTCGCGGGTTACCTCGAGGGGCGGCAGCGACGGACCTACGGCGCCGTTGTGACCGGGCAGCAGGTCGAGTCCGGAATGGGTCAGGCTGGCGGCGTCGCGCCGTAGGGTTCCGGCCGTGACAACGCAGGTGATCGCGGTCGTCGGGCCGACCGCCGCCGGCAAGAGCGATCTCGCCGTGGCGTTGGCCCGGGAGCTCGGCGGGGAGGTGGTCAACGCCGACTCGATGCAGCTCTACCGAGGCATGGACATCGGCACCGCGAAGCTGAGCGAGCCGGAGCGGGGTGGGATCCGCCACCACCTCCTGGACGTGTGGCCGGTGACGCGTACGGCCACCGCCGCCGACTACCAATCGCTGTGCCGTGGGGTGGTCGACGGCTTGCTGGCTCAGGGACGTACGCCGGTGCTCGTTGGCGGGTCCGGCCTCTACCTGCGAGCCGCCCTGGACAGGTTGGACTTCCCGGGCACCGACCCGGAGCTGCGGGCGAGGCTGGAGGGCGAGTTGGCGAGGAGCGGTTCGCTCGCCCTGCACGCCCGCCTCGCGGCCCTGGACCCGCAGGCAGCTGCCCGGATGGAACCGACCAACGGCCGTCGCGTGGTGCGCGCGCTGGAGGTCGTGACGATGACCGGTGCGATGCCGGGAGCGCTGACCTCCTACGAGGCGCACTACCCCACAAGCTATCTCGGGGTGGACCGGCCGGACCTCGCCGAACGGATCGCGGTGCGGGTCGAGCGGATGTGGGAGCAGGGGCTGGTCGCCGAGGTCCGACAGCTCGAGGGTCAGGGACTGCGTGAGGGCGTCACCGCGAGCCGGGCGCTCGGCTACGCCCAGGTGCTCGGTGTGCTGGACGGCCGCTTCGACGAGACGGAGGCGCGGGAGTCGACGGTCACGGCGACGCGCCGCTTCGCCCGTCGGCAACGGGCCTGGTTCCGGCGCGACCCCCGCGTGCACTGGCTCGAACCGGACCGGTCGCTGCTTGCTGCGGCGCTCGACATGACCAGGCAAGACCACTCCGCTTGACCATGGGCGAACGACCGCGGACGGGGCACAGTGAAGGCATGACGCTTCCTGACGACGCTGTCGAGCTTCGCGCCCTTCACCACAGCATCTCCGACCGGTCTCTGCACCTGCTCTACCAGCCGGAGGTTGACCTCTCGACCGGCAACATCGTCGCGATGGAGGCGCTGCTGCGCTGGCAGCATCCCGTGCGTGGGCTGCTCGGGCCGGCGCAGTTCCTCGACCTGGCTGCATCCGGTGGCGAGTTGAGCCGGATCGGCGACTGGGTGCTGCGGGAGGGCCTGGCCGAAGCCGTCCGCTGGAGCGGCCTGCCTGGACCGACTCGGCGGCTGTGGCTGAACGTCAACGGCCGCGAGCTCGCCGCCCCCGGCTTCGTGGAGCGGTTCGCACGGCTGCTTCGGGACAGCGGTCTGCCTGCCGGCGCGATCGGTCTGGAGTTCGCCGAGTCGTCCGCGGCGGACCTGGGCCACGCTGCGCACACGGTCCTCGAAGGGCTGCGGCAGGCCGGGGTGGCGTTGGCGGTCGACGACTTCAGCAGCTGGTACGTCACCCTCGGGGTCATCGAGGCGTTGCCTGTCGACGTGGTCAAGCTGTGCCAACGGTACGTGCGGGGGATGGGCACCCTGGAGGGGGAGCGGATCGTCGCGACCGTGGTGACGCAGGCACATGCCAAGGGGCTCAGTGTCGTGGCCGAAGGCGTGGAGACCGCGGCGGAGGCGGAACGCCTGGCAGCGCTGGGCTGCGACCGCGCGCACGGCTGGCTGTACGGCAGCGCTCAGCGCGCCGACAAGGCCCGGTGGTTGCTGGAGCGCGGCTCGGGGTGGCAGGGCGCCGGTGTCCCGGTGCCTGCGGCGGTCCAGCCGACCGGCGTGGACGGGGGCGCCCCGCCCGTACGACTCGATCTCACCGGACGGTTGCCCGGACCGCGAGCCGCCGCCGACCGGCTGGTCGACCGCTGAGCCGGGCTCGAGTCGTACCCTGATGAAATGCCTTCCGCGCTCCGCTTTCTGAAGGGGCACGGCACGGAGAACGACTTCGTGCTCCTGCCGGACCCCGAGGGGACGCTGACGCTCACCCCGGCAATGGTCCGGCGCCTGTGCGACCGCCACGCCGGGCTCGGCGCCGACGGTGTGCTGCGCATCGTGCCGTCAGAGCTCGACCCGGAGGGGGCGCCGTACGCCGACCAGGCCCGGTTCTTCATGGACTACCGCAACGCCGACGGCTCGGTCGCCGAGATGTGCGGCAACGGTGTCCGCGTCTACGCCCGCTACCTCGTCGCCGCCGGCTTGGCTCGGCCCGGTCACCTTCGGCTCGCGACCCGCGGGGGCATCCGGGAGGTCGACATCGAGCCGGGGACCGGGCCGGTGAGCGTCGACATGGGTCCGGCGGTCGTCGGCGACCCGGTGGACGTCGACGGGGTCCAGGCGACCTTCGTCGACATGGGCAACCCGCACGCCGTCGTGCCGGTCGACTCGGTGGAGGCGCTGGGCTGGCTGTGGACGACGCGGTTGGACCTCAACGTGGAGTACGTGGAGGAGCGCGGTCCGGCCGCCATCGCGATGCGGGTGCACGAGCGGGGAGTGGGGGAGACGCGGTCGTGCGGGACCGGGGCATGCGCCGCTGTGGTGGCGACCTCGTTGCGTACCGGCACCCCCCGGGGGACCGCCTTCGACGTGCAGGTGCCCGGCGGCGAACTCGGGGTGACCTGGCGCGAGGACGGTCATGTCGTGCTGAGCGGGCCGGCGGTGCTGGTGGCCCAGGGTGTGGTCGACCGCGCCTGGCTGGGGGGCTGAGGATTATGCGTGGTCGTACGGCCCTTCGCGTGTCACCCTGACGGGGATGACACGACCCGCGCCAGGCGCTTCCCAGCCCGTCCCCCCGTCCCGCTTGTCCGGCGAGAGCGAGGTCCGCCTCGACGACGACCTGCTCGACTTCCACGAGATCGAGGGTGAAGGCTTCGATCTCGAGGCGAGAGCGGGTCTGCGCCGGGTCGCCGGGATCCGCACCGACCTCGAGGACGTCTCGGAGGTCGAGTACCGCGCGCTGCGGCTCGAGCGCGTCGTGCTCATGGGCGTGTACGGCTACGGCGACGCCATCGGGGCGGAGAACTCACTCACCGAGCTGCAGGCGTTGGCCGAGACGGCCGGCTGCGAGGTGCTCGAGGGACTGGCCCAGCGGCGCGAGAAGCCTGACCCGAAGACCTATGTCGGGTCCGGCAAGGCCAAGGAGCTGCGCGACGCGGTCCTTGCCTCCGGTGCGGACACCGTCATCTGCGACGGCGAGCTGACCCCCGGGCAGCTTCGCGCGCTCGAGGAGATCGTCAAGGTCAAGGTGATCGACCGGACCTGG
>JBBSKF010000040.1:0-22687 GCA_038256525.1 Mycobacteriales bacterium | reverse complement strand
TCCCGCTGCTCCGGTTCGGCCGCCTCGACCATCGCCGTGATCGCCCGGCACTCCGCCGAGAACGCCACCGCCCCGACCCGCGCCGCCGAGCGCAACCACGCCCGCAACGGCGGCGGCGACGGGAACAGAAGGTCTCTCACAACACAAACGATAGAACCGGGGTCCGACAGAAACGGAAGCCGAGAAGTACCTGTGAGCAGATGATTCCGCGGAATCTCAGAGTGTTGCGACATTGATGTGCTCAGCCATCGCCACATCCGCGGCCGTCCCGGCTTTCGCTTTTCCTACCGTCCTTGCACCTCACGGCGGCCTCACAGCGCACTGCCTACCGTATGCCCGACGCCGCCCGTTGACGCGTCGCCGCTCCTACAACAGGGACAGCCGCCATGACACTCAGCATCCCGTGCAAACGCTGCAAAGAGATGATCACCGCCGAGGACGAGGACGATCTCGTCGCCCAGGTCGAGGCACATGCGCGCGACCACGGGGGCGCTCGCGGCAAGCACGTCCCGACCCGGGAGCGCATCCTCTCGCACCTGCGGAAGCGAGACAGCTGACCCGGTCGAGCGAGTCTCTCTCAGTGGTGGACGGTGGCCCGACGGACCCGCTCAGCCGTGTCCTTGTCCGCCGGGAAGAACGACTCGATGGTCAGTTCGGCGAGGGTCACGTCCGCCGCCGTCCCGAACCGCGCCGCGGTCGTGAAGAACGACAGCACGCCAAGCGGCGTCCGAAGGCGCACCGGCAGCACCGGACCGCTCGGCTCCGGCGTGGCCTGCTCGACACCCGGGTAGGCAGCGAGCTCGTCGTGCAGCGCGAGCAGCTCCCGGTCGCCGTGCACGACTGCTTCCCGGCGCAGGGTGGTCAGGACATGTGAGCTGTACGAGCCGAAGCCCAGAATCCGCGACGTCGTGCAGAAGCAGGCCGAGGCCGGAATTGGCGCGGACGAGATTCCAGTGCCGGTCGACGACAAGAGCGGGAAACGGCTCATGGTGGCCGAGCACCAGGTCCAGCGCATCGCGTACCGGTTCCATCTCCGATGCCTCGAGATCGGTGTGGCCGTAGACCGGTGCGAAACCGGCAGCAACGAGGACCTCGTTGCGGGCGCGAAGCGGCAGGTCCAGATGCTCGGCGAGGTGCAGGACGAAAGCCCGGCTGTGTCGGGCCCGCCCGTCTCGACACACGACAGATGGCGCGTCGATATCTCTGCCTCGTTGGCGAGGCTCAGCTGGCTGAGGCGCCGCTGCTCCCGCCAACCCCGGGATCAGCTGCCCGGAACATGACCTCTCGGGTCATGGACGCCACGCGGCCCAGGCGACACGGTCGAGCCCTCACCCCGACCCCACGGAGGACCGCATGACCACCGCCCTGCTCAGCCCCGTCTCGCACACCGCGGGCGCCCGAAGCCCCCGACCTCTCCTGCTGATCGATGCGGCGTTGTGCGCAGCTCTCGGCTTTCCCGCCGCCGTAGCCTCCGGAGCCGTCGCCGACCTGCTCGGACCGGACGTCTCGACCACCGCTGTACGCGTCGTCGGCGCCCTGCTCGTCGTCTGCGCGATCGACCTGCTCCTGCTCAGTCGCAGCCCGTGGGCGATACCGGCCACGTTGGCGGCCGGCATGGGCAACATCGCCTGGGAGCTGGCCGCCATCGGCCTTGTCGTGTCCGGGGCCTTCTCGGTGGTCGGCGGGACCGTCGCGCTGATCACGGCGGCAGGCAACGGCCTGCTCGGCCTGCTGCAGCTGCGGGTGGTCAGAGCTTCTCGAGCGGGGCGTAGCGCAGCAACAGCCACTTGACCCCAGTGGAGCCGCCGAAGTCGACCTCCGCCTGGGCGCTGTCGCCGGCGCCACGGGTGGCTGTGACGGCGCCGAGCCCGAAGGCGTCGTGGTTGACCCGGTCACCGATGTCGAGCGACGGGATCGGCCGCAGCCCCGGGCCGGCGGACCGCCCGCGCGCGGTTCCTACGAACCGCTCCGCCGCCCGGGTCGAGGCCGACGCCGGAGCGCTGACCGAGGATTCGGCCCGCTGCCACTGCACCAGCGACTCCGGGATCTCGTCGAGGAACCGCGACGCCGGGTTGGCTCGCAGCTGACCCCAGACGCTGCGCATCGCAGCCCGCGACAGGTAGAGCCGCTCCCGGGCCCGGGTGATGCCGACGTAGGCCAGCCGGCGTTCCTCCTCGAGCTCCTTGCTGTCGCCGAACACCCGCTCGTGTGGGAAGACGCCGTCCTCGAGGCCGGCGAGGAACACGACGGGGTATTCAAGACCCTTGGCGGCATGCAGCGTCATCAGCGTCACGACCCCGTCGGAATCGCCGACTCCATCATCGGTGTGGCTAGCGGGGATCTGGTCGGCGTCCGCGACCAGGGACACCTGCTCCATGAACTCGACGACTCCGCCGTCGGGGACCCGCTCGCTGAACTCCCTTGCCACACCCACGAGCTCGGACAGGTTCTCCACCCGGCCCTCGTCCTGCGGGTCCTTGCTCGTCACCAGCTCGGTCAGGTAGCCGGTGCGGTCGAGGACCGCCTCGAGCACCTCGGCGGGCGGCATGTTGCCGACCACCAGCGCCCGCAACTCGTCCATGAGATCGGCGAAGTCGGTGACCGCCTTGGCACTGCGGACCGCCATGCCGCCGACCTCATCGCACCGTCGCAGCGCCTCGGCGAAAGGGACCCGCTCCCGCTCGGCGAACTGCGACAGGCACCGCTCGGTGGTGTCCCCGATCCCCCGCCGGGGGGTGTTGAGGATCCGCCGCAGGCTGACGGTGTCCGCAGGGTTCGCGAGCACCCGCAGATAGGCGAGCGCGTCGCGCACCTCCTTGCGCTCGTAGAAGCGCACCCCACCCACGACCTTGTACGGCAACCCGACCCGGATGAACACCTCCTCGAAGGAGCGGGACTGCGCGTTGGTGCGGTAGAAGACGGCCACCTGGTGGGGCTTGACGCCGGAGGCGTCACTGAGCCGGTCGACCTCCCCGGCGATGAACGCCGCCTCGTCGTGCTCGTTGTCCGCGACGTATCCGACGATGCGCTCGCCGTCGCCGGCGTCGGTCCACAGCCGCTTGTCCTTGCGACCAGGGTTCTTGGCGATGACGGCGTTGGCGGCCGAAAGGATCGTCTGGGTAGAACGGTAGTTCTGCTCCAGCAAGACCGTAGTCGCGTCCGGGTAGTCGCCCTCGAAGTCCAGGATGTTGCGGATGTCGGCGCCCCGGAAGGCGTAGATGGACTGGTCGGCGTCGCCCACGACGCACAGCTCGGCCGGCGGCACCGCTCCGCCCGGACCGGCCAGCTCGCGGACCAGGACGTACTGCGCGTGGTTGGTGTCCTGGTATTCATCCACCAGCAGGTGGCGGAACCGGCGGCGGTAGTGCTCGGCGACGTCCGGGAAGGCCTGCAGCAGCACGACTGTCGTCATGATCAGATCGTCGAAGTCGAGCGCGTTGGCCTCCAGCAGTCGGGCCTGGTAGCTCGCGTAGACCTCGGCGACCTGCTTCTCGGCGACGGTCACCGCATTTGCGCGCGCGGTCTCCCAGTCGACGAGCTCGTTCTTGAGGTCGCTGATCTGGTTGGCGAGCGATCGGGCCGGGAAGCGCTTCGGGTCGAGCTCGAGATCGCGGCAGACCAGCGTCATGAGCCGCTGCGCGTCGGCCGCGTCGTAGATGGAGAAGGTGCTGCGAAAGCCCAGCTTCGTGGCCTCCGCCCGCAGGATCCGCACACACGCCGAGTGGAAGGTCAGCACCCACATGGCGCGGGCCCGCCCGCCGACGAGGGCAGCGACCCGCTCCTTCATCTCCCCGGCGGCCTTGTTGGTGAAGGTGATCGCGAGGACCTCACCGGGCTGCACGCCGCGCGCCGCCAGGAGGTAGGCGATCCGGGTGGTGAGCGCCTTGGTCTTGCCGGACCCGGCCCCCGCGACGATGAGCAGCGGCCCGCCCTCGTGCACGACCGCGGCGCGCTGCTGCGGGTTCAGTCCCTCGAGCAGCCGTTCGACCTGGGGGGTGACGGCGGTGGAGGGGCTCACCCGGCCGAGTCTAGGAGCGTTGTACGACCGAACCGCTGCCTGTCATCCCCTGCCGGGAGGCTGTGGACATACTCCGAACGGACGACGACAGCACGCCGCTCGCGCGCCTACCGTGCCGCCCCCGGCGCGCGGCCTCGGCACCGCTGACGCAGGATGTCGGTGGAACGGGCACCTCGCCCGTCGCGAGCGGGGAGCCCGATGACAGAGCCTGAGGCGACGGTGGAGCGGGCCCTTGTCGTGGTCGCCCACCCCGATGACGTCGACTTCGGCGCCGCGGGCACCATCGCGACGTGGACCGACGCGGGCATCGAGGTGTCGTACTGCCTGTGCACCGACGGCGATGCCGGCGGATTCGACCCGGCTGTGCCGCGCGACCAGATCGCGGGCATCCGGCAAGCCGAGCAGCGCGCCGCCGCCAAGGAGGTCGGCGTCGAGGACGTGGTGTTCCTCGGCTACCCGGACGGGCGGCTGACCGCAAGCATCGAGCTGCGCCGGGACATCACCCGGGTCATCCGCCAGCGCCGCCCCGACCGGATGCTCATCTCCTCACCGGAGCGCAACTGGGACCGCATCCGGTCCTCGCACCCCGACCACCTCGCAGCCGGCGAAGCCGCGATCAGCGCCGTCTACCCGGACGCGCGCAACCCGTTCGCCCACCTGGAGCTCGCTGCCGAGGGGCTCGAGGCGTGGACGGTCGGGGAGGTGTGGGTGATGGCGGGCGCCGCCGCGGAGGTCAACCGCTACATCGACGTGACAGAGGTGTTCGACCGCAAGCTCGCGGCGTTGCGCGCGCACGAGTCGCAGACGGCCCACATGGACGATCTCGAGGGAATGCTGCGCGGCTGGCAGGGCCTGGCCGCCGCGGCCGGGGGCCTCGCCCAGGGTCGGCTGGCCGAGGCCTTCCGCGTCGTCAACACCCGCTGACCCCCGTACAGACGCCAGTCCCGCCCCCGGCCCCGCCCACTCCCCGGCGATCATGCAGTTGGTGCTCACCCGCTGAGCGTGACCTGCGGGCACAAACTCCATGATCGGCGGGGAGGGGATCGGCGGGGAGGGGGGACGGGGTCAGCCCCCCAGTGGCAGCCCGGTCCCGGTAGCCGCCGCCACGGCAAGCCCGAGCACCAGCAGCGCCCCCGCCCGCCGGGTGTGCACGAAGCAGATCGCGGCGAACCACAGCGGCCAGACCGGGAAGCCCTCCGGCGGCTCGTCCGGGCGCGGCTTGCGCAGCGCGCCGGAGACCTTGCGCAGCAACGGCAGGGCGAGCGCCACCACCAGCGTCGGCCAGGGCAGGGCGCCCACCGCGACGGCCGCCCCGGTCGTGACGTAGAAGGCCACCAGCAGGTCGAGGGTGAACGCCCGCGCCCGCGCTTCGCCGAGGATCACCGGGAAGGTCCGCGTGCCGGTCGGCTCGTCGTACGGGATCTTGTCGATGTGCTTACCCATCAGCACCGTTGTGCAGAGCAGGCCGTACGGCACGGAAGCCACCCACACCTGCCAGGGCAACGCGCCGACCGCCGAGAAGTAGGTGCCCGCGATCATCAGCGGCCCCCAGGTGAGGAAGACCTCGAGCTCGCCCAGGCCGCGCTTCTTCAGCCGCAGCGGCGGCGAGGCGTAGGCGATCGACAGGACCAGCCCGGCGACAGCGAAGGCCACCACCGGCCACCCGCGCTGGGTGGCGAGCACCACCATGATGACCAGGTCGGCGAGGTGAAGCCCGAGAACGGTCAGCCCGATCTGCCTGCGGCGGACCATGCCTGACAGGATCGGGTGGGGGGCATAGAGCGCCCGCGGGTAGCGGGTGGTGTCGAGCCCGACGTCGGTGTCCGACAGGTCGTTGATGAGGTTGTTGCTGACGTGGGCGAGAACGATGCCGAGCAGCGCCAGGCCGAACAGCGGCCACGAGAAGCCCTCGGCGCGGGACGCGAGCAGCCCGGCAACCAACCCCGCAAAGACCGTCATCGGCAGCACCGCAGCCCGGGTCACCACCAGCCAGGTGGTGATCCCGTCCAGGGTCCGGACATCGCGTCCGGGTGGCGGGTTGGTGGTGCGCAGGGCGTACGACCACGCGCCCAGTCGACCCGGCCGCGGCGGGGCGAGCAGCCGGCTCGGCCGGGCCGACGGGGTCGCGCTGGAGGTCACCTGACGAACCGTAGCCGGATGCAGCCGGGGAGCTCAGACGAAGCGGCGGGCGGCGGCCCAGCGGGACAGCTCCCGCCGGTTGGACAGCTGCAGCTTGCGCAGGACCGACGAGACGTGGGTCTCGACGGTGCGGCCGGAGATGAACAGCTCGGCCGCCACCTCCTTGTAGGTGTAGCCGCGCGCGATGAGCCGCAGCACGTCGCGCTCGCGGGCCGTCAGCCGGTCGAGGTCGGCGTGGTCGGCGGCGGGGGCGTCGTCGGGCACCGGCGGCGACGAGGCGAACGCGTCGAGGACGAAGCCGGCCAGCCGCGGGGAGAAGACGGCGTCGCCGCCGGCGACGCGGACCACCGCCTCGGCGAGATCGTCGGCCGAGATGCTCTTGGTGACGTAACCCCTTGCACCCGCGCGGATCACGCCGATGACATCCTCCGCGGCGTCGGAGACCGACAGGGCGAGGAACCGGGTCGTGGGGGCGCCGGCGGCCACGCCGGCCAGCACCGCCCGGCCGCCGCCGTCGGGCATGTGCACGTCGAGCAGCACCACGTCGGGCTGCAGGTCGAGCACGAGATGAATTGCGGCAGAGACCGTTTCGGCCTCGCCGACGACATCCACGGCGGCCGCCAGCTCGCTGCGCACGCCCGCGCGGAAGAGCCGGTGGTCGTCGACGAGCACCACCCGAAGGCGTCGCGTCGGCTCGGGCGCGGACGCGTCAGGCACGACGCAGCTCCAGCTGCACCTCGGTGCCGCCGCCCGGCGAGCTGCGTACGACGGCCTTCCCGCCATGGCGCTCCATCCGGCCGACGATGGACTGCGTCACCCCGAAGCGGTCGTCCGGGACGACCGCGAGGTCGAAGCCCTTGCCGCGGTCGCGGACGAACACCTCGACCCGATCGTCGGTGATCTCGGCGTAGAGCGAGACCGTTGCCACGCCGGCGTGCCGAGCGGCGTTGACCAGGGCTTCCCGGGTCGCTGCCACCGTCGCGACCAGGTGCGGCGACATGGCGCAGTCGCCCACGATCACGGCCTCCACCGTGACGCCGTGCGCCTCCTCCACCTCGCCGACCAGCAGCTCGAGCGAGCCGGCGAGCGCCGGCTGCGACGACGGCCCTGGGCCGTCCGCCACAGGTGTGTAGAGCCAGCCACGCAGCTCGCGCTCCTGGGTGCGCGCGAGCCGGGTCACCTCACGCGGGTCGTCGGCGGCCTTGCGGATCAGCGCGAGGGTCTGCAGCACCGAGTCGTGCACGTGCGCCGCCACCTCGGCCCGCTCCTGCGAACGGATCCGCTCACGCCGCTCGGCCCGCAGGTCGGACGCCATCCGTACCCACCACGGTCCGGTGAGCACCGCGAGGCCGAGCACGACGACGCCGGTCGACAGCAGCCCGTCGCGGGCCTGGCCGAGCTGACCGATGGTCGCGAGGAAGCCGGTGAGCCCCATGACCAGCAGGACCGCGCCACCCCCGACCGCTAACACCCGGGTCCGCCGGTTCCCGGCGCTGCGCCAGCGGGCCCGCTGCGCCTCGTCCGCCTGCTGCCACACGAGGGCGACGCCCGCGGCAGCGAAGACCAGCGGCAGCAGGACCGGCGAGAAAAGCCCGGCGGCCTGTACGAGAAGCAGGCCCCCCACGCCGACCGCCGCCAGAGCGAGCAGCTGCACCCGGTTGGGGTCGACGTCGTCCCGGACGGCGGCGGGCGCCGAGCTCTGCGGCAGCAGCAGCCAGAACGCGGCGTACATCGCGACCCCCACACCACCGGCGATCGACAGCGCGACGAAGGCGAGCCGGACGATGAACGGGGACAGTCCGAGATGCTCGGCGATGCCTGTCGCCACCCCGCCCACGAGCCGCGAACCGCTGGAGCGCACCACCTTGCGGTGCGGGAGCGGGGGCGCGGCGGTGGTCACGCTCTCAGGGTTCCACGCGCCGCGGCGGGCCGGCTCCGGGACCGACCCCGAGGTCAGGTCCAGGGTCCGACCCGGATGCGCACGCCGGTCTGCGAGACGATCGTCGTGGCCATGACCGAGACCCTGCAGAATCCCCTGCCTCCCCCGCCCCCGTCCCCTACCCCACCTCCCGCGGCCCGCCGGCTCGTCCGGCATCCCGACGACAAGGCGATCGGTGGCGTCTGCGCCGCGTTCGGCCGATTCACCGACACCGACCCCGTGCTCTGGCGCGTGCTGTTCGCCGCCCTGGTGCTGTTCGGTGGAGCCGGCCTGGTGCTCTACGCACTCGCCTGGTTGCTCATCCCGCGCGCCGACCAGCCACAGTCGTTCGTCGAGCGCCACCTGCGCCACGCCGACCAGTCGGTCAGCGTCGCCGGCGTGCTCCTGCTCTTCCTCGTCGCCCTGGTGCTGTTCGCCTCGATCGACGACGGTTCCGGTGTCGTCGTGCTCGCCGTGGTCGCGGCCCTGGCCTACCTCGTCGCCCGGGAACGCCGGGGCGCCGAGCCCGGGACGGAGTCAAAAGAAGCAGCCTGGCAACCGGCCGCGGCACCGTCCTCGTACGGCGTGCCGCCTGTCGCCCAGCCCTTCGCCCCGCCGGTCGCCGCCGAACCGCGAGCACCGAGGTCACGCTCCATCCTCGGCCCGGTGACGCTCAGCGCGGCGGCACTCGTGACCGGGTTGCTGCTGCTGCTGCGTGAGCTCGGCGCCGATGCGGTGACGGCGCCGCGGGTGCTCGCTGCCGCCATCCTCGTGATCGGCGTCGGGCTGCTGGTCGGCACGTGGTTCGGCCGGGCCCGCTGGCTGCTGGCCGTCGGCCTCGTCCTTGCTCTCGTCATGGTGCCCGTGACCGCTTTCCAGGACGTCCGGTTCGCCGGTGGCGCCGGTGAGCGGACCTGGGTGCCGTCGGCCTCGAACGGCACGACGGTGTACAAGCTCGGTGCCGGAGAGGCGACGCTGGACCTGCGGCAGCTCGAACCCGGTTCCGTCGAGGCGATTCGCGCCGAGGTCGGGTTCGGCAGCCTCGTGGTGCTGGTGCCGGAGAACCTGCGGGTGCGCGTCGTGACCGAGGTCGGGCTCGGCGAGGTCACGCAGGTTGCCGACGGCCGGGAGACCCGGACGGAGCGCTTCGGCGACGAACGCGAGACCTTCGAGCTCGGACCGGACACCGGACCGGAGATCGAGCTCGCCCTGAAGGTCGGTCTCGGCGAGATCGAGGTGCGTCGTGTCCAGGGCTGAGATGACGCGGCACCGCCGCGACGTGGTGTCGCTGATGGCGGGGCTGCTGCTGGTGCTGACCGCTGTGCTGTTCCTCGTCGCGGACACGACGGAGCTGTCGGTCGACGGCCGCTGGGCCGGTCCGGTCGTGCTCATCGCGGTCGGCGCTGTCGGCCTGCTCGCCAGCCTCCGCCCGCCCCGATCGGCGAACCCGGACGCATGAACCGACCCGCGGCCGGCGGCGGCAGGTGGGTGACCACCGCCCCGGAACGGCTGCAGCGCTGGCTGGACGGCTTCGCAGCCCGGCACGGTGCGGTGGTCCGCGAGTTCGACGAACGCACCGTGCGCCTGGTCGCCGAGGACGGGGCGGTCGCCGAGATCGAGGTGCCGTACCCGCCGCTGGACGCAGGTCTGGTCGAGCACGTCCTGCGCGACCGGCGGATCGGCGTGTTGCTGGTCCGGCTCGGCGGCTGCGCCTGCGGCGTGTTCGACGGCCCGCGGCTGACCACGTCGAAGATCACCACCCGCCAGGTGCACGGCCGGTCGGCGGCCGGCGGTCAGTCCCAGCAGCGCTTCGCGCGGCGGCGGGAGGGGCAGGTACGGGTGGCGCTGGACGCCTTCGCCGACACGGCCACCCGGGTCCTCCTGCCGGCCACCGGCTCACTGGACGCCGTCGTCGTCGGCGGCGAGCGGACTGCGGTGGACGCGGTGCTGTCGGACCGTCGGCTCGCCCCGCTGCGACCGCTGGTCACCGGTCGGCTGCTGGACGGCCCGGACCCCCGACTGGCGGTGTTGGAGGCGTCCTACGACCAGCTACGGGCCGTCTGGATCCGCGTCGTCGACCCGCCGCGCTGACCTACTCCGGCGGCTCGTCCTTACCGGCCTCCTCCAGTCGGTCGGCCTCCTCCTTCGTCTTGTGCACGGCTCCGTCACTGTGCTCGGGCGGACCGTAGACGGTGTAGAGCACCAGCGGGTTCGGCCCGGTGTTGACGAAGTTGTGGGTGAGGCCGGCCGGCACGACGACCAGGTCGCCCTGCGCCACCTTGCGCGACTGTCCGGAAACGGTCGCCTCACCGGTCCCGCTGACGAAAGTCAGTATCTGGTCGTTCTCCTCGTGCTTCTCGACGCCGATCTCCCCGCCCACCGGGATGGTCATGACGACCAACTGGGTGTGCTCACCGGTCCACAGGACCCGTCGGAAGTCAGCGCTCTGCTCGGCAACGGTCGCAATCGTGAAGTGCTCCATGCCCCTTCGCCTTCCCCGAAAGCGGGCATGCAACCTGCTGCCTCGCTCGCGCGTCCTGCTCTTGAAAGGACCACCATCGGCACGAGGCGGAGCACATCATGAGGAAGCTCGTACGAACCACGCTCACCGCAACAGCGATCCTGATCGTCACCGCAGCCATGGGCATCTGGGGTCCGGCGCAGGCGCAGGCGCACTCGACGGCCTCGTGTGCCGTGAACTGGGGCTCGCTGCCGAAGGCCGGTCCAGTGATGACCACGGCAGAGATCTCCGACGTACGCGCCGGTCGGCACGCCTGCTTCGACCGCCTCGTCGTGGACGTCGACGGCAACCTCGCGCGCGCCTACGACGTCCGCTACGTGCCGGCAGTCGCGTTCGACGGCTCGGGTGACGTGGTGCCCCTCCGCGGTGGCGCATTCCTGCAGGTGATCGTGAAAGCGCCTGTCGCGCCGACCGACTCCTTCTTCGTCAGCCCGGGCAACCTCGTCAATGTGAGCACCTACCGCACGTTCCGCCAGGTCGGCTGGGCCGGCAGCTTCGAGGGCCAGACGACGATCGGGCTGGGCGTACGCGCGCGGTTGCCGTTCCGGACCTTCGTGCTGCCCGGACCGGGCGCGGGTTCGAGGCTCGTGGTCGACGTCGCCCACCGCTGGTAGGGGCCCTACTCCCACTCGATCGTGCCCGGCGGCTTGCTCGTCACGTCGAGCACGACCCGGTTCACCTCGGGCACCTCGTTGGTGATTCGCGTCGAGATCCTGGCCAGCACGTCGTACGGGATGCGCGACCAGTCGGCGGTCATCGCGTCCTCGGAGGACACCGGCCGCAGGACCACAGGGTGACCGTAGGTACGGCCGTCGCCCTGCACGCCGACCGAGCGCACGTCCGCGAGCAGCACCACCGGGCACTGCCAGACGTCGCGGTCGAGCCCCGCCGCGGTGAGCTCGGAGCGAGCGATCGCGTCGGCCTCGCGCAGCAGGTCGAGACGCTCCTGCGTCACCTCGCCGATGATGCGGATGGCGAGCCCCGGGCCAGGGAACGGCTGGCGCCACACGATCGCCTCGGGCAGCCCGAGCTCGATGCCGACGCGGCGTACCTCGTCCTTGAAAAGGGTCCGCAACGGCTCGACCAGGGCAAACTGCAGGTCGTCGGGCAGCCCGCCGACGTTGTGGTGGCTCTTGATGTTCGATGCCCCCGAGCCGCCGCCGGACTCGACGACGTCCGGATAGAGCGTTCCCTGTACGAGAAACTCGACCGGCTCGGTGGACTCGCCGACGATGGCGCGCGCCTCCTGCTCGAACACGCGGATGAACTCCCGCCCGATTGCCTTGCGCTTGGCCTCCGGGTCGCAGATCCCGGCGAGCGCGTCGAGGAAACGCTTGGCAGCGTCGGCGACCCGGAGCTGCACACCCGTGGAGGCGACGAAGTCCTGCTCCACCTGCTCGGCCTCGCCCTTGCGCAGCAGGCCGTGATCGACGAAAACGCAGGTAAGCTGGTCGCCGACGGCGCGCTGCACCAGCGCCGCCGCGACGGCCGAGTCGACCCCGCCGGACAGCCCGCAGACGACGCGCTTGTCGCCGACCTGCGCGCGGATCCGCTCGACCTGGTCCTCCACGATGTTGACCATCGTCCAGGTCGGGCGACAACCGGCGGCCTCGAGCAGGAAGTGCTCGAGCACCTGCTGGCCGTGCTCGCTGTGCAGCACCTCGGGGTGGAACTGCACGCCGTAGAGGCCCCGCCCGCGATCCTCGAAGGAGGCGACCGGGGTCGCGCCCGTGGCTGAGGTCACCGTGAATCCCGGTGGCGCCTCCGCGACTGCGTCGCCGTGCGACATCCAGACGTTGAGCGCGGCCGGGAGCCCGGACAGCAGCACGCCGGCGTCGACGACCGCGAGTTCGGTGCGGCCGTACTCCGCGGTGCCCGTCCGGGCGACGACGCCGCCGAGGGCGGCCGCCATCGCCTGGAACCCATAGCAGATACCGAAGGTCGGGACGCCGGTGTCGAACAGCCCGGCAGCCACCTGCGGCGCTCCCTCGGCATAGACCGAGGAGGGGCCGCCGGACAGGATCACCGCCTTCGGGTTGCGCGCCCGGATCTGCTCAGCGGTGATCGTGTGCGGCACGATCTCGGAGTAGACGTGGCACTCGCGCACCCGGCGGGCGATGAGCTGGGCGTACTGCGCTCCGAAGTCGACGACCAGGACCGTGTCGGCGTCGGCGGGTTGGCTCACGCTCGGCAGGTTACCGACCCGGTTCCGCCCCGACGCGCCGACGGCCTACGCCGTGACCTCGACGCCCTTCCAGAAGGCCACGCGGTCACAGATCTCGGCAGCCGCGTCCTTGGGGTCGGGGTAGTACCACGCGGCGTCGGTGTTGCTCTGCCCGTCGACGACGACCGAGGCGTAGCTCGCCGTCCCCTTCCACGGGCAGACGGTGGTCGTCGCGGACTCGGCGAGCACACCGTCCGTCACCGCTGAACGCGGGAAGTAGTGGTTGCCCTCCACCACGACGGTGTCGTCGGACCGGGCGATGACAGTTCCGTTCCAGGATGCAGTGGCCATGGCGCCATCGTGCCCGTACGACGCCCATGTCACCACTCCGGACCGATCACGCCGCGTTGGTCAGCCGCAACAGGCTCCAGACGGCGCCCGGGCGCACCCCGCCGGCGAAGGCGATGTATTCCGGCTGAATGACGTCCGGGCCCCACTTGTGCTTGTAGGCAAGCTGATCGGCGGCCGGGTAGACCGCGGAGCCGTGGTCCGCGAGCAGCCGAACGATCCGCGCCGCGAGCCGGCTGCCCCCCGGCACGTCGTGCTCGGCGGCCAGCCCGGTGAAGGGCGTGAAGCCGAAGTGCAGATAGCCGGCGCCCTCGGCGCGGAAGCGCTCCACCGCCGAGACGACCACGACCTCCAGCGCCCCGGGCGGCGCCGCCGGATCGCGTCTCGACAGGTCGTGCAGCCAGCCGGCCTGGCGGCCGTACGCCGGGGAAAAGCTCACGTAGGCAAGCACCGAGCCCTCGGCGGACCGCGCGACGAAAAGCCGGCGCAGCGAGGCCGCCGGGCCGCCCCGCTCCCCCACGAGGAAGGACAGCTCCTTGACGTGCCGGCCCTTGGAGCGCAGCCAGACGGCATCGAGGGCGTCCAGCTGGTCCTCGAGGGCGGGTGAGCCGGGAAGATCCACGCCGACCTCCGCCACCTGCACGCCCGCGCGGCGTGCCCGGGACACCTTGTTGCGCAGCTGCATGTGCTTCTTGCCGGAAAGGCTGAAACCGGAGAGCGTACGGGCGTAGTTCGCGCCCAGCTGGTTCACCGTGAAGCCGTGCCGGGCGTAGAGCGCGGTGTCCTGTTCGGTGAGCTGCACGGTGACGACGCGTCGGCGCTGCTTGGCCGCGGACCGCAGGAACGCCGCCAGCAGCGTGTCCTGGTCGCAGGGGGCGGCGAACACGCCACCCAGCTGGACCAGCGCCCGCCGGCCGGCCGGGCGGAAGGCGATGAGGCCGTCGAACCCGGGCACCCGGAAGTGCTGGGTGTCGCGGTTGAGGGCGAGGAACGCCGACGGGTTCTGGGCGTGCCGGGACAGCACGGCCGCGGCGGCGGCGGTGTCAGGCCGCAGCAAGGTGGGTGGGAGCAACGATCGGGGCTGCAGCGCAGGACTGCTCATAGCGGGTCACGAACTCCAGGTAGGCGGGGCAGGTCTCGGGCTCGAAGCCGACCCCGAACGGTTTGAGGAAGTTGCCGAACAGCGCGCGGTCGCCGAACAGGTGCAGCGCAAGTGCGAGCAGCGCCCACTCAGGCCCGACGAGCAGGCACCACGCGCCGGCCACGACAGCAGCGGTGAGCAGGCTGTGCATCGCGTTGTAGAGCACGTAGTAGCGACGCGGGATCGGGCCGCCGCCGGACCGCCGCCAGGCGAGCGCCCCGGGCAGATAGCCGATCAGGTCGATGTAGACGAACAGCGCGACGAAGGCCCACCAGCGGACCTCGGCCAGGTGCTGAAGGAGCAGCAGCGCCGCGCCGAACAGCGCAACGGCGTATTCCAGGCGGAGCAAGCGGTAGGTGACCGGTGTACAGAACAGGTTGTGGGAGTCCATGGGATGCCGTCCTCACAGGGTCAGGGCGCTGCCGGCGAGATGCCGCGCCAAGGGTTCGCTCGCGGCGGCAAGGGACGGGGGGTGGAACGCCAGGGCGCGGCTCGCAGCAAGCAGGTAGGCGACGTCGGATGAGCCGATGAAGGCCATTCCGCCGGCGGCCGCCGCGGCGCCCATGACGACCCGTTCGATCGACCGCTCGGCGGCGTAGCGCGCGCACAGCGCGCGGGCCAGGAGCCGATCGAGATCGACCTCTTCGTCGGCGCTTTCGGCGACCTGCTCGAGGGCTGCCGCCGAGGTCTCCAGCTCGATCGCGAGCACCGCGCGGTCCGTCGCCGAGCCCTTGCCGGAGCTGATGACCCGCTCGGCAAGAGCGGACGCCGCCCCGAGATAGGAGGCGGCGATCAGCAGCTCGAACCAGACGAAGCCACGGGCCTGGATCGGGTCCATCGTCAGGCCGACCTGGGGGTAGAAGACGAGCGAGGCGTCCACATGGACGTCCCGCAACACGACCTGGTCGCTCTCGGCGCCGGCAAGGATCCAGCTCTGCCAGAACGGCGAGCGCTCGATGCCGGGGCTCGAGGCCGGGATGAGGACGACCGCCGGGCGGTCGGGACCGCCCGCCGGGTCGGCGACAGCGACGCTCGCGCTCATCAGGTCCATCGACCAGGTGAGGCTGCAGGGCTTCTTCACCCCGTTGACGAGCAGGCCACCGTCGACGACGGTCGCCCGCATGGTCGGCGCCAGGATGTGCTGGCCCGGCCGGCCCTCGGCGAAGCCGGAGCTGAGCAGCCAGGAGTTCTCGGCGATGGCCGTGAGCATCGCCCACTCGAAGCCGTCCCCCTGCGCGGTGAGCTCCACCAGGGACGCGACGGAGAAGTGGTGCATGGTGGTCGCGACGGCCAGCGACGGTGAACGGCTGCCGATGGCGCGCTGCACGCGGACGGCGTCGCCGAGGGTGGCGCCCGCCCCGCCGTACTCGGTCGGCACCAGCAGCGCCGGGCCACCCGCATCCCGAAAGCTCTGCAGCGAAGAGTTTCCCGGCTTCTCCAGCTCGAGCAGGGGGATGTCGGCGAGCAGCTTGTCCAGACCGGGCAGCCAGCGCTCGAGGCACGTCCGCTCAGCGGCAAGGAAGCTCATGACGCACTGCCGACCGGCGCCGGGACGCCGACCACTGACGACATGAGCAGGGTCCGCTCACCGAACAGGCCACGCACGATGGACAGGGTGTTCTCGACCAGCGTGCGGGCTGCGATCGGCTCGAGGGCGTCAGCCAGGCTCGGGATGCCCATGTCGAGCCGGGCCTGGAAGGTGATGGTCGTGCCGTGCGGGCTCCGCTCGCACTGCCACGAGCCGTCGAACAGCGCGACGTCACCCTCGAGCTGGCGGAAGACGATGGTGCGAGCCGTCCGGTCGAAGGTGTCCTGCTCGACCCAGCGCAGCAGTCCGGCACGAAAGGCGACCTCCCAGCTCGACACCGTCACGTCGTCGCTGACGCTGCTGACGGTGACGCTGCGCACCGCCGGGCTGAGCTCGGGATAGCGGGCGAAGTCCGACAGGGTCGCGAAGACCTCGTCGGGCGAGCGGCCCGGGACGTTCATCGTGAGAATGACTGTGCGCATGAGGATCTCCTCGGGACCGGGATGACAGGGACGGGTCAGGCGGATGGCACGACGGTGCGCGCGACGTGCCGGGCGGCGCAGTGGAGTGCGCGCTCCAGCCAGTCGAGGTCGCGGGTGTCCAGCAGGGCAGGCGGCGTGAGACGAAGCACGTTGCTGGCGTTCAGCGAGTACGACGGGATGACGTGCTCCTCGAGCAGGCCGATCAGGAACTCGGTTGCTGCCTCACCGGACACGAAGTCGAGCCCGAGCAGCAGGCCCTGGCCGCGCACGTCACGGACCAGGTGCGGGCAGTGCGCCGCGACCGCGCCGCGGGCAAGCTCGAGCACCTGCGGGCCGAGCGCCGCGGCCCGCTCGATGATGCCCTCGTCCGCGAGCGCCGACAGCGTCGCGGTCACGGCGACTGCGGCCAGTGGGCTCCCGGCGAAGGTCGAGGAGTGCAGGAGCGGGTCGGCGTTCAGCGGGGCGAACAGCTCGGCGGTGGCGACAACCCCCCCGACCGGCATGACGCCACCGCCGAGGATCTTGCCGACGAGCAGCACGTCGGGGCGGATGCCGGCCAGCTCCGCTCCCCACCAGGCACCCAGCCGGCCGAGGCCCGACTGGATCTCGTCGAGGATCAGGACAGCACCGGCCGCGGTGCAGCTCTTGCGGACGGCCTGCAGATATCCGGGCGGTGGCAGGCGTACGCCGCCCTCGGCCTGCACGGGCTCCAGCACGACGGCGGTCCGGTGCCCGTCGACGGAGAGGGCCGCGGTGAGGGCCGGCACGTCGCCGAAGGGCAGGAAGGACACATCCGGCAGCAGCGGGGCGAACGGGTCGCGATACTGCGCCCGGCCGGTGACCGACACCGCTCCGAGCGTCTTGCCGTGGAAACCGCCCTCCATGGCCAGGACTCGCGTCCTGCCCGCGAGCCGGGCGAGCTTCAGGCCGACCTCGGTCGCCTCCGCGCCGGAGTTGGTGAGCAGCACGTAGTCCAGGCCCTCGGGTGCGACGGTGGCCAGCGCCTCGGCGGCCTCGGCCAGCTGCTCGTTGAGGAACAGTCGGGTGGCCAGAGGATGGGTCTCGAGCTGACGACGGACGGCAGACACGACCCGCGGATGGCAGTGACCGAGCAGGAAGACCCCGAAACCGCCGCAGTCCAGGTAGGTCTCGCCCCCGGCGCCATAAACTTTCGTCCCCGCCGAGCGCACCTCGACCGGAGCGCCGAGCATGCGGGCGAGGCCGGCCAGCGAGGTGTTGACGTGGGCGCCGTACCGGCGCAGGACGCTGTCGCGCAGGGCGGACGGCGACTGTTGGACCGGCGGACCGGGCTGGGTCGGCACCAGGTCGGACAGGAGGGAGGTCATCAGGCAACCGCCCGCTCCGGAGCGGGTGCGTTGGCGGCCGCCAGCTGGAGCACGCTGCGGCGCAGCGACAGCCGCTGGTCCGGCAGCGCCATCACGCCGAGCGCCTGCAACTCCGGAAGGCTGCTCGGCATCGCCACCCCGGCGCACAGGTAGGTCGCGAACGAGTCCAAGAGCCGCAGCACCGAGCGGCGGACCTTGGATGGGAGAGCGTCGAGGAAGACCGGGGCGATGAGCCGGTCGAACAGGTCCGGCGAGACGAAGCGCGGGGCGTCCAGCTGCAGGCCGAGCTCGCCACCCAGCTCCACGGTGAGCGACACCGCCTCGTGCAGGCGCAGCGAACGCTCACCGGCGGTGACCCAGAACTCCCCCTCGGTCAGGCCCCGCTCGACGACGGTCGCGATGGCATCGGCGACGACGTCGCAGGGGACGAAGTCGATCGGCCAGTCGGCGTCGAAGGGGATCATCGGCACGGCGCCCGTGAGGATCGCGCCGGCCAGGCGGTGCAGTCCCTGGAAGGCCGCGATCTGTCCGGTCACCGAATCGCCGATCACGACCGACGGGCGCAGGATCACGGCGGGCACCCCACTGGCGCGCACGACCTGTTCCCCGGCGGCCTTGGAGGCGGCGTAGCCGACCGAGGTGCTGCTGCGCCCGGCCTGCGCACTCGTGCCGACGAAGGCCGTGCTCACGTGGTAGAGCGTTGCTCCCGCGTCCGCCGCGAAGTCCGCCATCCGCTGCGTGCCGACGACGTTCGTGGCCTCGAGGCTGCCGTCCTTGCGGGCGAAGTCGGTGACGGCCGCGCAGTGCACGACGGCATCGACCCGGCCGGCGAGCTCGCGGTAGGTCCGGTCCGACAGGCCCAGCCGCGGTGCGCTGATGTCGCCCGTCACCGAGCTCACCCCCGCTGCGACCACCGGGGTGCGGTGCACCAGCGCGATGACCTCGAAGCCGCGAAGGCGCGGCAGCAGGACGCTGCCCACGACCCCGGAGGCGCCGGTCAGCAGGACGGTGCGGCGGCGCCCGTGAAGCGGGAGGGCGGTGGGCATGGTGTGCATGTCGGCTCCTGGTCGGCGGTCCCCACCGCGTCGGCGGGACGAAGGTATGAGTGCGGATACGGCGCGCTGATACAGCTCAGGCGGTCGGCGTGCAGCTGTCCTGATAGGCCTTGGTCGTCCGGTGCAGGTGGCGCAGCACCTCGACATAGGACTGCCACACCGACACCTCGTGGTAGGGCATGCCGATCTCCCGGCAGTACGCGACGGTGATGGGTCGCGCCTTGCGTAGCGCGGTGCGTGGCATCGCGGGGAACAGGTGGTGTTCGATCTGGTAGTTCAACCCGCCGTACAGGTAGTCCGTGAGGTGAGAGGAGCGGATGTTGCGAGACGTGATGACCTGGCGGGTCATCCAGTCCCATTCCTCGCCCGGCATCTGGATCGGCATCCCCTTGTGGTTGGGCGCGAAGACCGAGCCGATGTACAGGCCGAACAGCAGGTTCATCGTCAGCATGAAGGCAACGGCCTGAGCCGGTGTCATCACCCAGAAGATGACCGTGAAGTACGCGGCGAGATGGACGGCGATCAGCACGGCCTCGATGGCATTGAGCCGAGGTAGGCCGCGGCGCAGGGCTTTCAGGCTCTCCGTGCGCAGGCCGAGGCCCTCGGTCGTGAGCAGCGGGTAGAAGAGCACGTGCTGGTGCCGGACGATGAACTGCTTCGCGCGACCCTTGCGGGTCGGGCCCTGCTCGGGGATGAAGATGACCCGTCGCCGGGTGATGTCGGAGTCCTTCTCCAGGTGATTGGGGTTGCTGTGGTGCTTGTTGTGATGGCCGACCCACCAGCCGTAGCTGAAGCCCATCAGCAGGTTGCCGTGCACAAGGCCGAGCAGGTCCTGACGCCGCCTGCTGCGCGCCACCTGCCGGTGGCCGATGTCGTGTCCGACGAAGCCGGTCTGGGTGTAGCAGAAGCCCATGTACGCCGCGACGGCCAGCTGCCACCAGGACTCGCCGACGGCGACGACCATCGCCCAGCCTGCCGCGAGCAAGAGCAGGTTGACGACGATCTTGACCAGGTAGTAGCGCGGACGTGGATCGAGCAGGCCGGCGGCCTTGACCCGTCCCAGCAGCTCCGGGAAGGGGTCGGTGGCCGGCGGCGGCGGCACGACGGTCTCGGTCGTCTCGGTGATGGTCGCGGTCATGATGCGTCTCCGAATCGAAGGGTTGCGGGTCAGCCGCAGGGGGGTGTGATGGGGGCGAGCACGCGTAGCGCTGCCGGTCGGACCTCGACGGTCATCGTCGGACCGGCAGTGGCCCAGATCTCCCCGTCGAACTCCGCGACCAGCGGCTGCCCGTCGGTGCGCTCGATCTCGATGCGGCGTCCGCGGGTGTATTCGACCTGCGGCAGCAGCAGGTGTTCACCGCCCGGGACGAGCGGCGCGAGGACGGCGGTCTGCGCACTGTCCAGGGCGCCGATCGTGCTGACGTCGAGCAGCCCGTCGCCGAGCAGGGACAGCGGCAGGAACTGGAAGTCCCGGGCGCGAAAGCGTCCGCCACCCACGGCCACCGACGAGGTCGGTCCGTCGGACAGCACGACTCCGTCGACCGTCACCCGGGTCGGGTGTGCGGGCATCGCTTCGAGGACCTGGGCGGCGGCGACGAGGTAGCGATCGAAACCGGCGATCGTGGCGTCCAGGTCACGGGCGCCGATGAGCACCTCGGCGAGGAAGCCGGTCGATGCGCCGAGCACGACCGAGCGTCGCGCTTCGACGAGGTGAAGCAGGTCGACCCGCCGCACGCGGTGTGCGCTTGGGTCGAGGGCGAGGTCGAGCACCTGCGGCAGGTCGAGCCCGCCCCAGAGGTTCCGGCAGGTGGAGTTGCCGCTGCCCGCCGGAAGGGCGAGCAGGTCGGGGGGCCGCCCGGGCAGGCGGCTGAGCGCCTCGGCGACCTCCTGCACGGTCCCGTCCCCGCCGACCGCCACGACCACGTCGGGGCGCGCGTCGCGGCAGGCCTCGGACACCAGTGCCGTCGCGCTACCGGGCGCCGTCGTCCGTCGTTGCTGCACCACTTCGCAGCACGGCGCCAGCCGCGCGCAGACCTCGTCGAGGACGCTGGCGTTCACGCCCGCCGCCGCTGGGTTGGCGACGACCAGCGCGCGGCCATAGAACAGCCGGTCGCTCGTGCGGTGCATCTGGGCGGTGGTCATCGACGCTCCCGGGGGTCGGCCGGCCGGGCGGATTGCCGGCACGCTGAGGGCAGGAGCGCGCAGACCTGTCTCCTGATACGCCGCCCGATGTAGCAATCGAGCTGCGGGGACACCCGCCGGTGCGCCGCTCGGCCGCCTACCGCCGGAAGTCGTTCACCGGCCCGCTGGGATCTTCGTCCAGCCGTATTCGTCGATGTGCCGGCCGTCTTTGAGTCGGAGGGTGCGGTGCTGTTCGTGGACGGCGCGGTGGTCGTGGTCGCAGATCGGGATGAGGTCGCGTAGGCGGGTGGTGCGGGTCAGCCACCAGGGCGGAACGTGGTGCGGGACGGTGTCGGTGTTGGGGCAGCCGTCGATGGCGCACCATGGTCCCCATTGGATGCGTAGGGCGGCGCGTTCTTTGCGGTTGGCGCTTCGTCGGGTGCTGCTGGCGCCGACGGGGTGCCCGGCGGCGTCGAGCAGGACGGCGGTGAGTTCGCTGTTGCAGCCGAGCCGGCGCAGGGTTGCGGCGGGCAGGCTGATCGGCTGGCCGGTGGTGGAAAGGGTGCCGGGGAGCGCCCCGAGCCGGCCTTCGAGTGCTTCGATGCTGCTGGTGATGAGCATCGCGGCGGGGGCGGGTCGGCCGCTGCCGGCGGTCAGGCTGGCGGTGTCGCGCAGCAGCTGGGTGAGCGCGTCGTGCCGGCGTTGCCCGGCTGGGACCGGCCGGTCGCTGGTGGAGGCGTGCGGGTCGGGGGTGGGCAGCAGCCAGGGCGCGCTGTCCTCGGCGGTTTCGGCGGTCAGGGCGATGACGGGCTCGTCGGTCGTCGCCGGCTCGACGCCGTCCGGCTCGTCATCTGTCTCGTCGGACGCCGGGTTGGCTATCTCCTCGACCGGCCCGTCGTCGTTCTCGTCGTCGGGTTCGTCGCCGACCGCGTCCGCGTCCGCGTCCGCGTCCGCGTCTTCGGTCTCGGTCTCCTCGGCCTGGTCGGCCGGCTGGCCGGTGCTGGCCTTGTGGCGCCGGTCGATCTCGCGGGCGAGCAGCGTGCCGGTCTCGGGGTCGAGGTGGCCGCGTAGGTCCCAGTCGCCGTCGAGCAGTGGTTGCAGGTGCAGGTAGTACTCATCAGGGTCGGGTAGGTCGATCCCGTCGGGTAGCAGCGCGTCGAGCAGGTAGCCCAGCGACGGGCCGAGCAGCCCGGGGGAAAGGTGCCGGGCCAGCAGCAGCACCGCTGGTTCCAGCCGGGCCGCGGGGGTGGCGGTGGTCGCCGCGCAGACCGCGGCGGTGACCGTGGCGAGCTCGGCCCGGACGGCCAGGGCGTGCGGGCTGGGTGGCACCTCGGGGAGCAGGTGTGAGCCGGTGACTGCTCCGAGCAGCCCGGCGATCCCGTCGGTGAGCACTGCGAGCAGTGCCGGTTCGGCGACCTGGGTGGGGACCTGGTCCAGTGCCCCGCCGAGCTGCCCGGCGGCCCGTAGCGAGATCTGCCCGTCGGCCAGGGCCCCCGTGACCAGCGGCCGGTCCGCGAGGCGCCGGGCCAGCCCGAGCTGGCCCTGGTCGCCGCTGAGCTGGGTGCGCAGCCAGCTGCGGGTGCTCCCGGCGCAGGCCAGGGCGTACAGCTCCCGGCAGTCGATGTCCTGCACCGCCGCGAGTGCGACCGCGGCCAGCCGTTCGCGGGCGATCAGCACCGACCCGGCCCGGGCCAGCGCGCTGTCCCCGTCCAGCTCGACCGGGACCTCGGCAAGTAGCCGGTCCACCGCCAACCCCAGCAGGAGAGCACCGGGCATCCCGTCGAGGTCGGGCACGACAAGGCCGGCGGCCGCCGTACGCCCTTCGCTCACGTGTTCGATACTACCGGACCTGACGGACGTGTCAAATCAATGTTGGCTGTGGACAGTTGTTTTCATGCATCCACAG